>CASFWX010000044.1 GCA_949298545.1 uncultured Verrucomicrobiota bacterium | reverse complement strand
TGTTGCGCTACATGCGTTTGCGTCTGACCACGTTATACTATAAATTGCTCCGTCGTTCATCTCGCACGATGAGCCGCCGGCATTTGTAAAATAATAGTCTGCGGCATTCAATCCGCATGCAAAGGCGCAATATGCGCCAAGAGCTGTGATAGTTCTATTTTTCATTGTTGATTTTCCTTTTAGTTAGTAGGTTTGTATGAAATGAATTTATTATTAAAATTAAAAAAACTATACATAACCAAATTCTAGTCTGCTCGCTGAATCCTTTAAATTGGAGAAGCAAATAGTCTTTGATCGAGTTGTAAAAGGAAGCTTTTTAAAAAATATTTCCGCAATTATAAAAGAATGGAAATTTTCCTCGAGAAATGCCCGCGCAAAAAAACTAAACCTATCGCCTCCAAAAAGCAGGCGGCGAAACTGCACTTTAGCAACGAATAAATAAAACAATATGTTCATTGTTATACTTGCTATGTTTGATAAATCAGATAAAACTTTTTATTTAACGGATGTCAATTTTTTTTACAAAAAAATTCTTTATTTTAAAATGCCAAATCGACCAGAGGGCTTAATCGCTACCGGAATGGCAATTTTCAAACACTTGGAAAACAAAAATATGCTACAAGATCTCCGAGGCTATTCCCCAGCGAAGATTGTAAAACGTGTGCAATAATTCCCGCTTATTAAGGAGCTGCATGATGCCGGAAATAACGAGAAATGCCGCAGGTAAAATATCCGCACGCGCCGGCGAAATATGGAAGCGTTTGCACCTATCTTCGGAATTTAGCCGAGATACCTCAGCAAACATTTGGCGGATCTCAGAGTCGGAAATCGCATTATCTGTTTCAGGAATACCGCGGCTGGCCTTTATAATTCGCGCCGCCCCCACAGCTCCGCCGCAAGCTATTAAAATATCAGATTGCCTATATGCGGCAATCCTTTCGCTCGAAAAATTTTTACCTAAAATGTTTTCGATATCCAACCTCATCTCATTCGCCACTTCCGAAGAGAGCGAAGTGGCGGCATCTCCAATAAATCTCTTTGTCAATCTAACTGCTCCTAATGGAAGGCTACAGGAATCCACAATGTCTCCCCCTCTCCCAAGATTCATGTCAATGCTTCCGCCGCCTAAATCAAAAAAAGCCGTTTTTAATGGGCGCGCGCGCGAAAGGGACGGGTCGCAAAATGCGCCTAAGCGCGCCAAACGCGCTTCCTCAACCCCCGAAAGCACCCTTATATCGCACCCTGAAGCAAGCCTTACCGATTCTAAGATTTCCTTCGCGTTAGGAGCGTCTCTCAAAGCGGAAGTACCGGCGGCGGCGATTTTAAAGTCTCCCCCGCAAATCCGGTGCGCATCGCCCAAAAACTCCCGAATGGAGTCAATTATAAGGCGTTCCGCGCCGTCGATAAGACCGCCCGCCCCGTTTGATATTCGCCTTTCGCAAGTTTTCTCATAAAGCTTTTTTATGGATATGGAAGATCCCTCCGAGATCTTCTCAACCAGAAGGCTCTTTATAGTGTTCGATCCGACGTCTATTGCCAAGACCCTTTTCACAACTCGAAATCTTCAGGCGCTATAAGCGCGCAAAACTCGCCTTTCAAAGAGGCAACAAGCAAAGCTTTTAGGACATCTCCCAAGCGGCCCACGAAGAATGCCTCATGTAATTTTGTCATTTCCTTCGCAATGCATACTGTTCTATTTTCTCCGAATATTTCGAGCGCGTCGGAAACAAATTTGTCTATCCTGTGCGGAGACTCATAAAAAATCAGCGTATGCGGAAAATTTTTATATTTCTCGAAAAAATTCCTCCTTGCTGAAGTCTTAGGAGGAAGGAATCCAGCGAAGAGAAATGAATCGCATGGCAATCCAGAAGCGGAAAGAGCCGCCATTGCCGCACACGCGCCCGGCACAGGGACTACGCTTATTCCCTCCTTGCGGCAAGCGCGAACCAACCTGAATCCTGGGTCGCTTACGAGCGGAGTTCCGGCGTCGCTAACGACAGCCACATTTTTGCCTCCGCGCAATTTTTCGAGAAGAACCGGGCACACCCTCCTTTCGCGCGAATCTTCGCACACAAACATCTCCTTGGAAATTCCGAGTTTGGCAAGCAAAGCGCCCGTAACCCGCGTGTCTTCGCAAACAACCAAATCGCATTCGCGCAATGTTTGAATTGCGCGCTCAGAAATATCGCGAAGGTTTCCTATTGGGGTGGCGACAATATAAAGTATTCCGGCGGAGGAAGGCATTTTAAAATGCTCCGAAGGGTCTGAATTTTTTTGGGCGCGACATCAATGCCGCGCGCGCGTCTTCAAATATAGACATTTCCGGCAGGGCAAACAAATCCTGCAGTGGGGTCAAAACGAAATCGCGGCCGCTCCATCTGGGATGGGGTATCTCGAGAAGCTCATCGTGAATTTCAACCCCCTCGTAAAAAATTATGTCGATATCTATCGGGCGGGGGCCATTGCGGAAATTTGCTTTTCTGCCAAGCTTCGCTTCAGTTTTTTTACATAGGCGCAAGAGCGAGAAAGGATCTTCCGGAGTCTCGGCAAGGATAGCCGCGTTTAAGAAATCTCTCTGTTCAAAATACCCCTCCGGGGGCGTCTCGTAAATCATGGAATGAGCCAAAAGCGATGCGAACTCGCTTATTTCCGAGAGCGCCCTTACAAGGTTTCCCCGCCTGTCGCCCTCATTAGAACCTATCGCCAACACTATTCTTCTCATATGCCATACTCCGATCTGTTTCGCCTTATTGCGGCAGATATTCTTCCAAATTCAAATCCGACATCAACCCCCAATTTAGCAACTTCAATCTCCGCCGCCTCTAAAACTGGGAATCGGACGAATAACTCTCTTGCTGTTTTATCGGCAAGTTTTTCTATGAGCCTAACGCTCGGTCCGGAAAAAACCTCTTCGACAATTTTCATTGCGGAAGGGTAATCAACCGTGTCGGATAGCTCGTCGCTTTGAGCTGCGCGAGAAAAGTCCAAAAATAGTCTCATGGAGACTTCAAAATCTCCGGGCTTATCGCGCTCGGCGGCAAAGCAACCGTGCCTTCCCCTGACTTTTAAATTTTTTATTACTATTTCGTCCATCCTATTTTATATGCGGTTTTGACTGCGTTGAAAGTTTTTCTGACGTCGTGCACGCGCAATATGTCGGCGGAATTTTGAAAGGCGGCTATGGCAGACACTGCAGCGCTTGCGTCGTCCCTATCGGAAAAGTCGTCACCCACGATTCCTTTAAACATGGATTTCCTTGAAACGCCGAGGAGAACCGGGCAGTCGAGCTCGCGCAACTTTGAAAGCTCGCGCAATATCTCAATGTTTTCCCGCTCGGTTTTTCCGAAGCCTATGCCGGGATCGAGAATTATTTGGGATTTGACCATTCCTTCGGACATCGCAAGCGATACGAGGGAATCCATTTCGCTCAAGAAGTGCGATATTTTAAAGTTTCTGCCCCTGCTATTGTGGGTGATTATAATCGGGCATGCAAGTTCCGCGGCAGTTTGAGCCATAGGATAAGCATTTTCCCCGCTTCCCATTCTAACGTCGTTGATGATATCCGCCCCGGCAGAAATTGCAGCGCGGGCGACTGAAGGCTTATATGTATCTACGGATATCGCCAAATCCGGAAAATCCGCGCGGATTTTTTCAAGCTTTGGCATGAGGAGATCCATTTCTGCGGACTCTGATAATTCAACGGCACCGGGGCGGGTAGATTCGGCTCCAATATCTATAAAATCGGCTCCCTCTTGAAGCATGCAAGCCACCCTTTCAAGCGCTGAACCCATATCGGAATATTCCCCTCCATCTGAAAAGGAATCCGAAGAAACATTTAGAATTCCCATTATCAGCGGCGGACCGACGCGTTCAGGAAGCTTTCTACCGTGCGGGCTTTTCCATGTCATTTAAGCGATCCTCCAATCTTTTCCTGTACTTTCCGATTTCATCAGAAGGAAAAGAGGATTCTATTTTTCTCGCCGTTTGCAAGGCATTAAAAATATCCCCATTGCGGGAATAAACCGCTAAAATGCCGTACATTGCAGCCTTTTCAAAACCGGCGCTTTGCGCTGCCGATGAATAAAGCGATATCGCCTCCGAAATTTTTCCCAAAGCGGCAGCCGCGCGCGCGGCATAGAAATCCAGTTCCGGATCTGGCGACAAGTTTTTAGGTATTGATGAAAAAGTTTCAAATGCCGAATTAAAATCCCCAGAGAACAAGTGGCACAAAGCTATTACTTTGGAAGCACCTGGTTCGCCTCGCGCGCTCTGGGCAATTTTTAAAGCGGATTCAATATCGCCCGACCTGAAAGCCGCATAAGCGCAATCAACCGCCCTCCGCTTTCCCAAAGTGGCAGCTGAAAGCCCGTAAAGCCCCTCTGAATAGTATAGCGCCCCGAGAAACTCCGAAGTGCCGGCATCGCACTTTCCCGCCGCCGACAGTATTTTAAGTGCTGCGATCGCCCCACGCCTGTCTCCTTTCGCGGCTCTCACACGCGCAAGCAGCTTCATGACCTCGGCGTTATTCGCCCTGTCTGACAAAAGTTCCAGACAAAGCTTTTCAGCTTCGTCATTAAGCTTCAATTCGCAAAGTGAAAGAGCCTTATAAAACTTTGCCCGCTCCAATCCCGGCGAGTATACAAGAGCCTGATTGCAACAAGTTAATGCCGATGAAAAATCTCCTTTTTCAAGGTGCATAGAAGCAAGCCAAAGAAGAATATCCGAATCCGATCCGCCGGATAAAGCCAATGCTTTTAAAAATTCTCCCCGGGCACCCTCTCTGTCGCCCAAGGCAGACAGGGCAAAGCCCAAATTCTTTCGAGCCATAAAAAAGGCAGGCATTTTTTTAATTGCCGCATTGTATGCACGCGCCGCGTCGGAATAGGCGCCCATTCTATAATACGCATTCCCCAAATTGAAGGAAGCTCCCGCCCCGAACCAATCTTCGGAACGCGAAGCCTCCAAAATCTTCAAAGCCTCCTCGTCGCTGCCGGAATTCGCCGCCGACCTAAGCAATTCCGCCTCTTTCTTTGAAACAGACGGCACATTGCCAAAGAGCGATTCAAAACTATCCCGAGCCGCATCCTCTGCCGGAGAAATGCTGAATGAGAGATAAGACAGAAATATCGCGCAAAATTTTTTCATCTGCCGTTTTGAATTTTAAAAGGTATCGGAAGAATAAAGCGTGCCCTTACAGGCATTCCACCCCTGGTAGGAACTTCGAAAAGCATTTTTTCGACCGCCGAACGAGCCGATTCAATAAAATCTGCATCGCTGCCATCTTCAACTCCTTCCACGGTGAGAGTCCCGTCGAATTCTATTACTACTGAAAGCCGAACCTCCCCTTCCCTGCCTGCCTCAAAAAGATTTTGGGGATATTTTACGGCCGCATGCCGAAGCATTCGAGGAATTTTGTCAAGAGACGAAAGTTCAAATACCGCCGAAGAAAAGTTCCGCGAGTCCGAGGAGACGGCAAATTCCCGCATAACAAAAGATTTCTCCGGTGATTCGGAAATATCTGCCATTTGAATGCCGCGCGGAAAAATATTCGATTCGAGAATGGAGAGGATTTCTGAAGAATCCGGAATAGGCAATTCCGGCGAAATAGATGGAACATCAAGCGAAAGGCCACGGGCGGAATTAGGAGAAGAAGTCTCCGACGAAAAACTCTTCTCTAAAGACCATACTTTGACAGGCTTTCCCAGAGAGAGCTCGGATGCGAAATTGCCGCCCGTTGAGAATGGCAATATGGAAAACATAGCCGCCGTAAGCAAAGCCGCGCAAAGCAGACTCGGGGCAAAATCGGAACGCCTTGCAAAACTGGCATTTGCTTCGTTCATTTCTTTTTATCCACCCCCACGTAAATTTCGCGCGCTCCGCAAAGCTTTGCGCAATCCATAATTTCCACCAAACCTTTGACATTGGCGCGGGAGTCGCAGCGTATTACTATTTTTCCCGTATTGGCGAGCTTCTCTTTTAGCGGAGCCTGCAGCGAGGATACGCCGTAGCGAACTCCGTCGAGGAAGACTGAGGAATCTTCGTCCAAAACAAGCGTGACGGCAGACGCCTCTGAACGAACGGCGCTGGCAGCTTTCGGAACTTCAAGCTTCATGGCAGCTCCGTCGGCAAAAGACATTGTGACGATAAAAAATATTAGGAGAATAAAAATAACGTCTATAAGCGGGGATATATTTATCGCTTCGACGGCGTTCTCCTCGTCAAATCTGGGTCGGCGCAAGCTCATAATGCCCTCCTAATGGAATCGGATTCCCTTTGTGCTATGCTTATCATCAAGCGCTGGGTTTGCGCCCCCGCAAAAACGACTACTATCCAGGCAGGAATGGCTGCGACGAGCCCGGCTTGAGTAGTAATCAAAGCGCTTGAAATTCCTTCCGCAACCCCCGAGGGATCATTTGCCGCCGAAGATATCGAAAGCATCATGCCCGAGACAGTTCCTAAAAGTCCCAAGAGGGGGACGGCCGCGGAAAGCGCCTTAAGTGTTGCCAAACGCCTGTCTATGCCGGATGTCAAATCTGAACGGAGCAGTGAGAATGTTTTTTTTAGATCTGCAAAAGACTCTCCTGGGGGGCGTGGAAGAGACAAAACATATCTGGAATAAGCAGCCTTAAAAAGCGCATCGTCGGAACATATTTTATTCCAGCGCCTCATTCTAAAACAAACTTCAAACCCCGAGAAATACAGGAAAAAAGCCATAGCGACAATAGGGTACATTAACACTCCCCCTGCCTCGAATATTTTTATAAAAGCCTCGCAAAACGAATCCATGTCACTTCTCCAAAGCTCCGAGAAAACCGGAAGCTATTTTTTCCATATCCGATATTATTGCCTTTGCCCTTCTGGAAAACAATACGTGAGCCACGAATGCCGGTATCGCTACAACAAGACCATATTCGGTCGTGATGAGGGCCTCGCTTATGCCCGCACTAATGGCTCTGGCCTGTTCAGCGCCGTAAGTCGAAAGATCCCCAAAAGTTTTTATTATGCCCGTAACAGTTCCGAGCAAACCGAATAGCGGAGATACCGAAGCACTGACGGACAATATTGAAAGTTTTGAAAATAGCCTGTCTCCGGCGCGCAACATATATTCGTAGGATAACTCCTCGAGCGTAGCCTGCCCGAGCCCGCGCGATTTTATAAGTTCGGAAAGCATATCCGAATAAGGCTCGCCTAAAGACTCGCTTAATTTTAGAGCCCTGCCTTCGTCTCCGGAATCGAGCGCAGTACATATTCTTTTTACAGTTCCATCAGGCGCGCGGCGCAGGCGTGAAAAACTAAACGCCTTCAACACGCAAACTCCAAGAGATATCAATCCGAAAAATGCTATAGGCCACATCCACACGCCTCCGCGCGCGAAATCTGAAGCTATTCCACCGCCGCTCCGCTCTCGCTTATAAAGTTCACCGCCGCTCAAATCGGCTGGTATTGCGTCGGATTTCCCTTCGAAAAAATTCCGTATATCCCTTCCCCAATCCTCGCCATACAGGACAGAATCCGCTGAGAGAAACCCCGCCCTGTCGCCAGAAACAAAATAGCGAAAAGCCCCTACACGAAAACTCTCGCCAGACAAAATATCTCCCCGCAAATCCGAAACATCACACTTTTGGGGAAGTTCGGGGGAAAGAATTTTTGAAGTTTCCCGAGCCATAATTTTTTCGGCAAAGCTACTAAAATTCGACAATGAGCCCGGGATATCGTCTGAACCTGCAAACGCTGACAGCGCATACGCCATTTCTTTGGCGCGCGATTCCTTGTATTGCAAAAGCCTGCCAGTATTTTCAGCCTTTCGTTTTAGCTGCTCCAACTCGTCGATCCTCTTTTGAAGCGACGCAAGTTTTTCCCCCAATGCGGAAAGCTCAGCAGACAATTTTTTACGCTCGGAGCCGCGCGCAGATTCGGCCTTTGAAAAATTCTCGCGCGCCGTTTGGAGGTCAGATTTCGCCCAATCCGCAAGCCCAGCAACATCGCCGCTTCCGCTCGCGAAGGAAACAGACAGCAAATAAAGAAAAAATATTTTTAAAACTGGCTTCATTCGCTCCCCTCCAGGCCAGATGATGTCTTTTTTAGGAAAACTACGCCTTCCCCGCCTGTTCCGGAAAAGCGGGAAAAGAGTCCGGTTGAAACAAAACCCGGCTTTCGTTCAAGCGCCGTGTCCGCGCGAAGAAGTATTTTTACCGCATCTGAAAAAAGGGCGAATTTTTCAAGCGGATCGCAATCAGCGAGATTTTGAGGCATGGCGTGCGCTTCTTTTAAAATGCTACGCGCAGCGGCGTTTGAAAGCAGGTTTTGAATGCACTTGTCTGTCTGCTCTTCGAATTTTTTTTCCGCCTCGTCGAGCAGAAGAATCCTCTTGTCCGCATCGGCATTTCTCGAATGGAGATCTTGCAATGCTGCCTCAAGTGCGGCAATTTTATCCTCGAGAATCTTTATATGCGCCAACAATACATCTCTTTGGGATTGCATTTCGGCTTTCTCCCTGCGCCATTTCTCATCTGCCGACGCGTTTTCAGAAAGCAAATCCGTGGATTCGCGAACCATAGCTTCAATCGCCGCATACGAATTCTCCGCCTCAGCCGATGTCTTCTCAGAAAGGCAGAGATTGAACAGGAACGGGAACAAAAGCGCAAAAAACGCAATTTTTTTCATTAGTCGAGCTTTATCCTTATCACTTTCGTTTCATTGAAGTCTTCGACCAGCAATACGAGATCTTTGGCATTTTTATCTTCGGCGATTTCTGAAAGCACTTTTACAGCTTCAGAATAGCTGTTCACCGGGCGCGAATTTATTTCTTTCAGCATATCTCCTTTGGAAAGTGGCGTAGGCAAAGCGGAACTGGCAGGGCTGTTAGGTTTTACAAACTGCACTACTGCCGCGTCTACATCGAGCTTCAAAATCCTGCGATTAATGGAATCATCAAGTAAAAACTCTCTGATGGAAAAGCCGAGGCGCTTAAAATATTTATATTCGCTTCTGCGGAAATCCTTCGGATCTTTAGCCAATACTATCTCGACGTTCTTTGGCTGGGATTCCCCTGCTGAAATTACTCCCCACGACACTTTATCGCCGGGCTTTTTTTCCATAAGTTTCCAAGCAAAATCCATATAAAGGAATGGTTCCGAAACAAAATGTTCCAACTCTTTGCCGTCAATAGAAAGAATGATATCGCCCTTGGAGATTCCAGCTTTCTGCGCAGGAGATTTATCTATAACGTCCCCAACGACAATTGCTGTTTTATTTTCGAGCCCCATGAGTTTGGCAACATCGCGCTTAAGCGTCTGCACTTGAATTACCCCTATCCATGGCAATATATCTCCCTCCGGGGTTGACGGCAAATCTTTGGTTAGCTTATCGAATTCTTCTGCCGAATAAAAGAAATCCGACGAGTCGGGACTGGCAAATTTTATAAGTGCTTGATTGAATTTCTGGTCTGCAATGATATAAATTTTTTCGACACGACAGAATGCAAATCCAATAAAATCGCCTTGCATGTTGAAAACCGGACCTCCTATTTGTGCGACTTTTGAATCGCAATAATAGCTCAATAGAGGCTTGTCAATTAAAACGCTCACATATGAAGTATAGCAACGCGGCAACCATTCTATCTCCTTGGAATACATTCCCACTCCCCAAACCTTATCGCCTATCTTTGGAGGCTTGCCGCGGACAAACCGCGACAAGGGAACCAAATCTTCCGGTACCTCTTTTAAACGAATATAATCTATTAATCCGCGCTTATCGCGGCCGAGATACTCCGCATCAACACCGTCTGGGTCGCAGCCGTTCCAAAACACCTTGAATTCTCTAAGTGCGGATATGCGCTCGTAAGGCACTTGAAAACTTGGAATTAAAATTAGACCTTCCTCATTGGCTAAACTGCCCCAAGTCCAATTCTGCTCGCGGCTTTCTTCTCTCTCTACGACAAACCGCACGCAAACCAAACTTTTAGAACGCTCTTTAAACAAATCTGAAATGTCAGCACACTGCGCCTTAAATGGAAGGCAGCTTAGAAGACAAGCAAACAAAGGAAACAGCAACCTGAACATAGACGGACGTTTTATAATAACGCCATAGCTTGGCAACCATTTTTAAAGCAAAACCCTCCGCTAATCCACAACCCATTCATAATGATATTCCGATAGTATTTTTGCTCCTCCACTTTTCCGTATGAGAACATTGTCTTCTATTCTGCAAGCTCCAACGCCCCTATAATAGAGCCCGGGTTCTATAGTGACGACATTCCCCGCCTCCAAATTGCGATTGCATCTCGGCGACAGCGAGGGAAATTCGTGAACGTCCAATCCGAGCCCATGCCCGGTGGAATGTATGAAGCCTTCCCATGCGCCCTTGCGGCAATATGTGCGATACCCGCTATCTTCAAAAATCTCCTCAACTGCGGCATGAACTTCAGAACCGGTAATTCCGGAACGCACTTTTTTTATGGCTTCGTCGTGCGCGAGCATGACTGTTTCGACAAGTGAAACCTGGGATTCTGACGGAGTTCCCTTCAAAAATGTTCGCGTCATATCTCCGAAGTAGCCGGACGATACGAGGCGGGGGAAAATGTCAACGACAATTAAGGAATCGGCACGTATTTTTCCCCTGCCGACTTCGTGGGGATCGCAAGCCAAATCGCCGGCGGCGGCGATAGTATTCTCCGCGCAAGCTCCCATCGCCGATGATAGTTTCTCTATCTCGGAGCGCAAAAATTCGCTCGTTAGGGGCTTCCCCTCAAAGAATAATATCCCCTTTTCAATCTTTGAAGATTCCAGTATTTGCTGAACGAGAGCAAAACCGGCGGCGGCGACAGTGTTGGCTTTTATTATTTCCGATACTTCACAGCGATTTTTTACCGCGCGTTCGGGAAAGAATTCCCCATCGACAACCTCGACTTGAAAGCCGAGATTTTTCAGCCGCAAAAATTCAAGAGCCGGGAAATCCGACGGGACTTCCAAGAGCTTTACGCGCGCTTTCTTGAGTATGCCGGCAAGAATTTCAGAGGCGCATTGATTCTTTTTCACTCCTGCAGAACCGGAAATCGAGTTCAAATCATAAAAAACCTCTATTTTTGAATTTTTACGCGCCCTTCCTATTTCCAAGGCATTTAGCAGGGCGCATACCTTTCCGTCAACGATGAAAGAGTAAAAGGGATCGTGAATCTTAATACCCGTAAGCCAAAGGATATCGGCGGAATCCCCGCTGCCGCCGTAGAGGACTTTTGCAGTTTTCATAATTATAGAGATTCGAAATTTATTATTGCCGAACACTTCTCTATGTACAGACTAAAAAGCAAATGATTTTAGAATTTCAAAGGAATGCTGAAATGTCTCCGGACAAGCGAAGCATCTCACAAAATCTGCGCGGTGCCGCAAAATGCACATTAAAAAAACTGCCCGCCAAACTAATGGGCGCTATCGCATTGTTTGCATGCGCTTGTTCGCCCAATGCGGAGCAAATGCCGCGCGCGACGTCGGATACATGGTTTAATCTTGAGATAGGCGGGAAGCCGATACGTGCGCAAATAGCCGTAAGCGACTTTGAAAAGGCGCGCGGATTGATGGGGCGCGAAAGCCTGCCGGAAAATTCCGGCATGCTTTTCGTTTACGACGCTCCCGCTCGCGCGTCGTTCTGGATGAAAAACACATCTATTCCCCTTGACATTGGCTTCTTCGACAAGGACGGCGTCCTTACCGAGACGCGCCCACTTCATCCTTTTAATCTCGATTCAGTGACATCTTCGCGCAGCGACATATCATATTGCCTCGAGGTAAACCGCGGCTGGTTTGAAAAGAACCGCATACTTCCAGGTGCAAAATTTAACATGAAAAAACTCTCGCAATGCCTTTCTGCGAGAAAATCGAAATGAGAGCGCGCTCAAACAAGCAAAAATTTCTAATATTGGTCGCATCACTGCTAGTGGGCATTTCTGGCTATTTCGGCAGCTATTCAATTTACGAAAGCAGACTTTCGCCATGGCAAAAAAGACAGGCCATAAGCTTTGAAAATAATACGGGCGCCTCTAAATTTGAAGCGCATCTAAAAGCCGCCACGGCAGGCGGAATAGCGTTTTGCATATCTGCGATTTTCATATCGGCATACGCGCGAATAAAAGGCGGAAAATGAACGGAACAATAGCCGCACTCTCAACTCCAAACAGCCCTTCCGCAATAGCCGTTATAAGGCTTAGCGGTCCGGATTGCGCAAAGCTTGCAATGGAAATCTTTTCTACGAAGGAACCAGAAGCGCGCCGAACCCGCCTGGCTCAATATAAAAACATGTCCGGACGAATCCTTGACGATGTGCTCTTTACATATTTCAAATCCCCCGCTTCGTATACGGGAGAAGATATGCTCGAAATATCCTGCCACGGAAATCCTCTCATATGTTCGGAAATCCTGCGGGATCTGTTCGAGCGCGGATGCTCGCCCGCACAGCCTGGAGAATTTACAAGGCGCGCCTTCCTAAACGACAAAATGGATCTCTCTCAGGCAGAAGCGGTAGCTTTGACAATTGAAGCAAAAAGCCTGCGATCCCTTGAAGCGGCGCGAAGGCAAATGTCGGGTGAATTGGGAGAAAAAATCCGTGGATTTAGCGGCGCAATAGCCGATATTAGCGCCATTATCGAAGCCTACATAGACTTCCCAGACGAGGATTTGCCCGATGAAAACAAGGACGCCATTGCAAAATCTGCCGCCGAAATATCCGGGAATATGCAAAAGCTCATTGATACCGCCCGATATGCCCCGATTCTGCGCGGCGGAATTAACATTTCAATAGCGGGCGCTCCAAATGCGGGAAAATCCTCAATAATGAACGCTCTGCTCGGAGAAAAGCGCGCTATAGTCAGCCCGGTAGCGGGAACTACGCGCGATGTAATAGGAGAGCGAATGCCCGTCGGAGACCATTTCGCAAATCTTCTCGATACTGCGGGGCTGCGCGATGCAGAAGATGCAATAGAAGCAGAAGGGATAGCCCTCGCAATGGAAAAAATTTCGCATGCCGACATGAAGCTTCTCATATTGGATTCCTCCGCGCCGATGCCGGATTTCCCCAAAAAGTTTTACAAGCTGATATCCAAAGGAGACACTATCATAGTGCTTAATAAAACCGATATTAGCGCGTCTCCAAGCATTGTTTTAGAACAAGCTTTCCCCGGCTATGAAGCTGTAAAAGTATCCTGTAAAACCGGCGAGGGCATCTCCGAACTCAAAACTTCCATTTTAAGATTCGCCGAAAAGAATAAAATTGCCGCTTCCGCCGACGACATACTTGTGAGCGCGCGCCATGCAGATGCCCTTGCACGGGCTAAAGACGCATTGCTCGCCGCCTCGGAAAAGATATCGAACGACGGCCTGCGCGAACTGGCAGCGTCAGATTTGCGGGAAGCCCTTGATAGCCTCGGAGAAATCGTTGGGAAAACCGAAAATGACGAGATTCTCGACAGGATATTCTCCTCGTTCTGCATCGGAAAATGAAAGTATTTTATTTTAAAATCGTTTGACAACAAGGCGCGTGTAAGCAATACCGACTAAAAAATTTATCGCCCGATGTGGTATTACGTTGACAACAGAAAAAAAATCGGACCTTTGGCCGACGCAGCCATTTTGAAACTATATTCCGACGGAAAAATCAGCGATGCCACACTCGTGTGGTCTCCTCTCCAAAAAGCCTGGAAGCCTTTATCAGATTCGGACCTAATCAAAAATATACGCTATAATTCCTCAAGCGAGGAGATGCTAAAAAACATCAGCTTCTTTTCCTCCGTTTTCAGGGCTGTCTTAATTTCCTTTTGCATATTCTGCATGGCTAAAATATATTTCACTTTAGGGAATATAGAAATCTATTCTGGCTATGTAAAAGATGATCTCGGAATGTCCGCAGTTGAATACTTTCTCACAGTAAAGGAAAACAAGCTCATAAACTATCTTCTAAATATGATGTTGAACACAATGCTGCTGGCGACTATGTATGCGGCATATAAATGGACTTATTGCGCAGCTGAAAATGCGAAATCAGCCAGTAAAATTTTTCCATATTCTCCTTTTGCGTCAGCTATCTCGTATTTCCTGCCATTTATAAATTTTATTTTTCCTGTAAAAGTAATTCAAAATATTTTTAAGGCGTCAAGACGCGCTTTAAGGGAGGGGGATAATATAAGCGATATTATTCTAACCTCAACATGGTGGTTTATATGGGTTCTTACCATTTCCCTATATATAGTCCGGCTTGGTTCAAATTCAGTCCTAACTATCGATAAAATCGAAGCTGTTTTTTGTTTTTCAATTTATACGGACGCCATGTTAATAGCAACAGCTATGCTATTTATTGCAATAGTGAGCACTGTCGAGCGCATGCAGAAAAAAATTTTTTCCTCAAGCGCTTTCAATGTGCGTGCTCAAAAGTCGAAATCTCGGCCCTGATAATTTAATTTTCTTTAATTTTGGAAAAGTCCAAATCTGTATAGATCGGACGGTGGTCGCTAGCCACAGAAAACGGAGCAAGCATTGCAGGGCTGGCTATTTTCATAAGAGAATTAGACAAGAGAAAATAGTCGTAAACATAATGCGCATCTTTCTTTGCCCAATAATACGTCCAAGCCTTATCACCATCGACAAAAGGCAGGAGCGCGAAAGTCAGAATTCTGTTTGAAAATCTCAAATATAACCCGGTCGACGGCTCGTCGTTAAAATCACCGCACAGCATGATCATATTGGAGTTTCCCGCAAAATCCACGATTTTTGAGCTTATAGCCGAGGCCTCGGAACATCTAAACGGAAAAAAATTTTTATCTGATTTCCGCCCTCCCTGCTTGCTTTTTAAGTGTACGGTAAAGACGCACCACTTGACGCCGTTTGTTCTAAATTGCGCTCCGAGAGTTCCCCGCGGAGAAAATCGGCGATCGCCTTTGAAATTAAAAGAAATCGAATGCGCATCGAGAATTTTTTCCGGCCGCAAACGCGAAAGCATCGCCAAGCGCATGGACGAATCGCGAGATGTGATTGCTGCGAATGGATAATCAATCCCTTCCGAGCGCAAATCCGAGCGCAATTCATCGAGAAATGCTGGATCGCCCATTTCTTGAAGCAAGACAATATCTGCGTTTATGGTTCTAAGAGACTTTCTCAGCTGGAACTTTTCGCTCTCAGGTTTTGGAAACTCTCTCCATTCCTCCCCAACCCTCCTATTCGCGACCGAATAGTTGCGAACATTCCATGAACACACCCGCACGCAGTCCGGATTAGCAAAACCCGATCCGCGTTCCGAAGGCTGATTTTGAGAGAAGGAATCGTGACTCTCCAGCTCTGAAGAATTTTTTCCAAAAAAGAATCCCCCGATAGCCCACAATCCCCAAAGGAATGCGAGAATCGCAAGAAAAAATGCGCGTTCTCCCTTGGGAATCCTTTTTAAAAGCGCCTTCAAAAGGCGCATGTCGCTACGGCTGATACGGCGATTTTTCACGATTCCCCGCGATTATTTTTTCGGCATATTTTGCGAGCAAATCGAACTCGAGATTTACGAGTCCTCCTTTTTTACATGCTCCGAGGTTTGTGACGGCCAACGTGTGGGGAATGAGCCAAACCGCCAAAGAATCCGATCCGTCTTCGGCTATAGTTAGAGATATTCCATCTATAGCTATGCTTCCTTTATAAACTACATACTTTGAAAATTCCCCTGGAACGCGGACTTTCAAAAAGAAATTTTTGCCCCTTTGTTCAAAATCCAAAATCTCAGCGCGCGCGTCCACATGCCCCGAAACGAAGTGCCCTCCGAGCCTCGCCCCGGCTGAAAGCGGGCGCTCGAGATTTACGGGAGTGCCTGGCTTTATCCCTTCAAAGGAAGTGAGGCGCAATGTCTCCTCGAGGAGCTCGAAAGAAGCCGCGTTTGACTCTATGGACACGACGGTCAAGCAGCAACCGTTGCACGCGAGCGAATCTCCAAGCGACAAAGTTTCCGCAATAAATTGCGGAAGCTCTAGCTTGAGCGTCCAAGCCGCCTTCCCTTCGGTTAATGACACGACTTTGCCTGTGGCTTCAACAATGCCTGTAAACATAAGGACCTCCTCATAAAAAAGTAAAAACAGGCTAATTGTGTAAAAAGTCCAGTCAAGCTCTTTGAATCCCGCGATGCGCTTTTAACAGGTTATTTGGAGACCTATCAAAACAATAGATTGATAGCTGACCAAATGAAGCTCTTTAAGAAAGGTTCGCTACCGCGGATCTCGCGTTTTGTAAAATATGTTTCCAATCTCTATCCTTTATCAGAGGTGCCGGCGCTATCCAAGACCCCCCTATAGCGCAAACCAAAGGAGAAGATAAATATGTTTTCATGTTTTCCGCATTGAGCCCCCCCAATGGGAGGAAGGAAACGCCGAGATGCTTGTATGGGGCCGCCATGCTCTCCAAATGTTTTATTCCGCCGCTTGATTCGGCGGGGAAAAACTTCATCGTGGCGAGTCCGAATTCAAGAGATTTTTCAATATCGCTCGGGGTCATGATGCCAGGAGCGAAAGGCAAATCCAACTCTCGCGCCTTTTCGAGCACGCGCGCATTGCAGCCGGGAGCCACAGCAAATGCCGCTCCCGCTTCGGATACGGCCTCCGCCTGATTTTGAGTCAAGACAGTCCCCGCCCCTACGCACATTGCTGAGACCTTGGAAACTACCGCCTCTATGCACCTTAGGGCGTTCGGAGACCTCAAAGTCATTTCCACCGCATTGATTCCGCCTTCGCAAAGGGTTTCCGCCAAATCAACGGCGTCCGAAGGGTTGTCGACGCTTACAACTGCTACTATTCGCAATTTTTCGAGTTTTTCTTTTAATGACGGCATTTCCCGAACCTTTTGTTTTATTGTTTTATTCTTCCAAAATGGAATTTTATCCTGCGCGCGATGGAAAAAATTATAAAAAGCGCCGCAAGCGCAAGTATGAAAAGAGTCGCCGGGCGCTCAAAAATAAATGCTGCTGAATCCCCCCCTATTAAAAATGCCCGCCTAAAATTCACTTCCGCCATTTGCCCAAGAATCAATGCCAAGAGAAAGGGAGCCACAGGATATCTTCCGCGGCTCATTATAACGCCCACAATTCCAAAAATAATCGCTATCCAGACGTCAAACATATTGTTGCGCATTGCGTAGGATCCGACCATAGAAAGCGCAAGTATCGAAACCTTAACAAAGCGCGGATCGCACTTTAGGACCAACGCGCTCCACTTGATTGAAAGAAATGCCACAATAAAAACGGCTATCTGAACAAACACGACAGTCGTAAATATTGAATACGCCAGCGGAGCCGAATTTTCGATGAGCAAAGGCCCGGGGGCAATACCGTGGACCATAAAAGCGCCTATTAAAATGGCCGTGACAGAATCGCCGGGTATTCCCAATGATAAAAGGGGTATAAGCGCTCCAGAAGTACAGGCGGCTTTCGACGATTCGACAGCGGCAACTCCCTTTGGCTCACCCGCGCCGAACTTATCTTTGTCTCCCGCCGAATTGCGCGCAATCCCGTAGGAAACAAAAGCGGCTATATCGCATCCCGCGCCGGGAGTCGAACCGATGAAAGTTCCTATAAGGCTGGATTTTGCCACGGTTCTCCAAACGCGGCCGAGCGCGGGGATCAAAGCGCCTCCCGCACTTTTCAGCCTTTCCCCATGCGCCATAAGCTCGTCAGAGGAACTTCCAAAGACTCCGGCAACCGCGAAAAGACCGATTAAAACCGGAACAAATGGCAAGCCCTCCATAAGGCTGGCACAACCGAACGTAAAGCGCGCGCACCCCGATAGGGGATCCATGCCAACGCATGAAAGCATAAGCCCTGCGAGAGTCGCCACCATCGTCTTAAAGAAAGGCTCTTCCGATACGGATACTATCACGAGTATTCCGAAAAGCGCCATTGCAAAAAATTCCGACGGCCCAAACTTAACCGCTAAAACCGCAATCTGGGGCGCGAGTAAAAGAAGTATAAAAGCTCCTATCAGCCCTCCTCCCAACATGGAGAATGCGGCAACTTTTAAAGCCGTTCCAGCCTCCCCGTTCCGAGTCATCGCGTATCCGTCGAATATAACGGCGGCGGAGGCGGGTGTGCCTGGCGTCTTAAAGAGTATGGCGGGAATGCTTCCACCGTACACGGATCCGGAGTAAATGCCGAGCATGAGCGCAAGAGCAAATATTATCGGCATTCCGAAAGTAAACGGAAGAATCAGCGCAACTGCCATTGTAGCGGAAACCCCGGGTATGGCGCCAAGTATGAGTCCAATAAAAGCGCCAGCGCATATCGCTATCCAGTATGCAGGTTCTAAAAAATTTAAAGCTATCTGGGAAAAAATATCCATAGCCAGTTTAAGTCTTAGTTCAAAAATCCCGCCGGAAGCGCCACTTTCATAATCGCCGAAAATACGAAATACAATATAGCCGCTCCCGCATACCCAAAAGCCAGAGACACAAGAATGTCCCGATAAGAAAATATCCAAAGCACTGCTGCACAATACAAACCGGTCGAAACGACAAACCCGATATGGGGCATTAAAAGCGCGTAAATTGCACTCGCAAAGGCGAGCTTGAAAAATATGCCCAAAGATAAATCCGGCTTGCGAGAGCTCACATCGGGCGAATCTTTCTTGCCTCTCTTCCCCCTGCAATGTGTCCAAAGCAGATCACCCAAGGAAAACGCCGCCATTAGCAAAGCCGCCGCCATGGGGCAAGCGGACGCCCCTGAAATGCCGCCTTTATCGGCGGCAAGGCTAAATGCCTCATACGCGCAAAAGAGCGAAAAGAATAGCGTTAGAAAAGCATTTTTCATAACTTGTCACAAGAGTTTTAGGCGCTCCATTAACTCCTTGAGCTCCGCTTCACTCCCGGAGATCTCCCGCAAAAATCCGTCGCCCTTTCTAAATGCTATATTCGTACCCGTGCGCTTTGCAAAATCATCGGCAGACCCGGATTTTGAAAAATCTTCGAGTTTCGCAGCCAACAATTCTATTACGTTTTGCGGAGTGCCGCGCGGGACGGCCACTGCCCTCCATGTGCAAAACCTGAGGTTAGTCCCGGTTTCAGCACACGTTGGAACATCGGGAAAATATCCCACGCGCGTTTTGTCCATGACCGCCAATACGCGGATTTTTCCGGAATCCACATGCCGCTTGAGTTCGGCAGCGCCCGCGCAGACTGCGTCTATGTGCGAGCCGAGCATTGCCGTAATCGCCCCGGAAGCGCCCTCAAAAGGAATTGAAATTGTCTCTATCCCGAGTTTTCGTGCGAAGGACTCCGAAGCCAAGTGCCATACTCCGCCAATCCCGGAATTGCCCACAGTTAATCTCTCGCCGGATTTCCCGGCCCTTGCAAAATCCGAAATATCCTTTATCGGAGATTCCACGGGGACTGCTATGCATGCAGGGTCGGAATTTAACAGAGCCACGATTTCAAAATCCTTCGCCGACACCGAAGTGAAGCCGCGCAGCCAATGAGTATTAATTTCAAATGTCAACATAGTAAGCGTATAGCCATCCGCCGGGGCGCCAGCGCCCTCGATGAAGCCAAGCGTGCCTGCCCCGCCCGTAATATTAAATACCGCTACGGGCTTGCCGAGAGACTTTGAGAGCTCCGACGCGCATGTCCTTGAGAGCAGATCTGTCCCCCCTCCCGCAGAAAACGGGCATATGAGCGCCAAATATTTTGATGGATACGCGCCAATGTCGCTCCCGCGCGTTATCGCGCACCATGCGCACCACGCAAGAACCGCCAAAATAACAGCACAGGATACTGCGTATTTTACGCGCATTTAAACATCTGAAAGTTAACGTTGAACCCTTCCCGAAGCCGAACCCCTCATCAGAGCAAGCACGTCGGATTTTGAAACGTAGTTATAGTCCCCCGACACAGAATGCGCAAGGCAGGAATTCGCTACGGCAAAAGAAAGCGCTTCGGCGTCGCAGGCAAACTCTCCGCTGTCGAGGCCGTATATGAGACCCGCCGCGAAGGAATCTCCGCCGCCGACCCTGTCAATTATATTTTTTATTTTATATGGCATATAATCGCCGCCTCCGCCCAGCGGCGCCAGCGCGATAAAATCGCCAGATGCGCTGTATATCATCGCCCCCCAATTATTGTGCGTGGCTGAAACGCTCTCGCGCAGGGTGAACGCAACTTTCTTCACACTGGGAAATTTCTCCGATATTTTCCGCGCCGTGCATTTGTATCCGGAAATATCAAGTCTGCCGCTGTCAACGTCGCTTTCTCCGGATTTTATGCCTAATACGTCAAAAGCGTCCTCTTCGTTTCCTATTACCAAGTCTGTATTGCAGAGTATATCGGGCATAATTTCCCTCGCCAGATCTCGCGCCGCAACTCCGGTTCGCCATTTCCAAAGTTTGCCCCTAAAATTCAGGTCGCACGAAACCGCCACGCCTTTTGAACGCGCCAAACCTGCAAGTTTTATGCACGCTGAAGCCGCCGTCTCGGAAATAGCGGGTGTAATCCCGCTGAGATGGACGCGCGAGACGCCTCTGAGAGCTCCATCAAAATCGTATGCCTCGAAAGGCGTCTGTGAAACGAGCGAGTATTCCCTGTCGTAATACACTTTGCTCGAAAGCTGGTTTGCCCCCGCTTCGACGTAATAAGTCCCCATGCGCCCCGCTCCGAATATCACTCCCGAAACGTCCACTCCTATTCCGCGGAGTTGATTTATGCAGGCGCGTGCCATTGGGTTGTCCGGCAAAGCCGTGACAAACGACGACTCTCCTCCGAGCCTTGATATTCCCCATGCAACATTGGCTTCCGCCCCTCCAAATGTGGCGCAAAGCTCTCCGGGAACGGATTGCAATAAAAGTTGGTGCCTGGGCGCTGACAGCCTGAGCATCACTTCTCCAAAGCATAGTATCTTCATGCGGTTTTTATCTTCAAGTTGTTCTGGCATATTTTGGGGATGGAAATTAAAGCGACAAAAATTTGCCCTATTAAACCCCTCTTTAGGCAAAACATTTTATTTATTTTCCAAGCGAGTCAAGCCTTTAGATAAAATATTTTATCTAACGCCGAAAATGCCCGTCTGTTTAAGGCGAGCTGTTTTATAATATGCGCATTTTTGCGGATTTCTGCGCAAGAACGCCTTTGCCAAATTTTGAAACCCGAAAAAAATATAATCCAGACTAAAGCGAGGCCCGCTCGATTGTGTTTACTTTAAGCTCTATGATTTCCGGATCTTTTAATTCGCCCGTAATCTGCTTTATCAAGAGCATGCTGCCTTGATATGCGAATTCTGAATTTATTACGCCCACTGTGGTCAGGGGAGGATCGAAATAATCGGCATAAGAGTAATCGCCTATTCCAATTACCCCGACGTCCTGCGGTATTCTCAAGCCGAACCCTTTTATTGCCCTGTATGCGCCCATTGCAAAAGAGTCGGTCACGCAAAACAAACCGTCGAAGCGAACACCTTTCGCAAGGTAATTGCGCACGGTCTCGTAACCCGACAACTCGTTCAGCGCCGGGGATTCAACCCTGATGACGTCGCCGTTCATGGCATTGACGAAACCTTCCACGCGGTTTCTGGTGAGTTGAGTCATGGGGGTTCCGTAAATTACCGCCAAACGTTTTTTTCCCGCCTTCTTAAAAAGCGCTGCCACTTCAGAACCGTGGCTTGGAGGATCGACTACGCCGTAATAACCGTCTATTCTGCGGCCAGCCAAAACGTTGGGATAAGGGAGAAAAGCCGAACTGAGAAATTCGTCGTCCTCCTTTGTCGTGTTTGCTATAATCGCCGCGTTGAAAGAATTTCCGGCGAGCACAGATTTTTTCTCCCTCAAATGTCCAGCCCGAAACATCTCCATTGATATTGAAACGTCGAAGCGCTCGGAGATGGCGGGAGTGGAATCTATGACATTCCTCATCTGAAATAGAAAAGTCGTGATGGCGTTAAGCGGAGCCTCGTAGGAGCTCAAGAGAGCCATGACAATGGGAGTCTTGCCGTAATTTGAAATCCTGAGCCTGCGCGCGCCAAGATCAGGTATGTAACCAAGCTTGCGGACCGCATTTGAAACTTTTTTAACCGTACTTCGCGGGAGGCGCCTTTCGACCTGTTTATTTTGAAGGACGCTTGAAACGGCGCCTATCGACAAATCGCAATATTTGGCTATGTCTTTTATCGTTATGCGTTTGGGCCTGAGTGAGTGTTCTTTCTTTTGCATGTCAAAAATAGCATTATGGGGCGAGGCGGTTTATTTTCCAGACTTTTTCTCCGTCATTGGATATTTCCGAAGAATATGCAAATCTGTCGTGAAGCCGGTTTTCCCTGCCTTGCCAAAATTCAAAATAACTCGGCACTATGCGGAATCCCCCCCAAAAATCTGGCAAGGGGACTTTGCCGTCGGCAAACTTGCGCTTCATCTTGTCGAACTGCATTTCGAGAAGCGATCGGGACGTTATTATGCTGCTCTGGTGAGACACCCACGCCCCCAGGCGGCTTCCGAAAGGCCTGCTTAAAAAGTATCTCAGCGATTCAGCGGTGGAAACCTTTTCGGCTTTTCCGTTTATGCGCAGCTGCCTCTCGAGGTCGAGCCATATGAAAAGCGCGCTTACATTGTTGTTTGATGCGATATCCCGCGCCTTCGCGCTGGAGTAGTTTGTAAAAAAGACGAACCCCCTCTCGTCCCACGATTTCAAGAGCACAACTCTGCTTGTCGGAGCCCCCGCCGGAGAGACGGTCGACACCGCCATTGCGTTGGGTTCCTTCAAGTTGCAGTCGCAGGCGTCCTTAAACCATTTGGCGAACTGCTCAAAGGGATTGGGATTCAAGTCTTTTTCATCGAGACCCGACTTGAGGTATTCGTTTCTAAAATTAAAAATGTCCATCAGCTTAGTATTTCCGCCAGGTTCTTCTTCATCAAATCAGTTTTGGAAAATTCCGCCAAAGCCGCCTCTGCGCACGCCGCGGCGGGATCCGAACGCGCGAGCAAATCCATGATCAAATCGTCGCCCTTTTGGGAACTCATGCTTTCAAAAAAGAGCGATAAGGTCACTTTTTCGGGCGAAACAGCCGGCTTAAAACAAAATTCCGAAGAGTTTAATACTTCGGCGCGGCAGACGAGATTTTTTGAGACGAGCCAATCCGCGCATTCGCTGACCACTTTGCGCGGCAGATGCAATGCCGAGCTCAAAGTTTCAAGCGTTGGCGCGTCCGGATTGGAAAGCGCCGATTTCCCGAAAGAGGCGCAAACGCGCGAAAAGACCGCCAGAGCCGCCATGCCTTTTGCGCGGTATCCCATTTTGCGCCAGGCGTCCTCGTCGGAAAGCACATCGACATACTGAACTGCATAAGCGATCATGCCGCCCGAAAGAATCATTACCCAAAATACATAAAGGCTGAACATCGCCACTGCCACTATTGCCAAATAGCCGTAAAAGTTCTGCTGTTTGACAATGTAGCTTATGTAAAGGAAGGACATTTTATTGTTGAGGATTAGCAGCAGCGACACCACGACAGCCCCGATAAAAGCCGGCCTCCATCGGACCCGCGCACAGGGGAAAAACTTATAAAAGCAGGCCAACATGACGATCAAAAGCGAGAAACCTATAATAAATGCTATCCAAGAAACGTAATCCGTCAGATAATTGGACAAAACCGGTATGTCTTTCAGGAACCCGTACAATCTGGAAGTCGCCAAAAAAGTCGTGCAGAAAATCGTGCCTACCGCTCCGAAAAAAATCATCGCGAAGTAAAAAACAATCCTGTCAATCCACTTGCGCCCCTTGCGGACTTCCCACATATAGTTTAAAGCGGACTCCATATTTATGCAGAGCAGCAGGCAAGTGAGAATCATTGTAGCCACGCCGAGAGTCCCCGCAGACGAACTGCCCTTGGAAATATTGTTTATAAATTCGAACACTCGCGGATTCAAACGCCTCCCCTTTTCGCCCTCCGTCATTGCGTCTTGGGGCGCCATTTCGTTGAACGCGGGAATGACGAAAGTTGCGGCGTCTATAATTTTTCCGTATATAAATCCCTCGCCCTTGTCCTTAAAAAATATTCCCGAGAAGAGGATGGTTATGGCCAATATCGGCCCTATCGCCAATAGGGTTGCATAAGACAGGGAAGAAGCCTGCACGAGAATGCGCTTGTTGACAATTCCGCTGAGAGTCGTCACCACGACTTTTATAGCGGATACGAAAAATGTCTTCCAAGCACTCATTCCCGACAGCGACATCTCCCAAATTTCCCGTTCAAAAAATATTTTACTGCGCCTAATTAGGGAGCTTTTATTTGTATGTTTTAAATCATTCATAAGCGGTCAATATCCTAAATTCCAAAGTATCGCCAAAGCCAGCGAGATAATTCCCAATATTAGCACGGCCCTAAAAGGAAGCCTTACAGACAGGAGCCCCAGCGCGATCCATGCGGCAAATTGAATCCAATCTGCCTCGCCAAGAGAATAGGACACATATAGAAACGCCCCCGCGCTCGCAAACGCTTTAAAACGCAGAAAACCCCACGCGTTAAATCCTAAAATGAGCGGAAAAAATATAAGCGCGTCAAATAATGTCGAAACTCCATTCGCGCTGTAAAACGCGCAAAAAAAATCCGCCGACGAAGCTTCCTCACAAAAGATTCCCGTAAAAAAGGAATTTGAAAGGCAAAATGAAAGAATGTTTACTCCGAGCGAAGCTCCGGCAAATATGCGCGCACATACCCCAGCGCGAAAAATGTCGCGACTTACCGGGCAGACGCGAATATCGAGCTTTTCAACTTGGACTGTTTCGGGGTTCGGCATATTATTAATTCCTTGGAGCAAAAGCTTAGGCATGGCTTCGCGGATCTTCAGCCCAGCCTAATTTGTTCCTAAGTATGCTAAAATGCGAATGTCCGCGCAGCCTTGCAAATTTTATTGAAACGGGAGGCATGTCCAGCTCTATTTCAGAGCCCTTGCGTATTGTGGAAATATTGCGTCCGTCGGCCAAAAGAGCGCTCTCTCCCCCTGTGCAAACGATTCTAATCAAGGCTCCATAGTCGTAGACAAGGCTCCTGTTGGATAGCGTATGCGGGCATATCGGGGTCATTACAAAAGCCCTCGCTTTCGGGTGGATTATAGGGCCGCCGGCGGAGAGATTATAGGCGGTAGCACCCGTCGGTGTGGCAAATATCAGCCCGTCGCCGACATAATCGGCTATAAACTCCTTATCGGCAAAAATTTTAAAGTTGGAAATTCCGCCCACGCGCGAATCCTTGAGGACAAAATCGTTCAGCGCCAAGTGGCGAGTCTTTCCGCATCGGACCTCGAGCATGGCCCGCTCCAATACCCTGCCTTCGCCGCGGCATAGCGACAAGAAGGATTCGTCGCTTATGTCGTCCGTATAGGTTGCCAAGAATCCCAATTTCCCCATGTTTATGCCGAACACCGACAGCGAATATTTCGCTATCATCGGCGCGCATGAAAGTATGGTTCCGTCTCCGCCGACAACGCAGCAGACATCTTTACCCTCAAATGCCGATTCGGGCGCGGGAAAGTCAAGGCACAATTCAGAAATCATGCCGTTGGAAGCGGCCAAATTGGAGAGCCTTGAGGCTATTTCAAGGGCACCGCCCTTTGTCTTGTTTACGACAAAAAGTATTTTTCTTTTTTCATCCACAAGCAGGATAAAACAATATTCCGGCCTAACGCGCAACTGTAAAATATCCAGCCAGGGCAATAATTTTCCCTCGCTCAAGACGCGACCGCGGGCAGAAAAATATGAAAAAACATGAATCCGGCAACAGCCGAAAGGCTTGAAAATAAAGCTACGCGCAAAGCCGAAGCAGGATTCCCCTCCCTGTATGAAATGGCCGCAAAAACCAGACATGCCATATAAATCCAAAAAGAGAGAAACGATGCCCCGCACAATCCGTAGACAAAATATTGCCAAAGCTCACTCGCACTATTGGCTCTACCCTGCCTTTCCCGCGAAAACCCAAATTCCGAAACGCCCTCCGTCTTCGTAGATGAAACTTCGGCCTCAGATGCGGGAACGTTCAATTCCCCTCCGCTTTCGCCGATCGAAGCCATTTCGCTTTTGTCCAATTCCGCTTCGCCCGAAAGGCCGCATCGGTCTGGATAGGATACAGGACCCGAATGGCTAAGGCTGTTTTCAGCCGAGCTGTCGAAGGCAGCCCGAGGCTGGTCCGATTCCAGGATTTGATCCCCACGGGATAGATCTATGTTTGAATCCTCAGGCTGAAAATCCATATCGGAAATTTTACCGGATTTAAAAAAATACGCCCCGTCGAAATCCTTGAGCAATATCCATTGCCCCTTATCTTCCCGTATCTCATAAAAGATCCCCGCCCTGCCCCTATCCAGCATGGAGGAGATTTCAGAGCGCGTGAAAGGCCCGCTGACAGCGCCCTTCCAGCGAAGAAAAAGATTTTTTTCACCGGAATTCATTTGCTTGCGGACTTTATTATGTCTTCTTTCGACATGCTCTCCTCAAATATCGGGGAAAGCGGCAAGAAAGACGAATCCGGACCTATTCGCTTGAAAAGCCCGCTCGACGAATCGACGCCCCACTGCGCTCCGCCTCCGCCATTTTCAAAGATGCGCGGAACTCCCTTTTCATCGCAGACGCCCACAAACCGCAAAGGATTTTTTTGCGCGATCTTTACGGTCTCCAAACCTATGGCTGCCTCCGAAAAATAGTCGGGAGATCCTGACGAATATAGAGTTTCAGCCAAATATTTCATCTTTGAGGGGTTTTCAAAAATCCACGAGTAATCGAAAAGCGCAGCCGCGCACTCGCGAACCTTTGCCGCGCGGCGGCGCGCCGAGTCCGAAAAGGCCAAACCGCTCTCGACCGGATTCTTCGACAATTCGGAAAAAATCATGTTTTCAAGATACGCCTTGTATACCGCGTTGGCCTCCGCGTCCCTCAATACTTTTATCGCTGCCAGAGCCGGCTCTTTCTCCATAATCGACTTTACGGAGCGCCCGAGCGCCGATTCGGCGGAAAGGGCCCCGTTTGAAAGCAGCTCCCCGCGCTGCGGCTTTCCGGCTATCTCGGTCAGCCTGTAGACCATTGTCGTAGCGCGCCCTCCGAGATTTATCTCCTCGGCATACTGTACGGTTTCGCCTCCCCCGCGCCATTTTTGCGAAGTTTGACGTATTTCGCCTATTGTATAAATATCGCCGCGCTTGGGGTGGGAGTATTTCCAAACGTCCACAAAAATTTTATTTTCTGGAAAAGCGCACTTCGTAAAAGTTTTCGGAAGAGGCTCGCCGACA
The DNA here is from genome assembly GCA_949298545.1 of uncultured Verrucomicrobiota bacterium. GTDB lineage: Bacteria > Verrucomicrobiota > Verrucomicrobiia > Opitutales > Intestinicryptomonadaceae > Merdousia. The sequence goes on along the minus strand of CASFWX010000044.1, from coordinate 23,962 downwards.
TATCGCATATCGATGAAATCTGTGAGATTTCCCGCTTTTATAGCGTCTTTTTGGGGGACTATACGGGATACCTTCTTGGAGAATTCGGGAGGAACTTCGCCGCTTATCGAAACCATGTCGAGCGCGGCGAGATATTCGTCCGATGTGCGCGCGGACAAAAGAGCGTCCCGCAAAGAGTCGAATTTGGCAAATTTCGCCCGGGCGTCGGCGATGCGCGCGGACAGGTCTCCATATCTGTCCAAATCTATCTGGTGCGCCTTAAATATCCGACTGGTGTCCTCCATCAGCGGGCGCAAATCTTTTAGAACTGCATCGCACTCGCGGTCTATTTCAGACCTGTCGCCAGAAAGGGCCAAATATTTGCCGAGTGCCGCCTCGTATTTGTCGAGCAGAACGCGAACTTTTGATGCGTTCTCCATTTTGCGCCTATCTATTTCCGAATTAAGGCGCTTTGTCTGAAGGTCGATTTTTTCCTTGAGAGATATCTGCGAACGCCTCGAAAGAGACGCCATTTCCGAATATGCCCTTTCGAGATCGTTTCTGGCTTCGTCAAAGAATTTCGACCCGGCGGTTTTCAAGTCTGTCTTCTCTATTGCCAAGACGCCGCGAAACAACCTGTCGGTGTCGCTCTTGAGAACGTCCATATCACCCTTCAAAGCCGATATCTTCGACTTTAAAGAAGTGTCGCCAAGGAGATCGGCGTATTTTAGGGAAAACTCTTCCATGCGCTTTTCAAATTCTGAATAATCGTCAATGAGGGCGATGTCGTCGAGTTCGGAAAGCGCTCCATTCCTGCGGTTTTCGGAAGCCATTTTATCGGCAGCCGCCCAAATGAAAAACACGGCCAAAGCCAAGGCGCAAAGCCGCATGGAGAAGCGCGCAAAACCCCTGAAAAACACTGCGCGGCGCAAGGATGACATCTTTGCCTTCGCCCGCGACAGTATCTCCGGATCCACGCAAGAACCGCCATCGCGAACGAGAGACGCCAATGTTTTCAGAGACTGCCCCGCGTCTTTTACATTTTTCTCGAGCTCCAATGATATGAGGTTTCCAAAGCGCGCCCCGCGCTCGGAGGCGATGGACTCGTCCTGATATTTTGACGCCTCTCTGGAACGGCTTTCAAGAAGCTCCAAATCCTCCTTGGAAAATTCCAAATCTCCCCGCGCAAAATTAAACCGGGTCACCAATTCGGCGACGCGCTCCCAATCTTTCACCGGGTCTGCCGCAGCCAACTCGGAGAGTATTTTCCGGCACTCCAAAGCCCCGATTCTCTTGTCTTCGGCGCATTTCATTTCGAGAGCGCTGCGCCATACGGGATTGTCGGAAAAAAGCTCGGCGTCGGCTTCTATCGACTCGCAAAGGGCGCTAACTTTCGAAGCGTCCCCGCGCTTCATCGCCGCGTCTATTTCTTCGAGGACGCCGTCGGTCACGCGCTTGCGGAGCCTTCCAAACTCCCTTGCCGCTTCAGCGTCATAGCTGTTGATTTTTGCAATCGTCCTTATAATTGAAAGCGCCCCAGGCCAATCCCTCTTGCGCATGGCGCGCCTGTAATCGCGATACAGCGGATGAGCCTGTGTTATGCCTTTGGAATAGAGAGACGATATTAGGAGTATCTGTTCGTCGTCAAAAGGCTGCGGCACCGGAAGCCCCTCCTTGAGGCACATCTGGCGCCATACACCGTGCTCGGGAAACATCAGAGCGTTTACAGTTTCGAGCAAATCCGACGCCTCCGCAACTTGTATGGCTGGATATTCCCTTCCGGTCTTTATAAGCGATACGCAATGCTCAATGTGCGCTTCCGCTTCCCCGCACTGCCTATAATATTCCAAAGCCAGAGAGCGCTTCTGCACGTCCGAAAGTTCGAGGCGGCCCCCGAGCAAAGCTTGTATTTTTACTGTCAACAGTTGTGGCGTCATTTGTCTTTTGCTTTTTCGTTTAAATATTTTAACTTTTCCATGCGGCCGGCAGTCCTCAAGGAGGGATCTGTTTCCAATCCTGCGCGCGCGGCCGAAATATAGGAAATAGCGCGAGTTAAATCTTCGGCCCCCGGAGCGCTCAGGGTCAAAACGTTGTCTGCGTATCTGAGCAGATAATCAATCCTGTGGGCTATATCTGCAAGCAAGCTTTCCCGCAACTTTTCATCTCCGCTATAAGAAGAATTTTCAAGCGTTTCAATGGCCTTTGCAAATTTGTTGCCTGCCACGCATTCCCTCGCTCTTTCAACGAGTTCGTAGACTGTTTCTGAACCCTCCGGGCTATTTGCGCGCCGGTTGGAAAGCCCGGATTTTTTTCCGCTAACGCCTTCTAAACTTGCCGAATCAACCTGAGAATGGACGCTCGGAGTGGTGAGCACAACATCTTCCATTTCCGAAAGTTTTTGCATTCCCTCGCGCCCCGCTCCGAAATCCCTTTCACTGCCCCAAGAATAAAATATCAAAAAAATAGCCGCCACAGCCACTATTGCGACAAGCGCTCCCAAACCTATGACAATTCCGGAGGGAAAGGGTTTCGCCTCCACTTTTACAACTTTAAAATCAGGCTTATGCTTCTTTGGAGTTCCTACTTTCAAGTTGTACTTCTCAAGATTGGTCATAGCTCCGGTGCGAGCGTACTCCGATCGCCTCCCCGGCGGCGGAGATGGACATTTTGGGGGGCACAGGCTAATGGGGGCCCCGGAATTGACGCCCTTCCAAATAAAATTCGCCGGATTGTCTCCAAAAGCGAAACGCGTAGTGAAGGTTGGAATCCACATGTCGGAACGTTTTATTGACAAGGCCGCGCTTTCGCCAAACAGGCGCAGAAGGATTCCGGCAGAATCCGCATCCGCATTTACGGAAACCGGCGAATTCGGTTCGAGAAGCGCCGCGCAAGCGGCATCTCCAAAAACGCCCTCCCAAGTCTTTGCCGGAAGGCTGATCTCAGGAACGATGGAAGAAAGATCGGAAACATCGTCAAGGAGCCTTGGATCTTCGTTCCATTTCGACACCCAACCTTTCCAGCCCAGAATGACGTCGACCGGATTGAGATTTAAGGTCGCCACCTCCTCTTCCGAAATCGCCAAATGGTGCGCCAAATAATTGTTGCGGTTTGTATAATCAACACCCGCATCGCAAATTCTGCTCAGCACATGCCAAACGACCCCCCCATACTCTATTTTTGAATGCGCCCATACCAAAGGGACGGACGAATCGTAAACGCAGCACCTCTCGACAACCGCACCGAACCTCTCCGCCATTCCTGCGCTTCTGGCCACAGTGGAGAATCCGCTCCTGCCGCGCACAAGAGAAGTCGGCCAACTCGTGTATATCAATTGGTAGGCCATTTAAAACTCAGCTTCCCCTCGTGGGAATGATGTCGGTGGATAATGAAAGAGTCCATATCGTAGGAATTTCCACGTCGATAGGATTGAGCTTTTCGGGAATGGGAGCTATCTTGCCTGCAAACTCGCCCTCGCGAATCACCTGCGGGGAATGACCGAGCGCGCTGACTGCGAAAAACCTGACATTGTCAGATATTGACATGGCAGATATCGGCACGCTCGAATCTATAGACATCATGAAATCCCGCAATATTTCGCTGTTTCTATCCACAGCCCCCAAATCGAGAATTCCTCCGGATATAACGGGTTCGAGAGGTTTGGAAAGCAAATGCATCCACATGTCGCATTTGCCAAGCAAAACCGCTATCGGCGTCTTTATCCGGCGCGACGGCTCTATTGAAAGAATCCTCTTTATGCGGACTTCCATTTCGGAAAGTATCGTGTCCTGCTGGTCGAGGCGCCCCTCAATGGTCAACTGCGGGTCGGGATAATCTCCGAGGGCAATTTTGAAATTTCTGTTGGAGGCGGGATCGAAAAGAAAAAATATCGCCGAGGAACTCGCCACATGCATTGCCCCCGGAGATTCTTCTATGTCTAAACCTGGCTCAAAATGCTCGCCGGCATTGTCGTAAAATACGAGCGAAGCGAGCGTCTTTTCGCCTTTTGAAATGGAATAGGTCATCGGCTTGGGCAATGCCACCATCTTGCCGTGGCGGGGATAGCGCTCGTACATGGCGCCCTCGAGCGCGGTTTTAGCCAATATCGCCTCCTCCGGGCGCCGCGCGGAAAAGAGCTTGTTTTTCATCTGCGTCAGAAGCATGTTCCCCGTGGGATCCAAATCTTTAAAAACTACTGAAAAATCCCCGTACAAACGCTCTTGAAGCCGCTTTATCAAGACGCTTAAGTAATAGGATTTCCCGGAACTCGGTGCGCCCACTATCGAAAATATCTTTTGTGGCATGTCGAGACAGTTCGGAGGGAGCTTTTTGCGGCAATGCGGGCAAGCGATGTCCGGGCACGGCATTCCCGCGGCATCGAGCGGAACACCGTCGTCGTTGAAAACGGTGGGGAGAAAGCGCATCATTTCGTCGGGTCCAAGCAGAGGGTCGCCGCGCAAACTCTCGTGGACCGCTATGCTCATCGCGTCCCCGAGGTCAAACTTGAGCCAACACATCGGGCAAGTAACTGCCTCGGCGGATTCGGAAAGCATGGGGACAGTCTGCAATGCGCCATTTTTATCGTCTGCGCCTCCAAATACGGCGGTAAACATGAAGCCTATTTCAAAATTCGATGGGCATATCGCTATCCCCACTCCGCTCAATCCCCGGCCAGTCACCGACGAACGTATCCGTGCAAAGGGAACTTCATCCTCTATCCTGCCGCTCTCGGCGTAAAAAACGAGCCACTTTGAAACGTCCATGCGCTTGGCTCTTTCGAGAGTTTCTGGATCCGAAATGAGATAGAATAGCCTTTCGCCAACTTGCAGGGTCGCCACTGAATCTATATCTGTCGGAGAAGCAAGCTCCATTCCGTTAACCCTCACCGAAACGCTAGATACATCGAGCGTTGAAATCTCTCTCCTCCCGGAAGAATTTTCGGAAACGGAAAATAAATCCGGCACTCCCTCTATCCTGAGAGCGGAATTTTTCCCTCCGCCGACGGTGCATGGAAAAGCCTTTTCAACCTGCACAGATGCATCGGAACAATCCACGAGAGCCAAAAAACCGCTTTTTTTCTTTTTAGCAAAACCAAACATAAAAACCTTTCCTTCCATTTTTGCCCCGCCAGAATTTTCTGCAAACTTTTTTTAAAGTATTTTGAAAAATGTGCGATAAGCAATAGTACTTGCGGATATTTTCGCGGGGATGGCCTCTTTCAGCATGATGCTTGCATGGCATATGGAAAGAGCGTGAAAAACTTCCAAACGCAAATATGCGTTTGAACTCTAAAATATCTCGTTAAAGAAGCAAATGTCATTCCCGCTTCTACCTATTGGAGCAAAGAAGCAACGCAAGGATGCAATCCGAAACAAAAACGAGCCAAATGGCGGAAGAGCGCCCACCGGCGATTGAAGTTTTGCAGCTACCCTTGCGCATGAAAATAAAAAACTTGTAAAAAATCTAAAACATTTTTGAAGAAAGGATGTCCAAATGAATGTGGAAAACGCAGAGCTTTTAGAACGCCTGAAATGCGGCGACAACGCCGCGTTCGGTGAGTTTGTAAATACGCATTGGGACAAGGTGTACAACAGGGCAAACGGACTTCTCAACAATAGGGAGGATGCCGAAGAAGTGGCCCAGGACACCTTTATCAGGGCGCGCAAAAGCATAGGAAATTTCCGCGGAGAATGCTCCCTCTCCACCTGGCTTTATCACATAGCCACGAACCTTGCCCACAACAAGCACTGGTACTGGTGGAGGCGCAAGCGCGGTTCCTCCGTGTCTCTCGACACGCCATTGTCCGAAGACGCTGAAATGACAATAGCCGACGTTCTCCCATCGGAAGATCGCACCCCTGCCCAGGAGGCGGTTAATGTGGAGCTTATGGAGCTATTGCCCAGGGCAATAGCCTCCCTGCCCCCGAAATACGGCGAAGTTTTAAAGCTTCGCAACGAGGACGACTTGAGCTACGAGGAAATCGCCAAGCGCATGAACATAAGCGTTGGAACCGTAAAAAGCAGACTCTCGCGAGCGAGGGAATTCCTGCGGGAAACACTTGAAAAAATGCGCAAATAACGCCGAACAAGCAACTGGCGAAAAATGAAGATTTCCAAAGAGAGGTTTGAGGAGCTCGTTTCGCTCTATCTCGACGGCGAGGCGTCCGAAGACGAGCTCTCACTTCTCTCTCTTTGCGTCAGGGAAAATCCGCAAATGGCCGGCATGTTTTTTCGGGCCTGCCGCGTGCATGCTGCAACCTGTGCGATGTACGGCAAAGAAGCCCATTTTGGAAAGCTTGACGGCGTAGATTTTTCCCCTCTAAAAGCCCGCCGTGCTGCAACAAAGAACCGCATTATAGCCGAATGGGCTGCCGTAGCCGTCCTGATGCTGCTCAGCTTCACTCTTTTTATTTTCGCAATAATTCCCCCAAAACAAGCCAATAATGCCCTATTGGCGGACCGGCAGCCGTGCCCCTCCGCCTACCATTATCCGGACGAAGACTATGAAGTCTCAATAGCCGCCACCGCCGAACTCTCTTCCGACGGTACCATCTTAAGCGTCATAAGGATGTCTCCCAAACACAGAAATCCATAATCGCATGCGCCTATATTCTATTTAGCATAAAAAATTTATTTTAGATGCGCAAAACAGCGGGGCTGCATTCCAAATTTGCCTTTCCGCGATTTTTAGACATATTTCTAATCAAAAGCATTTCTCCCTCCGCGCAATTCCCAAAACTGGCTGAATAAGAAAATACATTCTAAAATACGAGAAAGTTTGCGTTTAATCTTGCCTTTCAGCGGAGAATGGAAGATAAAAGTTGTTTTCATCAAAATACAATAATCTAAAAAAAATCTTGCGCGGCGGCAAAATTGCTATTTAGTTGCCCGCTTTTAGATACTTTTATGAAAGCTACAATTAAGATACAAGGGAAACAGTTGACTGTAAGCGAAGGCGATATTGTGATTGTCAACCGCTTCGCAGGCTCGAAAGAGGGCGATACGGTCGAAATCAAAGACGTTCTAATGCTCGGAGACGGCGAGAATTCAAAGTTCGGCACTCCGCATGTCGACGGTGCTAGCGTTTCGGCTAAAATTCTCGAAAACAAGCGCGGCAAAAAAGTTGTGATAATAAAGAAAAAGCGCAGAAAGGGCTATCAGCGCAAACAAGGGCATCGCCAAGAGCTCTCGGTGCTCAAGATAGATTCCATTAAGGCATAATAAGAAAGGTTTCACGATGGCACATAAAAAAGGTCAAAGTTCCGCAAAGAACGGACGCGATTCAAAAGCAAAGCGCCGCGGAGTAAAAAAATTCGGCGGGGAATCGATTCTCGCCGGAGGCATTATCGTGCGCCAATGCGGCACGAAATTCCATGCCGGAGAAAACGTCGGAGTGGGCAAGGATTATACACTCTTCGCCCTCAAAGACGGAAAAGTTAAGTGGGACGGAGCGCACGGAAAAGTTTCCGTTTTGGCGGATTAAGCTGCCTGCCTCCATTTATAAATTTTTTAAGGGAACTTCGCAATGCGCGAAGTTCCTTTTTTTTTAAGAACTACGCAGAATCCTTTAAATCCTCAAGGCGCTTTTCCAGTTTTATATTGCCTGGCGCGGTAAAAGAAAATCTTGCCAGTTTTTTTCAAAAGCGCATACACATAATAAAATTCATGAAACCGGTTTATTTAGGTATAGACGCCAGTACCCAATCCATGAGCGGCATAGTCATAGATTGCGAAAATTCCGCCGTATTGGCGAGCGAAAACATAAACTTTGAAAGAGACCTTCCCTCCTATGGGACAAAGGCAGGAGTATGTTCCTCGCCCGAAAATCCTCTCGAAATTTACTCGTATCCCTTAATGTGGCTGGATGCTCTCGATATGCTCCTCCAAAAGATTGCGGAAAAAATAAATATAAATGAAATATCCGCCATAAGCGGATCGGGACAGCAACATGCGAGCGTATGGCTGAATTCAAGCAAAGCCTTCTCGTCCCTCTCACCTTCAAAGAGCCTTGCCAACAACATCAAACCTTATCTGAGCAGGGAAAAATCTCCCGTGTGGATGGACGCCTCAACGGCGGCGGAATGCATGGAAATGGCGAAATTCGCCGGGGGGGACCCAGAAGTGATGCAAAGAACGGGGTCCGTAATGACGGAGCGTTTTTCAGGTGCTCAAATAAGAAAAATCTCCAAGCGCGAACCTCGTATTTACGATGGCACCAGAAGAATACATTTAAATTCGTCGTTTCTCTGCTCAATCTTCAGCGCTTCGGATTCCCCTATAGATTTTTGCGATGGAGCGGGAATGAACTTGATGAACATAAAGGATTGTTCCTGGGATCAGAAAATGCTTTCTGCATGCGCGCAAGAATTAGATAAAAAACTTCCGTCGCTCGCCTCTCCGAATACGGTCGTGGGAAATGTTGGGGAATACTTCAGCAAAAAATACGGTTTTAATGGTAATGCAAAAGTTGTAATATTTACTGGAGACAATCCTTCGAGCCTGGTGGGGCTCGGAGCCTCCGCAGAAAACACAGCCGCCATTAGCCTCGGGACGAGCGACACATATTTTTGCTCAATTAAAAATTTCTCCCCCATCGAAAACGCCCACATTTTCCGCAATCCTGCCGGCGCATACATGGGACTAGCCTGCTTCCGCAACGGTTCACTTGCCCGCGACAAATTTAGGCAGCTTATGAATGTCGATTGGAAGTTCTTTGACGAAACCGCTTTCGAAAATTATGCTCCATTATGCGACGGAAAGTTTATATTGCCGTTTTTCATAGATGAAATTTCGCCGAAGATATCCTCAAACGGCCCCCGCTATGTGGGATTGAGCCCAAAAGACTCGAAAGAAACTCAAATCAGGACTTTTATAGAGGGGCAAGCTTTCAATATTTATCTGCAGGCTCGAAGGTTCGGTGAAACGCCGAAAAAAATAATCCTAACCGGAGGAGCATCGAAAAGCCAGGGAATTGCCCAAACATTTGCCGACGTTTTTAACTCGGAAATCTACGGCTTAAAGGCTTCGCAAAATTCCGCCGCCCTTGGAGCCGCTATAAGAGCGGCATCTTGCGATTTTCCTATCGACTCGCTTGCCGCAAAGTTCTGTCCTTTAATTCATCTAAAAAGTCCCCGCCCTGAAGCTGCAAAGGTCTATTCCGAGAAATTGGAAACTTTTAGCGGATTTTTGCATTAATCCGCCATTTGGCATCTATCGGCATCAAACTAAAACCTGAGCTTTTCTTCAAATATCGCCGCAACTTTTACGCAGCAATTCAGATTTTTCCAAATCCACGCCTGAACTTTAGAAAATAAAGATCTGCTTCCCATTGAAGCTTTTGGTATTTATACTTTAGCGGAAAACACTCTGAAAATATATCCCGCCAAAGAGATTGCATGAAATGAAAAAGGGACTCCGGTTTTCGAAGCCCCCTTGTCCTAATAAAATGGAAAAAATTTACTCTCCGTCGTCGCCTATCGCCTGGACGGGGCATGATTCCATAGCCTCCGTGCAAAGCGCTTTCCCAGCGTCGTCGGAAGGCTGCGTGCTAACATACGCGCAACCCTCGTCACTCATAGAAAAATAGGCCTCCGCCGTCGAATTGCAAAGGGCGCAACCTATGCACTGGGAATCCACATAGAATTTGCCCGGTGCGTTAAACTTGTTCTTTTCGCTTTTGTCTGCCATAATAAAAAGAGAATAGTCTTTATAATGCCCGTCGGTCAAGGCTTTTTCTGCCCGTGCAAATACTCGCGCAAAGAGGGCAAACTAGACAGTTGAGCAAAGAGCTCCGCGTGCTGAATGGGAGTTAAATCATGTGGTTTAACGCCGAAAACACAATGTCGCCAACAGCCTGTATCTCGCCTGAATATTTAAGCTTTGCCAAATTTTCCTTTGGCATCGCCTCAAATCCGCATTGGGCTCCCACAAGCGCTCCAATAACAGCTCCCCTCCCCGTAGTTTCTCCGCCCGTATTCGCATTGGCAAAAAGCGCCGCCTCTAGGTCGCTGGAATATTTTAGGGAAAAATATATGCTAAGAGGTATCGCTTCTTCTATAGGCGCGAGCCTTCCGGTTGAACTTATGGCCGTCTCGTCCTCGCGGTTTTTTATCCAGCGCCTGAAGGGAAATGCGAGGCTGCCGTGCCTGTCCGGAGTCATATTCTTGTAAATGGCGTCTTCTATGCTCGAACCGCGCATGACCCACGCGAGAATCTCGGACAGGAAAAAAGCCCCTGTAGAAGCGCCCTCTCCTATGGTGAATTTCCTCAACGCGCGGTAAAGCGTCATCTGCGTGCGCGCCGGGTCCCGATAACTCCCGAACATCAGAGGCAAAAATATTGCAATATCGCTCATGTGGGCGTCCGGGCACCCGTTCTTTTCGGGATCCTTTGAAGCGGCTACGTTTTCAAAATAACGCCTGTGTATAGACGGTATAAATGTGTCGTCGTGCCCTCCTGGAGAGGTCATCACTACGCAATATCTTTCCATCCACGCGTCAAGGTCAAACTTCCGCTTTTCCGCCATGGACGCTCCAAGATGCAAAGCAAGAATCATCGGCAAAGTATTCGCTCCGGCCTCGAGACCGTGATGCGGATGGGTTCCCGCCTTGCGCCACAATCTTCGCCTGTTGGAGCCAAGGTAGTCGCAATTCTCTGGCAAATCCGGCTGCGGCAACCCTTGAAGGATACTCTCTGGATGGGGATCTTTCGGCGCCAGGAGAGAATCTATTTTCCCGTAGTCGAAATTTAACAACTTTGACGTGGAATAGCCATGGGAGGGCATTGCTATCGAGTCGCCAAGAAACATTCCCCACCATGCACCATAGAATTTGTCGGCTAACGCGTTTTTCATAATGTCTCCTATACTGTTTATGTTCGCTCCCTGTTTGGAACAAGTTATAGAAGATTTTGGCATTGTCAAGCCAAAGGAAAGATTAATGAAAATAAGAGCGCGGCTTAAAAAGCTGAAGAATTTTCTTTGACTGCCTACAAGGGCCTGAAATAATATTTTTAACTTTTTTAGAGATGAAAGTAAATTTTAACAAAATTACCCTCTGCGGCCGCGAATTGGAATATATAAAGGAAGCTATAAGCATCGGCCGCCTTGAAGGTGGCGGAAAATTCATGAAGATGTGCGAAGCGATAATCGCCGAAACTGCCTCGAGCGAATCAGCCCTGCTTACCACATCGTGCACGTCGGCAACCGACATTGCTGCAATCCTTTGCGATTTGAAAGATGGAGACGAATTTATAGTTCCGACATACACTTTTGTATCGACAGTGAACTCGTTCGTGCTCCGCGGAGCAAAGCCCGTCTTTTGCGACATACGCCCCGACACACTCAATATCGACGAAACAAAGATAGAATCCCTCATTACTCCCCGCACAAAACTGATAGTTCCTGTGCACTACGCGGGGGTGTCGTGCCAGATGGACGCCATAACTGCAATTGCAAAAAGATACGGCCTAAAAGTAGTCGAAGACGCAGCCCAGGGATTTTGTTCATATTACAAGGGGAAACATCTCGGGACTCTCGGCGACATCGGGGCGCTTAGTTTTCACGGGACAAAAAACGTAGTAGGAGGAGAAGCCGGAGCGCTTCTTGTCAAAGATCCAATGCTTTGCGAGAGAGCCAATTTCATAAGGGAAAAAGGCACCAACAGGATACGCTTTATCCGTGGCGAAATAGACAAATACACATGGGTTGACTACGGCAGCAGCTTCATTCCGGGAGAATTGATCTCAGCGTTCCTGGCTGCGCAGCTTGAGAACTCAAAATCGTTGACGGATTCCCGAATCAAGGCGTGGGAATACTATGATAAAAGGCTAGAGCCCCTTGAGAGGGAGGGATTTTTTAAGCGGGGTAAAATTCCCCCCGACTGTAAGGGCAACGCGCACATATTCTTTATAATTTGCAAAAGCCCCTCGGAGGCGCAAAGCCTTCGAGACTGCGCAAAATCCCAGGATATCGCCATGCTTTCCCATTACGCTCCGCTGCATAGCTGCCCGATGGCAAAACGGCTCGGCTGTCCGGACACTCGCCTGCCCGTCGCCGAATTTGCGGCGGCCAGCATGCTAAGGCTCCCGATTTACTCCTCAATAACTCCAGGCGAACAAGACGCCGTGTGTAAAGTTATTGAAGATTTCTTCGCGCGATAATAATTTTTAACGCGAAGGAAATTGCCTCCCCCAATGAGTAAGCAAGCCCTTCCCCAATAAATCCCGCTTCGGGCGGGGTTTATTCGTTCTTCCCGCCCCCGCTTTGAAGATAGCGGTCAATGGCCATAATACCCAAACCCTTCTCGATGGAATATGTCGTCGACGCCCCTCCCGAAGTGCGGGAACCTTTAGCTCCAAGACACCCTGCGAGACACCCTGCAAACACAAGCGCGGCTAAGATGAAAAGAAACAAAGAAGCGGATTTGAAAACTCGCATGCTGCATTCTTAAAGTGGAAGCAGCAAAAATTACAAGGCGATTTTTCTTGAAAAGAAAATCCCCCCATGTAAGTAAAGGAGAGGAAAATCGGGAGGCGGGCATTCGCTCGCCGCTTGTCGGCGAGAGGAAAGTCCGAACACCGCAGAGCGGAACTCCGTTCGAAAGGGCGGGACGACATTTGTAAAGATGTCCGTATGGATAGTGCCACAGAAAACAGACCGCGGCGCAAGCCGCAAGGGTGAAAAGGCGGGGTAAGAGCCCACCGCCGTTTCGGGCAACCGGGACGGGCAAGGCAAACCCAGTTCGGTGCAAGACAATGTAGGAGGCGGGGCTGCTCGTCCATAACGTCTCGGGTATGTCGCATCCCGCAAGGGAGCGCGAAAGCGCAGATAAATGAATGCCGGCCGCAAGGCTACAGAATTCGGCTTACAGCCTTCCGATTTTCCCCCTTTTTTTTCGAATAAAACCAGATTTTTACTGCGATAAAGAAAAATCTCCTCCGCTATATGGCAGACATATTCAAAATTCTTTCGATATCTTTTCTATGCCTTTTTACCCCGTCCTGCGCCTCTCCCGAGGCCCCAGTTGCCCCGGCTGCAAATCCTGAAAAACTTTCATGCCGCTTAGGAGAAACAATCGAGGTTCTCCTCGAAAGCAATCCGACAACGGGATACCAATGGTTTGTTGTAGATGCCGGAAATCCAAACTTGAAACTGCTGGGTTCGGAATACCGCCCAAGTTCCGCAAGCGAAAACCTTTGCGGTGCCGGAGGAAATACCGCATTTTATTTCAAGGCCGTCGCTGCTGGAACAAGCAGCTTAAAATTCAAGTATGCCCGTCCCTGGGAAAATGCCCCCTTGAAATGCTCGGCATACGAAGTGAGCATACGTTAACACTTTTATTTTAACACGCTGGAAAATTTGAAGGCATCCGCGCGCCCCGCATGCGATAATCTTATTGAGACTTGCGCTCCGAATTTGCATTGCCGGCGCCAGAGAAATTATTCCACACAGCTCGCCCGGCAAATTCCAAGCCAGATAAAACAATCCGCAGCTCCTATGGATTGAGCATGTGTTTGAGACAAGTCCGGCGGTCGATCTTTCCTTCGGAGAGGTCGCACAATGCGCTCATAATCGGCAATTTTATCTGCATTTTTTCAAACATTCTGCAAATCTGTATGGTTTCAAATCCCGCGCAAACCCTTCCGTTTAGGCGCTTCAAGGCCTCCGCAACGGACATTCCCGCCCCGAGCCTTTCGCCGGTTGTCCGGTTGCGCGAATCGGGGCTCATGCATGTCGTCAAAACGTCCCCGAGAATGGCGGATTCCTTGACGAAGGAATCGCTCCACGCTCCCAGTGAAGCAGCCGCCCGATAAATTTCCTGAAATCCGCGCGCCATTACAATCGCTTTCGTATTTGCACCCAGTCCCATGCCGTCGCAAAATCCTGCCGCGAGCGCAACAATGTTTTTGAGGGCCGCTCCTATTTCGACGCCGACGACATCATCGGAAGGCCTCACGCGAAAAGTTTCCGTGCAAAAAGCCGCTGCCGCATCCAAGGCGGCCGCATGCGAATTGAGTGCCACAACAGCTTCGGCGTACTTCCCCTGCGCGACTTCGAAAGCAATGTTAGGCCCCATCATGGAGCCAACCGCCGAAGCCTGAGGAGCGCATGAGGCCAAAATTTCCGACGGCCTTCTCCATGTTCCAGTCTCTATGCCTTTCCCGGCATTCACGAGTATCGCGCCGCCGCTTATGCAGCTGGAAAAGCTCTCTATTGTCGCCTGCAGAAAGTGTATTGGAACCACCCATACAATCAGCTCCGCACCCTCCAGAACCTTCGTCCCGTCGGACGAAAACTCGACACTTTCAGGGATCTCCACTCCGGGAAGAAATACCGAATTCATGCGGGTATTTTTCACAGAGTCCACAACCTCTGTTTCGCGCGCCCATACCGACACGCCCTTTACATTGCGGGAAAGAATTATCGAAAGCGCGCTTCCCCACGCTCCCGCTCCAACTACCGCAGCCTTGTTAAATTTTCTCATTTTAAGAATCGCTTTTAGAAATCGCCTCTAAGTCCGGCGCGCGGCAGTTCAACTCCCAGTAGACGGCTCCGGCAAAAAGAGCCGAAAATACAACTATATAAATTACCGCTAGAATCACATGGGCTCGGGAGGAATCGCCGGGGCCGGTTTTTTCTTTTTTCTTCTGAAATGGCATAAAAAAATTTTCTCCATCTTGCAGGCGCCTAAAATTTTTGCAAGCCGATTGTAAGGTTCGGCCAATGCACTGAAGCCTGATCCGAATGGCGCGAGAGACGCGGGAATCGCCATTTTTTTGACAAGGCCATGCGCGCCTATTTTTTAATTTTCCTGATTCTGCTCAGCACCGCGCCGGAAATCGCCGTCAGAACTCGCAGAGGAACGAACCTTACAAAAAACGCCTGCAGGGAATTCAGCAATCCCACGACCTTAATCGGCATTCCTTTCGAAAGCGCTCTGTATGCGGAAATTGCCACATCGTCAGGGCAGTGCCCGAACCAAGACGGCAATGGCGGCGAATTGAATCCTGCTGCCGAGAAGAAATTGCTCGATGTAGGCCCCGGGCATACGCACAGGCATTTAGCACCGCTCTTGCGCAATTCATACCAAAGCGAGAGGGAAAAACTCTTCACATACGCCTTTGTGGCCGCATAAGCCGAAAGTTGAGGGCATGCCTGAAAGGCAGCCGTGCTCGAAATATTTATAATTGCCCCTCCCCCCAAGGCGATATACGGCATAAAAAGTCCGCAAAGCTCAGTGAGAGCGCGCACGTTGACGTCTATCATATCGCAGTTGCGCCCGATTGAAGGGGACGGGAAATCCCCGTATGCGCCGAAGCCGGCATTGTTTATAAGAAGGATTTTAGGAACTTTTACAGCAAGTTTCCCCGGAGCTGAGGCGCTCTCGCAGCCTTCAGTTAAATCCGGGAGTTCGAGCCACGAACAAATTTTTTCAAAAGCGGAGGATATTTCCGAAGTTTTTCGCAAATCGCATGGAACATTCAGGAAATTTTGCCTGTCGTATAAAAGGTTCGGGAATGAACGCGACAAATTGCACAACTTGGGGAAGCACACTGCGTCGAGAACGCGCACAAACCCCTCACCTATCCCCGATGATGCGCCGCTTATCACAACGGCGTCATACGAGCGCAACTCCGAGACAGTGCGCTTGCCCAAGAGTTTTTCAAAGTTTTGTCTTTTCGTTTTTTTTCTTGTCATTTCCCGTTTATTTGCATAATCTATTTGTGAAAGGGGGCATATTTAAACCGAATTCCAATCTTATGGGAGTTTATGAGGATTTCTCACTTAAATGAAAGTTAAAAATCCCGAAAAGTTCTTTAACGGCGCCCGGAGGACGCAAGAAAATTTAACAATAACCGGCGCGGGGCTTCGGAACAACTCCGACATCGCCGAGCGCCGACAAACACAAAGGAAGAAATGAGCAACAACGAAATCATAATATCCGGCCAAAACCTCGAACTCACGGATGCACTCAAGACAAACGTCACGAGCAAGATGGAAAAGTTGTTTACGCACGACGACAGGATTATCAGACTGCGAATAGAATTGGCGTATAAGCCCAATAAAAATCACCATAACGAATTTTCGGCAAAGGGCCACATAGAAATTCCCGGCCCAGACATGGTAGTTAGCGTCGCAAGCGACGACATGTATAAATCCATAGACGAACTCATCGTGAAACTGGCCCGCAAAATAAGGCGCAGACACCGCCTTGAGAGGATAAAGCGCAACAAACTTCACGATGTCGACATACCCGCTGCGCTTCCCAAGATCGCCTAACAATCCATCAAGCGCATTTCATGCCGCAGATTTTCCAAAATCTGCGGTTTTTTTGCGGCGGAAAGGAAGGCAGCACCTAAATAGCGCCCCGGCCTTGCAAGAGAGCAACGGCATTCTTCGCGCAAATTTGAATCTTGCAAAAGGCAGGAATTTTGTCTTAGAAGAATATTATATTCGCATATCACATATGGCGGGGTTTTTGGAGAGTAAAAAGTTCGGGGCGAGGCGCGCGTCGGCGCCGCTGTTGTTTGCCGCGTTATTTTTTATTTCATTTTGCGGGAAGGCATATTCCATCGAGCTCATCGCCCAAAAGAGCGACACATTTATATTTGAGGGAATGCCCGGCCAGGAATTTTCCAAATCGGACTTTTTGGCCGTGGCGCACGTCAAGGGAGAGAGAGCGGTGAGTTACATTCCCTTTGAAATAAGCGCGGAAGACGCGGGAATAAACACGTCGTCTGACGATATTTATCTTTGTTCGCTGACATTATTTATAAAAAGCGTTCCGCTATTTCCCGAAAGCAACGCCAATGAGTCTGGCACGCGCGAAGGCAAGCTGAAAGATGGCGGAAACAATAACCCATCAGCCGAAAACGCTGGTGCACTGGAAATCTCGCAGGCAGCCGAAAACCTGCCTAAATACGCTGAGGAAAAAATAGATTCCGCCTTTAAGGATAAAATAAGGATAGCCGTGTACGCAATAACGGACGAAGAGGCGTTCGAGCCTAATTCAAAAAATTTTCGCGTGTCGTGGGACGGCAAGAGCGACGCCCCCGCCCCGAAGCACAACACCCGTGATTTTGAAAGCGATGCGCCCGGCCTCGTTCGGCTCGGAACGATAGAGCTCGACACCGCCAACGAAAGCTATGACGACGGGGACAGAATAGAATTTACCTCGGAAGAATTGCGGGAATTTTTGTGTTTTGCCTACGGAATACTTTCCGCGAGGGGAGAAGAACCCAAATTCAAGACTTCAAAGAGCCGCATCAGGCGCGCCTGCTTGATTCTTTTGCAAGAGGAGGGACATTCCGGCATCTTTTTCTATTCCTCCGACTCCATCGGAGACGAAACGGACAAGGAACAAAGCGGAGACGAAAGCGCGCCAAATGGCGATAAAGAAGCCCGAGGCGACGGACAAGCTCTGGTGCAAACTCAGGTGGGGGAAGAAGCTCGCGATCTCGCATCCGCGCAGGCGGCAAATCTGCCGCCTATGGAAGCCCGCGCGGGGGAGCCTCCGCCGCCGGCGCGCGGCTCGCTGAAGAGCGAATATCCGGAATTGGGCGCCCTTGAAAAATTCTCTTCTAAAAATGGCGGAAAATTATCCGAAATAATATTTGAGAAATATGTCTACAAAAAAGGCAAAGCCGTCGGAGATTTCTCCAAAGAGACTGTCAAAGACATGCGCCCGCGCATTACATTCGAATCGTTCAGGCGCGAAAACGGGAACGGGAACCAGGGCGCGGAGGAGAGTTCCGGCAACTAGACGAGAGTTCCAGATATCGACCGCAGCCGATATAAAAACTTGGAACAAGGCTTTGCAAAACTTTGTCCCTTTCCATAAATGCTCCCAGAAAAGGAGATTATCTTTTGGAATATATTTAAATTAAATTATTAAAAAAAAGTCTTTAACGTCGAAAAAATATTATGAGCACAAACCTAAGCGTTATAAATGACAAGGTAAAGGCCGCGTCCGAATGGACCGTGCTTTTGCGCAATGAAATCGGGAAAGTCATAGTCGGACAGCGATACCTTGTGGACCGCCTTCTGACCGGCATTCTCGCGAACGGGCACGTCCTTCTTGAAGGCGTCCCCGGACTCGCCAAGACTCTCGCAGTCAAGACGATGGCTTCGGGCATGGAAGCCAAATTCAGCAGGATACAATTCACTCCCGACCTCCTTCCCTCCGACATAGTCGGCACGCTGATATACAACCAGCAAAAAGGGGAGTTTCTAACTCAAAAGGGTCCTATTTTTGCAAATATCGTCCTTGCCGACGAAATCAACCGCGCCCCTGCAAAAGTCCAAAGCGCGCTTCTGGAAGCCATGCAAGAGCGCCAAGTGACCATAGGCGGAGAAACCTATCCCCTCCCCGAACCGTTCTTGGTGCTCGCAACCCAGAATCCGATAGACCAAGAGGGAACCTATCAACTTCCCGAAGCTCAAGTCGACAGATTCATGCTGAAGCTCAAAATCGGCTATCCCGACAAGAAAGAGGAGCGCATGATACTCGATCTCATGGCGAAAACCGATGTAAAGGAAAGCGTAAACACCGTCGTCAGCCCTCAAAAGATAATGGAAGCGCGCGCGGTGGTTGACGAAGTCTACATGGACGACAAAATAAAAGACTACGTCGTGGACATTGTTTTCGCGACCCGCGAACCGGCGAAATACGGCATGCCTGAATTATCCAACATGATTCAATTCGGAGCGAGTCCGCGAGCGACAATAGCGCTCACCTTGGCGGCAAAGGCACACGCCTTCCTAGACGGCAGGGGATACGTGGTCCCGCAGGATATAAAAGACATGGCACTCGACGTTCTGAGGCACAGAATTATTGTCACCTACGAAGCCGAGGCAGAAAACGTATCCAGCGAAAACGTCGTGGAAAAAGTTTTGAACAAAGTAGCGGTTCCCTAACAAAAATATCCGACAATTTTGCGGAGCAAAAAAATGTCCGACAAAATAACAGATATGCTAAAAAAGGTGCGGCAAATTGAAATCCGCACCAACAAGCAGGTGAGCGACGCCCTCGCCGGAGCCTACCACAGCCTTTTCAAAGGCCGCGGAATGGACTTTGAGGAGGCAAGAGAATACCAGCCTGGAGACGAAATACGCTCCATAGACTGGAATGTAACCGCCCGCACAGGGAAAGCCCATGTAAAGAAATACCGCGAAGAACGCGAGCTGACTATGATGCTGGTGGTCGACCTCTCCGCGAGCGGAATGTTCGGCAGCGCCGATCTTTCAAAGCGCGAACTCGCAGCAGAATTGGCCAGCACTTTGGCTTTTTCAGCCGCTCGCAACGGCGACAAAGTCGGCCTTGCTCTGTTTACAGATGAAATAGAGCACATCATACCTCCGCGCAAGGGGAGGCGGCACATTCTGCGCCTTATTCGCGACATCCTCTATTTCGAGCCGCAAAAGCGCGGAACGAACATAGCTGCCGCCCTCGACGACGTGAACCGAATGCTCAAACGAAAAGCCATCGTCGTCTTAATAAGCGATTTCCTCCAGGGGCCGGACGGGCGCCTGCCCAATCCGGAAGACCGCTATGGGGACGCCGTTTTCAAGGCGCTCGACATCACCAACCGCAGGCACGACCTCGTATGCTTTGAACTCGTCGATCCCCGCGAACTCACCCTGCCCAAGCTCGGCGTCATCACGCTTGAAGACAGCGAAACAGGAGATATCGTATCTCTCAATACCGGGAGCGCGTCGGTTTTAAAGGCGTACTCGCAGGCAAACGCGGAGCGCCTAAAAAACTTTCGCCGCGCCTTGGCAAGGTCGCATATAGACCTGCTTGAAGTGCAGTCGGACAAGCCGTTCATAACGCCTTTGAGAAAATTCTTTGAAAGGCGCACACGCAGATGAAAAAATTTTTTATAACAGCATTATTCGCCGCGGCGGCGATTGCCGCCCCCGCGCAAAATCAGAACATTCCGCAGGGTGTCCCGCCGCAAATATCGCCGAACGGCGCCCCCGCTCCGCAATATGTTCCGGCGCAGATGCCCCCGAGCGGCGCAAACCTAAACCAAGGCCTTCCGCTTCAGCAAATATTGCCCGGCGGCTCCAGTTTAAATTCGACGCAATCTCCCCAAACGGCGCAGACCCCACCTCCCCCGGTCAATGTCTATGAAAAATACTTTCCCGATATAGACGGCATAACTGGAAAAATAGGGGCGGGTTTCTGGGAGTCAAACTGGATCTGGGTGGCATTGGCTGCAATAGCCGCGTCCGCCGCCGGAATGATTCTTTTCCGGAGAAAGAAAACTCCCCCTCCAAGCCCGTACGAAGTCGCTTCCTCCGCCCTCGACTTTGCCGAAGGCAATTCTGATAAGCTCTCCCCAAAGGAGTACGGCAGCTTAATAAGCCAGGCCGTCAGAAACTATATTGAAGCCGCCAGACAGCTTCCCGCTCCGGAGCGGACTACGGAGGAATTCCTGAAGCTCTCCGCCGATTCAAATCTTTTTGACTCCCAGCAAAGAGAGAGGCTGGAAAACATACTCCGGCTCGCCGATATGGCAAAATTTGCCAAGCATTCTTTCCGAATCGAAGAAAAGCTCGAACTGCTGGGAAACGCGAGAAGCTTTATAAATGAAGATAATTCCCCTGAGCCTAAAACAACTCCCGAACCCCAAAATCCAACTTCTCAGAACTCAACACTAGAAAAATAATTTAAGGAAAAGCAATGACATTCGATTTTGCCAACCCGGAGCTGCTTTGGTGCCTGCTTGTACTTCCAGTGCTCGCCTTTTTGCGCGGGTCGATAGGGAAAAGCGGATCGCTGATTTTTTCGAGCGTGGCGGTAGCGAAAGTCGCCGCTAAAAAAAGCGTTGCGCGCGCGGGATTCTTCAGGTTTCTGCTCTCCCTGATAGCCTTGGCGCTCCTGATAATCGCCCTCGCCCGGCCGCGCCTTGGAATGGGATACAGCGAAAGGCAGGAAAGCGGAATAGACATAGTCCTGGCAATAGACGTTTCCGGCTCTATGGCCGCCCTCGATTTCACCTTTGACAGGCACAATCCCCTGACGCGCATAGACGCCGTAAAGCAAGTCGTCGGAGATTTTGTCGGCAAACGCCCAAACGACAGGCTCGGATTTATCGCTTTTGCCGCAAATCCATTTCTCGTGTCTCCAATGACCCTCAATCACGACTGGCTCATGCAGAATCTCGAGCGGCTAGACATCGGGGTAATTGACCCGAACCGCACCGCCATAGGAGCGGCAATAGGCATGAGCGTAAACAGGCTTCGAGACTTAAAAAATGTAAAATCCCGCGTAATAATTCTCCTTACAGACGGTGAAAACAATTCCGGAAAAATTTCCCCCATAGCCGCCGCGGAAGCCGCCGCAAGCTACGATATAAAAATCTATACCATAGCTGTCGGGCGATCCGGCATAGTTCCCGCGGCCGCCATGAACAGAGACGGTTCCATAGCGCGCGACCGCTATGGGAATCCCGTTTATGGCGGTGACATGCAAAGCGGCGTAGACGAGGAAACCCTAAAGAAAATCGCCGAAATCACCGGCGGGGAATTTTACCGGGCCAACAACCTCAAACAACTCGAGCAGATATATTCGCAAATCGACTCTCTTGAAAAAACTAAAGTAAAACTTCGCAATTTTACCGAATACCGCGAGCTTTTTCAATGGTTCGCCGCAGCAGCGCTCGCCGTACTCGCACTCAAACTGCTTCTGGTCAACACGCGTTATAGGACTTTGCCATGAATTTCCAATATCCAATATGGCTCTGGTGCGGAGCCGCTGCCCTTGCTATAATCGCCGCATTTAACATATGGGCGGGGCGGCGCAGAAAAGCGGCCCTGGCCCAATTCGCCTCGGAAAGGCTTCTTCCCGAACTCTCGAGGACTGTCAGCAACACAAAGCTATTTCTGAAGAAACTGCTTTTCGCCCTAGGCGTGTTCGCCGTGTTTGTCGCCATCGCGCGCCCGCAGTGGGGGTACAGGTGGGAGGAAACTAAAACCCGCGGCATAGATATTGTTTTCGCCATCGACACCTCAAAGAGCATGCTTGCCGAAGACGTGAAGCCAAATCGCCTTGAGCGCGCAAAACTCGCCGTTCTGGACCTTGTCAACGTGCTCGCTTCAGACAAGATAGGGCTGGTTGCATTCAGCGGGCAAGCCTTTCTGCAATGCCCACTGACGCTAGATTACGACGCCTTTAGAATGTCGCTTGAAGCCATCGACACCGAAGTCATACAGCGCGGTGGCACCAATATAGCCGCAGCCATATCCGAAGCCGAAGTGGCCTTCGCTGACACAACAAATAAAAAAATTGTAATTCTAATAAGCGACGGCGAGGAGCTCGAGTCCTCGGCTTTGGAAAAAGCCAGGGAAGCGGCTAAAGACGGAGTTGTAATCTACACGCTCGGCGCTGGAGGCGCAAAGGGCCAGCCCATACCCGTGCGCGACGACAGCGGAAGGCTCGTTCAGCTGCGGGACGACAGCGGAAATATCGTCACAAGCAAATTAAATGAAGAAACTCTGACCGAAGTGGCTAAGGCCACCGGAGGTTTTTACGAGCCGCTCTCAGCAGACGGAATGGATATAATCTACAACGAAGGTCTCAAAAAGATTCCCCAGGAAGAGCTATCGTCAAGAATGAGAAGGCTCGCCATAGAAAGATTCCAAATACCGATATCAATCGCTATAATTTTATTGGCGCTTGAAACCCTTATCGGCACCCGAAAATTCTTCGCCGGACGCGGAAGGCGCGGCGGATTCAATGGCTCCAGCAACGCGGTTGTCGCCATCTGCGCATTGGCTGCATTCTTCTCATTCAAAAATGAAGGCATGGCAGTCGAGGAAAAATCCGAACTCGCGCGAAATGCCTTTAACGCAGCTGTAGACGACTATTCAAAAGGCGATTTTGAAAAGGCCAAGGAGGGTTTTATCAACGCGATGAAACTCGACGATGATGACTTTAAACTCCATGCAAAGTCTTTCTACAACATGGGGAACGCCGACTATGAGCTCGCCAAAAAGTCCCTCGACGGAGTTGAAACGCCCCAAGATATTTCCAAATCTGCAAAGGAGCTCTCGGGCGCTGCGGGCGCTGCTCTCGCCGGAGGAGAGGAACTTCTCAAACAAGGCATCCCACTGCTCGAAGAGGAGAAAAAAATGCTTTCCGCGGCAAAAACCGACGATGAAAAAAAAGCCGCTATGGAAAACAGCCCCCTTAAAAAAAACCAGCAATTCCAACAGCAGCTCAAACAGGGAATATCGCAGATAGAATCCATCTCGAAAGGCATGGAAGATCTAAAATCAAACCTCTCTAAAAACGAGGCGAAATGGAAACAGTTTGAGGAAATAATGAACGGGGCGCGCTCGAATTATAAAAGCTCATTACAGCTCGACCCGAGTTTCAGCTCACCCCAAAAAAATCTCTCCTCCGTAGAAACTGCCGCGCAAAAGCTTTCAAATAGCGCGAAAGAAACGCGCGAGCTCGTCGATGCCCTATCAGACAAAGTTCAGAAACTCACAGAAAAACAGCTTGTCCAAATGAAGGAAAACCTTCAGAAACTTGTGCGTGACGATAACCAGCAAAACCAGGACCAGAATCAGCAGCAAAACCAGCAAAACCAAGACCAGAACCAGAAAAACGAAAATAACCAGCAGAATCAAGAGCAGAATCAGGATAACCAAAACCAGAATAGCCAAGGCGACAAACAAAACCAGCAAGGCGAAAACCAGAACCAGCAACAGAATCAAGAACAGCAGCAAAAACAATCGGACAAGAAAGAAAACCGCGATTCAAAAGATCAAGACAAACAGAAATCCCAAGAAGAAAGCGGTTCTAAAAACAAGGCCGACCAATCTTCGGAAAATGAAAAACAAAAAGACGAACAGGCGGTAGAAAACAAAAAATCCCGCCAAGAAGAACAGGACAAAGCGGATAAAAAATCCGCTGAATCTCAAGACTCGAAAGAAAATGAAAAATCTCGCGAAGAATTAGCCAAAGCCCAACAGG
>CASFWX010000043.1 GCA_949298545.1 uncultured Verrucomicrobiota bacterium | reverse complement strand
GTGGTAGCCAAGTGGTAAGGCAAGGCTCTGCAAAAGCTTCACCGTCGGTTCGATTCCGACCCACGCCTCATTTTACAAAGCCGCTATTCAAAAGGGATTGCGGCTTCTTTTATGCCTAAAATAAAGGATCCGACGAATATATACCACACCTCTATTGCTTCTCTATGTTTCTTTTTTATGCTTCTTTGTGCTTCCCCCTTGGATTTCCTCCCCCTTTTACGGGCGTGGAAACGTTCAACGGCCTTCTGCGCGAGGCATGGAAATTGCAATTAAAGCTCCCCTAAAATAAAAAAGAATAGCCTTGACGCGCCTTTTACGGTAATAATTTATAGAATGTAAAAACAGTAGGCGTATTTTATTCGCCGTTGTAAAACACTCAATACATCCCACAATACCATTATGAAAAAGATTATATTGACATTACCCGCACTTGCAATCTCGCTCGCTTCCGCATGGGCAGCGGAGGAGTTCACTCAGGACGCATCAAAACTTCCCGAGGGCGCCAGAACATTTATCTCCAAAAATTTTTCCGACGCAAAAATTGCGGGCATAAAAATTGAAAAGGAATTTACATTTGTCGAGGATTATGAAGTTCTCCTTTCAGACGGAACTAAAATTGAATTTCTCCCCGACGGACAAATGAAAGAAATTGAAAACAAAGCGGCGGGAATCGCATCTTCCGCTATTCCCAAAGCCATTTCAGACTATGTATCAAACAACTACGCGAATCAGAAAATTGTAAAAATCGAATCTAAAAATTACGGTTATGAAGTAAAAATTTCCTCCGGAATAGAGCTCATGTTCGATAAAAACGGCAAGTTTCTATCATTAGACATGTAAGAATCTCGAAATTTTTATCTGTGCGTTCCGCCTTAAGCAATTTTCCCATGTGAATGCGGGCGCAAGTAAACTGGAGACGGCTTTTGCCTGTCTCTATTTTTTTGTTTGTCTCTGTTTTTTACATGTCTCTATTTTCCCTTGCCAAAGAACTCTTTGCCTGCCTCCGCGACTTTCTTTTGGAATAGGATTTGTGCCCTATAGAATTGAAAAAATTTTACAGTTAAATTGTCTCCGATTACAATGAAATAACAAATGTTGTACCGGAAGAAATTTTCCTGAGGCGTATTTGAAAATGTTCCATAAGATTTCTGCCAAAATTGGAATTCCCTGTTTGCTATGTTGAAATGGAAAAACATTTCCACTTATAATTCTCTATCCCAATTAAAATGCAAAAAGTGCGGAATTTTATCTCCGGACATTGCAAAAATTTGAATTATGTTGTCTTTTGGGCGTGTTATAAAAAATACAACTTGTTTTCCGGACCTGAACGCAAATAATGATTTTTATGAAAAAGCTGTTAGTGTTATTGCTCTCACTTGCCTGCCTTTCTCTCATTGGATGCGCATCAAACGCAAAAAAAGACGAGAAATCTCCCCGAAAGGTAGCCGTGCAGATGTGGACATTTAATAAGTACACTTTCGAAGACGCCCTCAAAATGCTTAAAGGCTCTGGCATCCAGGGAATAGAGTGCTATCCGGGGCAAAGACTTTCCGATTCAATGCCCGACGTAAAGATATCGCCCGCCATGACGGCCGAGCAGAAAAAGCTGTTTAAAAAGCTCCTCGACGAGAGCGGATTCAAACTGATAGCTTTCGGCGTCATATCACCGAAAGACGAAAAGGGCATAGAGAAAGTTTGCGAATTTGCGAAAGAATTTCAAATTCCCGTAATAGTTTCCGAATCTCCCATAAATACTTATCCTACATGGGACAAATACTGCGACAAGTACGGCATAAAGATGGCAATACACAACCATCAGAAACCAAATCCTTATTACGATCCTTCAAAAGTGATGAGTTCGATCGACGGATTCAAAAATATCGGTGTTTGCGCGGATAATGGGGCATGGGAATGTTCTGACATAAAATCGGTCGACGGATTTAAAACAGTCAAAGGCAAAATTGTCGAAGTGCATTTTAAAGACATAAAAAAGGGCACTAAAGAGCATATAGTTGTCCCCTACGGAACCGGGAAAGTCGATGTAAAGGGTTCGCTCGCCGAACTCGACTCGCAAAATTTCGATGGTTGGTTTGTAATAGAACACGGCAACAAGGAAGACGATATCGCCGCCATCGTGCGCGAAGACGTAGAATTCATGCGCAAAAACTAAACAAAAATTTTCCCTCATAAAATAGTTAGTTGTTGGGGCGGGCTTCTGAAAAGAAGCCCGCCTTTTTCCGCGCATAAAACGCATATTTTTTCGATTGCGCACATAGCCAAGGCAATCCCATTTAAGTTAATTTTACGAATCTATCCAGGGGAAACTTCTGGAATAAATAGCATCAATACCTGCATATCAGATATGCGTCTTATCTTCAGGTAATTATGGCCATAAAAATACAGGACTGCGCTAAGAGAGAATTGAAATAGCGCTTCGATACGAACTAATATATACTTTTTAAAAACAGTAAAAAATTTGTGGACATTTCCACATTTAATAGTAATTATTATCCTACTTATGGACAGTTTTGCTGTCCAAAGGTGTTGTATTATTATATAGTAAAAAATAAATAAAAGAGGGGAAAAATGGATAGAAGATTATTCGTAAAAACAGGCACAATAGCCGGGATTGCCGCCGCAATGCCGCGCTATTCATTTGCTTCGGCAAAAGGCAGCGATAGAATAAAAGTTGGACTAATAGGTTGCGGTGGACGCGGAACGGGAGCGGTAAACAATATGATAGCCGCCGACCAAAACGTCAAAATAGTTGCCGTGGCCGACCTTTTTGCTGACAAGCCTCAAAACGCCATAAACAAAATTGCCGAATTCTGTGAAAAAAATTATCCTTCGCAAAAGAGCGAAATTATAAACCCGGAAAAGGTCAAGGTCTATACCGGGTGGGATTGCGTCGACGGGCTTCTCACTGAAGATATAGATTTAGTGATAGAGGCCACGCCTCCCGTTTTCCGCACTCCGCACTATGAAAAGATAGTGGCCGCCGGCAAGCACGCATTTCTCGAAAAGCCCTCCTGCATAGACGTCACGCAAGCCCGCAAGATGTACGAACTCGCCAAGAAGGCGGAGGAGAAAAGCCTCTGCGTCATATGCGGCACACAGCGCCGCTATCACAAGGGATACCAGGAAGCGATGGATCGCATACACGACGGGATAATAGGAGACATCGTATCCGCCGACTGCTATTGGAATTCCACATCTTACGTCGGGCACGCACAGCACGACAGCATGGAAAAAGCCGGCCTGTTTAAGGGATTGCAGCCCGACGATATGGAATACCAAATCCGCAACTGGTTTTCTTTTATATGGACGTCAGGAGACCATATAGTAGAGCAGCATGTGCACAATCTCGACGTAATACGCTGGGCGCTCGGAGACGACAAGGTAAAGCCCGTTGAAGTGCGCGGCATGGGAGGCAGAAGCAACAATCTTCCCTTCCCGACTTACGGAGACAGATTCAGCCACTTTGCCGTCGACTTCGACATGGGCAACGGGCTGCATATCCACAGCTATTGCCAGCAGGATCCGCAAGCTTCCGGACAAGTCGGAGAGCGCATAGTCGGCACGAAAGGCTATGCGTATTTGGATCTCTATGGAAAAATATTCATAAACGATTTTAAGGACAATATCATCTTTAAGCCTGAAAAGAGCCCGCAATGCCTTGTCGAAGAGCACAAATTCCTTTTGGACGCGATAAGAGCCGGACGCGCCGTCAACAGGCTCGCGCTTCTTACGGATTCTACAATGTACGCTATAGCCGGAAGAATGAGCGCATTCTCGGGCAAAAAATTCAAGTTTGACTGGGCTTTGTCAAAGTCCGCGGAAAATCTTTGCCCGGAAAAATTTGAATTCGGAAAGAAAGCGATAACTCCGATACCGGTGCCCGGAATCACTCCGCTCGTCTAATTCTTTAATAAACTCAAAGCGCGCGCCAAATTTTGGCGCGCGCTTTTTTTGCATAAAACCCTATTGAAAGCGGCTTAAATAATTTTTTAGGAAGCGAGTTTGCGAGAGACCAGCTAGGGAGTCGAAGATTTTACGAATCCAGCTTTATTTTCAAAAAAACTTTTTGCCGCGAGCGAATCTTTTTCGATCTGTTTTTTCAGGGCTGAAATATTTTTAAATTTCTTTTCGCCGCGGATAAATTCCATCAATCGAACTCTCACGAAATCACCTGTATCGACCTGGCATTTTCCAAAAACATGAGTCTCGAGCGTCGGGACAAGCAGATTACCGAGAGTAGGCGCCACCCCGTAATTTGCCACCCCGCGATAGATTCTTCCGCCTTTCCCCTTTTCGCGCCGCAACTCCACGGCATATACGCCGAAAGGCGGCTTGCAGTCGGGATTCCAAGGCAAGTTGAGCGTCGGAAACCCTATTGTGCGGCCGATTTTTTTTCCCCCGACTATTTTGCCGAAACATTCGTAAGGATAGCCCGCCATCAAGCGAAAGGAATTGAAATCCGCCGCGCGCACTGCTTGGCGCAAAAGAGATGAGCTTATTCTTTCGCCGTCTGGGCGCAAAACACCCTTTACAGCGGAATATTTCCACGAGTTTTCAGAACATATTCCTTTAAGTGTGCGAAAATCCCCGCACGCATTTTTGCCGAAGACGAAATTTTTTCCAGTTACGATTCCCCTTAAGCGCGGGAAGTTCGCCCTTAGAAACTCTGCAAATTCATCCGGGCTCATGGCAGCAAACCTCTTGTCAAATTTTTTGACAAAGACATTTTTCGCGCCCGCCTTTTCGAACATTCCCGCCCTCGTTTCCGGTGAGCAAAGCATCTCCACCGGCGGCCTCCCCATTGGAATTACGGAAGACGGATGCGGCGAAAAAGTCAGGACGCACGGCTCTGACTTCGTTTCCCGCGCTATCCTTTTGAGAGCCGACATCACTTTTTTGTGCCCGATATGCAATCCGTCGAACACTCCTATGGCCAGGGAGCACGGGACGGCGTACGGCTGCTCGCACGAGTCAAAGATTTCGACAATGTTTTTCACCGCCGAACAGCCTTTTGGCCCCCCGCGCGAAGAAGCGCGGCTTAAAGCTGTTTTATCAAGATTAGGATCCGCCTTGTATTCGAGCGATTTTTTTAGCATATAAAAACTTTGGACGGCTCAAAGGGCAAAGCTTGGAACCGCCGTCGATACGGGTATGAGAAGCTTCTTTATATTCGAAGGATTCATCTGCGCAAGCTCCTGCAAAGTCACAGCGTCCCCGACAGAGAACTTGTCGCTGGATACGCGCCGCAAAGATGTCATCATAGCTCCACAGCCGATTTTCTTTCCGAGATCGTGGCATACGGTCCGCACGTATGTTCCCTTTGAGCATGCAAGGCGGAATGAAGCTGTCGGGCGCTCGTATGAAAGCAAGTCGAAACTGGAAATTCTTATGAAACGCGGCTCCCTCTCAACAGTTTTGCCTTTCCGGGCGAGCTTGTAGAGGGGAACGCCGTTGATTTTTTTCGCAGAAAACATCGGGGGTATTTGGTACTGGTCTCCTATGAATCCTCTCATATATTCCAATAAGGCGCCGGCACTGAGATTCTCCGGGATAGGGTTTTCTGCGACGATTTCCCCCTCAACATCATGCGAATCCGTCTCTTTGCCGAGCTCGAAAGACCCCTCGTAAACTTTGTCGAGGCTCATCAAGTACTGGGAAACTTTCGTTGCGCGCCCGACCAAAATGACCAAGAGCCCCGTGGCAATCGGATCGAGAGTCCCCGCGTGCCCAACCGCGCGCATCTTGAGGCACCGGCGCACTTTGTCGACCACATCGTGCGATGTGCAGCCGCTATCCTTATCTATCAAAAGTATTCCCTCGTATTCAGATTTTTTTTCCATTTATCGTGTTGCCAATGCTGGTTTTTTTCAGATGATCCGCCGCCAATTCAACAATTTTCTGGCGGAATGATTCCAAAGTTTCGCCTTTGGCGGTAAAACCTGCCGCCGCCAAATGCCCTCCGCCGCCGAAAACAGAGGCTATTTCGTTCACACTATAGCCGGGAGACTTCCCCCTGAGGCTGCCTTTTACGCCGTCATCGAGCTCCTCCAAAAGAATTGCAATTTCAACCCCCGCCACCGATCTGGCGTAATCTATGAGGCCGTCGGAATCCTCCTTATTGGCACCTGCAGAAAGAAAGTCTTTTTTTGAAATTGAACCTATGCAAATTTTGCCATCATCATAGAGCTCCAAGTCGCCGATATATTTTCCCAATAGCTTCAGTTTCGCGAACTTTTCGCGCTGATAAAGCTGCACTGCGGCCCCTGCGCAGTCGGCGCCGGCATTTATGAGAGCGGCGGCAATCTCAAAAGTTTTCGCGCGCGTAGAAGATGTGGTAAACTGGCGCGTATCCGTCGCAATCCCCATATATAGGCATGACGCCTCGCTCTTTTCGAGCCGAACGCCGCAATCGAAAGCCATGCCCGCAACGAGTTCCGCAGTCGCTGCCGCTTTAGGGTCGAGAATGTTTATTTCCGCCGCTGGATTGTTCGTTATGTGATGGTCAATAGCCGCAAAAGGTTTCGGGAAACGCTCCACGAGTCTCGCATTCGTGCGGGCGTAGTCCGCGCAATCAACTATAATTACTGAATACGACCCGTCTGAAAAATCCGATGCGCCTAAAAGTTTTTCGCCGCATGAAAAATTTTCGTATAGAGATGGAAGGGGATTTTGATTCAGGCAAACCACGTCCGCCGCTCCCGCGCGGCGCAAAATTCTTGCAAGCACGAACTCCGACGACACGCAATCGCCGTCAGGGCGCATATGCCCGACAACTGCTATTTTTCTCCCCCTTGCGGAATCGAGAAGAATCTGGAATTTTGGCGAGAGTTCCGGAAAATGCATCTTAAGATAAAAATTAGTGTTGTTCGCCGGCGGGGCCGCATTCTCCCGGCCGCCCTTCCTCCGATTGCCCGGCGGCGGCGTCCGGAGAAAAATCTCCGTCATGAGAGGCTGCGCCGAGTTCGTCGAGAAGCTCTTCGACGCGCATGGCTCTTTCTGCGGAGCGGTCGAAGGCAAATTCAATCTCAGGCGTGTATTTTAAAACGACAGCCTTCCCGAGTTTCATTCTCAAGTCTTTTCGAATGCGCGCAAGAAAGCGCCCCGCCTGCGCTGCGCCGCTTCCGGACCCCACAGCCGAATACCATACGCGCGCCCGCTTGAGATCCGGAGACATATCGACGCCCGTAAGCGTGATCGCGGCAGACTCCGAACGCCAGCGCGTATGGAGGAGCCCGCTCAACTCTCGCAGCACCAGTTCTCCGACCCTAATGTGTCTATCGCCCATAGCTTGCAGGACAAGATCCGCCGCGCATTACAAATCCGGACGAATCTCGAGTATTTCAAAACATTCTATGATGTCTCCCGGTTCAAACTCTGTAAAGTTGGACAGGGAAACGCCGCATTCGTATCCGGCCCGGACTTCGGAAACATCGTCCTTGAAACGCTTGATGTCCGATATCCTGCCCTTTGCGGAAATTTCGACCCCCTTGCGGAAGACGCGCGCAAATTTATCGCGCTTTATAATGCCCTCGGTCACCATGCAGCCGGCGACTTTTCCGCCCTTGGATACGTTGAACAGCGCCCTAACCTCCGCCGCGCCAAGCTTATTTTCCCGCATTTCGGGATCGAGAAGGTTTTTCATCGCTTCGCGCACTTGGTTTATGAGCTCGTAAATTATGTTGTGGATAATTATTTCGACCCCTTGGTGCTTTGCATCGCCCGCAACGCCGTTTTCCTGCTTTACGTTAAATCCGACTATGGAAGCCTTGGAAGTCGCCGCCATCTTGACGTCATTCTTAGTGATCTGCCCGACTCCGCTGGATATTATTTCTATGCCGACTTTGTCGCTCTTTATAGCCTCGAGACACGCCACGAGCGCCTCGACGGTTCCGGACACGTCGCTCTTGACAATGCACTTGTATATTTTGTGCTCCTTGTTTTCGATGGCAGCCATGAGCTCCTCGAGATTCATCGGCTTTACCGAAGCCTCTGCCGCTGCTGCCTTCTTGCGTTCGAGAACGGCTTCGGAGGTCATCTCGCGCGCCTGCCTGTCATTGTCGACTTTTGAGAAATTGTCGCCCGCCTCGGGGGCGCCAGTCCATCCCATGACCACGGCCGGCGCGGATGGCTCCGCGCTTTTCATTTTGGCTCCGCGCTCGTCGAGGAGCGCGCGCACTTTGCACCAATGCTCGCCGCACACGAGAACGTCGCCGGGCTTTAGGGTGCCGGACCTCACTATCACGGTGGAAGTCGCTCCCCTTCCGGGCTCCAGCTGGCTTTCTATCACAACCCCTTCGACATTCGTCTTGGGATTTGCCTTCAGCTCCATTATCTCAGCCTGAAGGAGCACGAGTTCGAGCAGCTTGTCTATATTCTCGCCTTTTAAAGCGGAAACTGGCGTGCACAGGACTTCGCCGCCCCAGTCTTCGGACGTTATTCCGCGCTTTTGCATCTGCTGCTTTACGCGGTCTATATTCGCCCCCTTCGCGTCCATCTTGTTTATGGCTACAACTATGGGAACTCCCGCTTTTTGGGCAAAAGCCAGCGCCTCGTCGGTCTGGGGCATGAATCCGTCGTCGGCGGCAACCACGAGTATGGCTATGTCCGTCACGTTCGCGCCGCGCTCTCGCATCTTTGAGAAAGCCGCATGCCCAGGAGTATCGAGAAAGGTTATCTTCTTGCCTCCGCAATCAACTTGATACGCCGCCGTATGCTGCGTTATGCCTCCGGCCTCCCCGGCGGCAACGCGCGTTTTCCGTATGCTGTCCAAAAGCGTCGTCTTCCCGTGGTCCACGTGCCCGAGCACACAGACTATCGGTGGACGCGGGACATAGTTCTTTATGTCGTCGTCTATTTTTTTCGCCATCGCGCGCTTTTGCGCGGCGGTAATTTGAGGATTTTGCTGTTCGCCCCTATGGCGTATGTCGAGCGCGTAACCGTGCCGCTCGGCTATGCGAACGGCTATGTTTTCGTCTATCGACTGGTTCATCGAAGCGAATATCCCCATATCCATCAATTCGGATATCAGGCGAAACGGCTTGAGATCTATCGACTTTGCAAAGTCTCGAACTATTATGGGGGGTTTTACTACGATTGTCTTTTTGGATTCGCCGTTTGAAACCGGCGCAGGGCGATGCTCGGAAGCAGGCGCATTCGGAATCGGAGGCACAGCGGGGGCAGAACGGCGGTTGGAAACGGGCGGAACGAAAGTCGGGGCTTTGCGCGCAACGGGCGGAATTGCAGGAGCCGGGCGCGCCGGCTGCTTCGGCTCCATTCGCACAACGACTTCAGGCTGCCTCTCCTGGTCGCTGCGGCTCTTTTCCGACGGAGCGACAGGCGGCATTGCCATTTTTGCGCGGGGAACAGCAAGCGGCGGAGGAACCGCAGGAGCGGTTTTTTTCAACGCGGAAGGAGGAACCGCAGGAGCGGGCTTTTTTACATCCGCGGCAAAAGCCAAAACTTCGGGTTTGTTTGCCGGAGACGGCTGCTGTTTCGGTGAAGCGCCGAGCGGCAAAGGCGCCGCGCGCGGCGCCGCTTTTGAAACGTGCGGAGGCACAAGAACTGCGGGCTTTTTGGCGGCCGACTCGGCAGGCTTTGCGGGCGAAGGAGAATCCGGAGAGACCGATTCCGCTGTTTTAGGACTTGCTTCGCTCTCCCCAACGCCGGATTTCCCATCATCTTTTAATTGGCCCGCAGACGAAGCCTCTCTGCCTGAAAGGGAAGGCCCATCAGAAGCTCTCTCGAGAGCTTCCCTCTTTTCGTCCGCAACTTCCTCGGCGCTTTTCACTATTTTTCTATCCGCATCTTTTGCCGCGCCGATATCCGAAGTTTCCGGCTTGGAAGCCTCGGCGGCGCGCGCGGCTTTAAAATCCGAACTTATCGCGTCAACGTAAAGGGAGGCGATCGCGTTCGAAGGGGTCTTTATTTCAAGGCCGTACTTGTCGCGCCGGCTGTTGATGAAGTCCATGAGCTCTTTGCTCGTGACGCTCAACTCCTTTGCAAGTGCATGTATTCTAATGCTCATCTAAAAACGTCTCCTCTGCTTTTGAGGGAATCACCTTCCGCTTTACTTTTAGCTCCTACTGGCTTTGATACAGCCTGACACGGTTGAGAATGTCTTCGGCCTCCTCCTGGGTGAAGCCCATTCCGACCAAGTCGTCCGATTCTACGCCTTCAAAAGCTTCCGAACCTGTGATTCCGTTATTTGCCAAAATCGCCGCCTGGGCCTCTGTGAGGTTGGGAAGCATCTGGGCAAGACTGCCCGCGGCCTGCATAACCTTCTCCTCTATGCCTATTTGGCCCGACATTTCCTTGGAGATTTCAAGCTTCCATCCGAGAAGGCGGGATGTAAGCTTGGCGTTGGAACCGCGCTTCCCTATTACAACGGAAAGATCGCTCTCCGATACTTCAAAGGATATTTTTCTTTCGAGTTTGTCTATTTGAACATTTTTGGCGACGGCGGGCTTTATGCACTCCTCCAAGAGAGTTTTCGGGTCGGGCGAGTATTTTATGACGTCTATCTTTTCGCCGTTCAACTCCCTGACGATGCTCTTCACGCGGCTTCCCCCTGCCCCCACGCAAGCCCCCACGGGATCTATGCGGGGATCGGAACTGCTGACGGCTATCTTCGTCCGATATCCGGGCTCGCGCGCCATCGCGTCTATCTTTACGGAACCGTCCCCTATTTCCGCAACTTCCAATTCAAAAAGCCTCTTTACGAATTTGAAACTGGCGCGGCTCAGGATTATCTCCGGCCCGCGCGGAGAATTGTCTATCTCCAAAAGAAGGCAGCGCATCCTCTCCCCGGGCCCGTAATCCTCGCCGGGAACGGATTCGCGCTTGGGCATTATCGCCTCCGCCTTGCCCAAATCTACAATATACGCTCCCTTTTCGCGGCGGCGAACCGTGCCGGTGACAATGTCGCCGACGGTATCCTTATAGTCGTCGTATATCCTATCCTTCTCTATCTGCCTGACTTTTTGAATTATGCTCTGGTACACGTTCTTTGCGGCTATGCGGCCGAGATTCGACAGGTCTATCTCGCGCTCTACAACATCGCCTATCTGCGGATCCGCCTTGTAAATCCGCGCTTTGTCTACATGTATTTGCGTCGCGGGATCCGCTACGCTATCGGTCACAGTAAGAAGCGCCCATGACTTTAACGCCCCCGTCTTGGGATTGATTTCTATCTTGAGATTGTAGCCGGCATGCGCGCTCTTTGCGGCAGCATTGCGTATGGCCGCCGCTATCGACTCTATCATGTCCGCGCGACTTATCTGCTTCTCTTTCTCCATATACTCGAGAATTGCGAGTATTTCTCCGCTATTGCTCATGGCTCTGTCTCTCCTTGGTATAGTGTTTAAATGCCGGTACCCCATTTTGCCGAAGACAACATGCCCGCACCCCAAACGGCGAAAGTGTCCGAAGCGCGCCGCATGCAATTCGACAAAAAAAAGCGGGCAAAAGCCCACTTAGGTCTCATTATGCGCGCCAATATTCTGATATCGAAAAGGGCGAGTCAAGCATTTTTCCCTTTTTTAATGTTTTGGGGATACTTCCGAAAAAAAACGATATGCTCCTGTATTTCTTTTCACTTAAAAAGCGCAAATTCATGCCAGTTGACCGCCAGCGAGGAAGGTTTTATAAAAAATGCGCGCAAAGACAAATGCCCTCGCAAGACCCATGTAATTTATAAGAATAATAAATTCAAAAGCTTTTAAGCTTTTAATACGCTTTATTTCAGACCTATTCAAAAATGGAATTTGGCGCAAGGGAAGTATCGAGCGATTCTTCCTCGCTTTTCCCATCTTGCGGGGCAATTTTCAACTTTTTAACTTCTTCGTCGCTCAAAGGCGCTAATTTAAACTCTTTGAAAGAAGATTCCGAATTCGAGACAAAGGGAGCGTCTATTTCACGCGCCATTTCCAAGACTTCTTCCGGCGTCTTGCCGTCTAGTTTTTTTATTAGGTCTTCGTTGGTTTTGCCCTTCTTTTGGAAATCGTACATCAGTTTTGCCAGAGCTTCGGAAAATTTTGTCTGCTTATCCGTATCGAGAGAAACCAGTACCGACGCTACGCTTTGTCCAAAAGCGTCGGCGCTGCGGCCGTCTATTATATTTGAATGTTGCTTCAAATATGGAGTCAAGCGCCTTGCCTCGGCTATTATTTCGTCGGCGGTTTTGCCCGCCACGAGTTTGAGCATTTCCTCATTTCCGCCAAGTTCCGGACGCTGGCTGAAGACCAAACCCAATGTCGTCATGGCTGAAGCGAACTTTTGCTGCATGGAATCGGGCAAAGCCATCATCATGTTGATGAAACTTTCCTGAAGCCTTTCCGAAGAAGATGCGTCTATCCGCATTTCAGCCCGCGCAGGCGGATTGTTTTGGGAAACCGGCTCCGGAGGAGAGGAAGCTTTAGAACCCGACGCCTCGCCACCAGGCGAAGCCGCCTTCACAGCAGGGGGAATTGTACTGCTTGCCGCTTGCGCCCCGGAACCGCCGGAAATCTCCCCCGAATGCGATTCGCACAAGCAAAAGAACGCCGCTATACAAACGAGAAAATCCCTTGTATAATTATAAAGAAAGCGTGCCATGTTAATTAAAAAGTTCGAGTTGCGAGCTTTCGCCCTTCCCCCCGCTCCTGTCAGATTTTTTCTTTCGGAGTCCGGACGATAAAAGGCGGGAGGGATTTTCGGGCGTGCCTTCCGAAGCTTCGGACTCCGAATGCGTCGCCTCTGCATTGCTTCCGGAAAAAATTTCCGATTTTACGCCCGAAGTTCCGCTATCCGAATCTCCATCAAGATTTCTCGATTTTGATGTAGAAGCTGAATTTGAGATTAAAGCGGAAGATGCAAGCAAATCTCCGAGGGACGCGCCCGCTTCGTTTAACATCGATAAAAACTCCGCTTCGGTCAATACTTTAATTCCTAATTCGGAAGCGCGTTTGGATTTATTTCCCGAAGAATCTCCGGCCGATACCAGGAAATCGGTATGTTTTGTAACGCTTGAGGCGGTCTTGCCGCCGAAATTTTCAATGAGGGTCTTGGCCCTGTTCCTATCCATAGACGCCAAAGTACCGGTAAGTGCGAAAGTCTTCCCGGAAAACGGCGTATCCGAGCTCCCGCGGGATTCAAGTTCGACAAAGTTCAATCCGCATGAGCGCAAGCGTTCGACGAGCGCTCGATTGTGGGGATCGTCGAAAAATGCGCGAACTGACAATGCCCTGACAGGTTCAGAAAGCTCCCCCGACTTCAATTTCTTAAACTTTCCGCCCAAACCGTCTATAGTCTTTATTTCATCTATAGATGCGTCCATCAGATTGTCGAGGGACTTGAATTTGCGCGCCAGATCTTTTGCGAACTGTTCCCCTATTTCAAGTATGCCCAATCCAAAAATCAGACGCCACAAATCCCTCTTTTTCGACTCCGCTATGGAAACTATGAGATTGTCAGCGCTTTTATCCTTAAATTTCTCCAGAGTCAAAAGCCTCTCTCTTGTCAGCAAGTACAAATCCGACGGATCTTTCACTCCGAGATTTTCCACGAGTTTGTCCACCACTGCTTCCCCGAGGCCGCGAATATCCATGCAATCCCGCGATGCGAAGTGCTCTATCCGCCCCCTCACCTGAGGCGGGCAAGAAAGATTCGGGCAGCGGTATAGCATTTTCTCTCCAAACCTTTTTAATGGCGATCCGCACTCCGGGCACGCTTGAGGGAACTCAAACGGAACCGAATCCGCCGGACGCTTTTCAAGAACCACTCCGAGCACGGCGGGAATTATCTCTCCCGCTTTTTCTATCACCACAGTATCCGCCTGCCTTATATCCTTTTGGGCTATGTACCCTGCATTGTGCAGCGTCGCACGGGATACCGTTGACCCTGAAATGAATACCGGCTCAAGCTCTGCCACCGGCGTCACCACCCCGGTGCGCCCGACCTGCATTGATATCGACTTCACCTTTGTCTGCGCCCGTTCGGCTCTATATTTCCATGCGACCGCCCAGCGCGGAGCGCGGCTGGTCATGCCCGCAGTCTTGTAAAGGGAACAATCGTCGAGCTTTACTACTGCCCCGTCGGTGTTAAAGGGAAAATCGGAGCGAATCCCCTCGAGTTCAGAAATCTTTTCGAAAGCGCCCTGTGCGCCGTCGGCGACGGCGCTCCAAGGAACCGAGGGAAGCCCGAGAGATCGCAGCCTGCCCGGGAGCTCAGACTGGCGCTGGATACTAAACCCCAAGGATTTACCGACCGAGTAAAACGCCGCCATGAGTTCGCGCGTCTCCAATATGTTTTTGTCGAGAAGCTTAAGCGTGCCCGAAGCGAGATTTCTGGGATTGGCAGGAAGCTTCCTCTCAATATCGGCTATCTCCTCGGCAGTCAAAGCCGACGCGCCCTCCGGAACGCCGAAATCCAGCTGTTCCAATCCGTCTCCGGATTTTTTGGATTTTTTCGCCATCGCTTTCTGAAGCGACTCGGCGCGAAGTTCCGATTTTATTCGCTCGAATTCGGAGCGCGTCATATAGGCCTCTCCGCGTATCTCTAAAAGTTCGGGAACACCGTCGCCGGAAAGCTCACGGGGAATATTTTTAAAGACGGGCAAATTGCGCGTAATGTCGTCGCCGGCCTCGCCGTCGCCGCGCGTGAGAAGCCGGACGAGCCTGCCGGATTCGTAAACGGCGGAAATTCCAGCCCCGTCGATTTTAGGCTCCACGCAATAGCGCAGCTTGCCGCCTTCGCCGAGAAGCTTTGCCAAACGCTTGTCGAACTCCGCCAACTCCACAGTGTCGAAGACATTGTCCAAACTGAGCATGGGAGAAAGATGGGCGACGCTCTCAAAAGAGTCGTCGTGGTCGGCTCCGAGCCTGCGCGTCGGAGAATCGGGCGTTTGAAGCGACGGGAAGCGCTCTTCAAGAAGCCTAAGCTCTCGAATAATATCGTCGTATTGCTCGTCAGTGATTTCTGGAGCGTTATGTATCCTATAAAGGCGCTCGTGGTATTCCGCCTGTTCGCGAAGCCGGGAGATGCGAAGTTTTGCCTCTGAAAGATTCATTGAAGGCTTGCAGTCTCTACTAATGGCAGAAAAAGCGCAAGAAATATCGCCGACTTGCCTCCCTTCCGCTTTGCCGATTCAAGAATTTTTATTGCGCTTGCAGAATGTGTGAAATGCGCCCAATCCTTTCCGGGAAGGATTGAATTTGCAGCCCAACATTAAGCCGTCCCGACAAGCGCCTGTTATCCCGAAATGGATCGGAGCCATCAAGATCTACGGCTCTTGGCTCAAAATCTCCCTGTATTTCTTTGCGAGGGCAAAAATGTCGTTTGTCACCGACAGCCATTGCACGCCGCGGGATTTCCAAAGGGGAATATCCTCGCCGTACGCTCCAAGCACAACTCCGGATTTCAATGTCTTGGAACAAATCTCGTCTATCGCCGATTTGACTTCCGGATCGTCGAATTTTCCCGGTTTGCCCATGGAAGCGGACAAATCGTAGGGGCCTATGCAAATGCTCGAAATTCCCTTGACTTTTAAAATTGAATCGAGATTGCGCACTGCGTCTATGTGTTCTATTTGGGGAATTATCCACGGATCGTTTTGGGATTGTTTAAAATATTCGTCTGTCGGCCAAAGGCCATAAGCGTTCGCCCGGCGCATGCCACAGCCCCGCGAACCTCCGTCCATCGGATACCGGCACGCGTCGACCAGCCTCTCGGCATCTTCGGCAGTGTTAACCATCGGCGCTATGACGCCGGCGGGAACGAGATCTATCACGCGCTTGATGTGCGTGTGGGTATTGGCTGCAACCCTTACTATCGGCGCGCAATTCGTGCCGCGCAATGCCATGATGTGCTTCATTAAATCGCAATCGGTCATCACTCCGTGTTCCATGTCTATCCAGCAAAAATCGAATCCAGCGTCGGCGGCAAGCTCGGTAACGGTCGGATCGGACAGGGTTATGCAAGCTCCGCGGAGAAGCTTCCCGGATTTTATCTTGGCCTCAAATTTTTCGAGATTGTTAAGCAGCATAAAATACCTTTAAGCGTTTGAAATAAATCGTTAAATTCTAAATCTTATTTTCACCGCCAATGCAAGAAAATTTAAATCTTCCTCGCGCCGCTCGCGGCCTGGGCAATTTACCGTGCAGACGGCAGCCTCCGCCAAGAGCACGGCAAAATAAGCGACGCGCTCATAAATAAATGCAAACGCAAACTGCATATAAAAGCGCCTGAAACAATTTATCCACGCAACGTGCAAGCGCGCCTCATGGAAACGGCAGCTGCGCGGGCAACGCGCAAAAAAGTGATATCCCGCAAGAATCCCGCACAACATAAATAGTCTAAAATGGGCAAATTCTGGCAAAGCAGCCAATAGGCGCCCGATGGCATCTGCTTACAGAAATTACGCCCGCCGGCGAAGCGGAACTGCGCAATATGCGCCAAAGAAAAGCGCAAAAAACCCAAACAAAAACTTGACAAGAAAATGCGCAATGGCAGATTTGACTGCCGTATTTTCGGGGCCGTAGCTCAGTTGGAAGAGCGCTAGAATCGCACTCTAGAGGTCGTGAGTTCGAACCTCATCGGCTCCATTTTTACAGTTTCAAGAAGTGTCCATTCGCTGTCCGCGCAGAGAGGTGATACAATGCACCATCCGCGTCGCATTAAAGCTATAAAATCGTTGACGATTCCCGCACATCGGGCAAAATTTGTTTTCAAAAACTGAAAGGATCCTGTATGAAAAAAGCCGCCATAGTTTTATCCGGTTGCGGAGTGTACGACGGAAGCGAAATACACGAGGCAGTAATTGCCCTGCTGTGCCTGCAATCGCGCAACTTTGAAGTCGATTTTTACGCCCCGAACATCTCCCAGTACCACACGGTAAACCATCTGAACGGGAAGGAGGAAACTCCCAGCCGCTCCGTTTTGGAGGAATCGGCGCGCATAGCGCGCGGGGCGATTTCTGACCTCTCGGAATTTTCGGCGGAGAAATACGATGTTTTAGCGTTTCCCGGGGGATTCGGCGCGGCAAAAAATTTGAGCACCTTTGCCTTCGACGGAAAAAATTGCGAAGTAAACAAGGACGTGGAGCGGGCGATAAAATCCGCCCTAAAAACCGGCTCGGCGATTGTTTTCATGTGCATATCCCCCGTCATCGCGGCAAAAGTCATAGGGAGCGGAGTTGTCTTGACGATAGGGCGCGATCCCGCGACTGCAAGCGCGATAGAATCGATGGGAGCCAAACACGTGGACAAATCCGCAGGCGACTTCGCGCGCGACGAAAAATTCAACGTATGGACAACCCCCGCATACATGCTCGCCTCGAGCGCCGCCGAAGTTTTTGCCGGGGCATCAAAGATGTTCGACGATATAGTTAATTTCCTCAACGCGCGTTAGGAAATGCCCTTTCTAAAAAGAGAGATATCGAATAAAACCCGGACCTTGGTGCTGGCGCTGGCAACTCTTTTCGCATTGATTTGCGATGTGCGCGGAGAGCGTTCGACGACGATGCTTCCGGGCACCGTAAAAAATTTCGAGCTGCCCAACTTCAACGACGCAACCGGCAACAAGGAGTGGGAGCTTTTCGGCGATTCCGCCGAATACATAAGCGATTCCCGCGTCGACGTTGTAAACATGCTGCTTCGCCTGTTTGATGGAAGCGCTTCACAAAGCGTCAAAGCCGAGATTTCGAGCCCGTCTTCCGAGGTCGACCCTAGCACCAACATCGTCGCAAGCCCCGGGCCGCTGCTCGTGGAGTCTCGCGATTTTACCCTGAAGGGGAAAAACTGGAAGTGGGACGGAAACAAAAAATTTGTCGAGATATTTTCCGGTGTCGACATAGACTTTAAGGGAGGGACAAAAGCGCGTGGGGACGAGGACGGCGCGCCGCCTACAAAAATAACTTCTGACTATGCCAGCCTCGACCATAGCGGAGATGCAAACATATTTTTCCTAAAGGGAAATTCCTCCGTGAAAAATTCCGAGATGGAGGTGTCGTGCGATACAATTAAGCTGGAAGCCGGACGCGGCGGAAAGGCCGCCGACAACGTAAGCGATATAAAAGCGTCTGGGAATGTGAAAATGCTTCACCAAAAGAAGGAGATCAAAGCCGACGACGCGCTAATCGCGCCCTCAAAAGGATCCGCAACCCTCACCGGCGACCCGCAAATTACCGACCTTCCGAGCGGAGCGAAGCTTTCGGGCCATACCATATTGCTCAAGCGCGGCGAAAAATCCGTCGAGGCTCTTTCCGATAAAAGCCGCAAAGAGCGCGCAAACGCTGAGTTCCTGCATGTCCAAAACAATGGGAAAAAACAAAAAATAAACATATCGGCCGACTCGATAGAAATGAAATCGGGCAGCGGGGAAAGCGAATTTGTTTTTAACGGGGACGTAAAAGTATCATCCGAGGATTTCCGCGCGGACTGCCAGTCGCTCAGCGCCATGCTGACAAACGCTGGCGAATCTTCAAAAAACTCCAATCCCGAAATACGGCGAATACACGGCAGCGGCTCCGTGGTGCTGTCGAATGAAAGCGGCGTCGCGCGCGCAAAAGAGATGGACATAATACCGTCAAAATCAGAAATACTTCTTTCCGGGAATGCCCAACTCGACGATCCGGACAGGGGCATAAAGCTGCGCAGTCCGGTTATAATATTTATGCGCCAGCAAAACAGGGGGCTGGCCATTTCAAATCCGAAAGACAAAAATTCCTTTGTCGAACTTGAAATTTCCGGAAGCCCTGATCCGCTGGCGGCAGCTTCAAACCAAAAAAACTCAAAATCGTCGAAGAGCTTTGTGAAATCGCGCAGGCTATCCTTCGAGAGGAACGGAGAGAAACTCGTCTTCAACTTTGAGAGAGACGTGTCCATAAAATCTGATTCCTCCGACGCCGAGTGCGAGAACATGGAAGTTCTCGCCATGTCAAATTCAAAGGGAGGAGCCGACATAAGAAAAATCACCGCGCGCAACGCCGTAAAAGTCAGCCAAAAAGACTATTCAGCAAATGCCGAAATAGCCAACATATATCCCAAGCTCGACGTAGAAGATAAAAACAGGAAAAAGCGCACCCACAAATTCGTAGAGCTTCTCACCGCCCCCGACAATCCGCTCTTGCGCCCATCTGTAACGCTTCCTTCTGTTGGAAATCTCGGGCTTTCAGACCCGTCTTACGCGAAAAAACTGCAAGCCAAACCCACCGTAATCAAGAGCGACAAGCAATGGCTGACCTCAAGCGAAAATGCCGACAGATATTTTTTTGAGGGCGACGTCTCCGTATCTGGAACCGACATGAACGCCTCGTGCGACAAGATAGAAGTCGTGATGAAATCTCCAGACAAATCGTCGCCCAAAGAGATAACCCAAATAATTATGCGCGGTTCAGTCAAATTGTCCCAAGGGCTCAAAGACGCCACTT
This sequence comes from uncultured Verrucomicrobiota bacterium, assembly GCA_949298545.1. GTDB lineage: Bacteria > Verrucomicrobiota > Verrucomicrobiia > Opitutales > Intestinicryptomonadaceae > Merdousia. Next base: position 10,476 of record CASFWX010000043.1, on the reverse strand, counting down.
GCGGGCGCGCGGACATACATGTCAAAGAGGAGATGGTCGTACTCTCCGAAAATCCCGTCGTCACCAACCGCGAAGACAATTCGAGGGCGTCGGGGCCGCGCATGGTTTACAACAGAGGCAATAAGGCTGTGACTATCGAAGCTGACGAGAGCGGCGGAGAAGCTGACGAATCTCAAACTCCCCAAAGGCCGACTCTTGTTCTGCCCTTCCAAGACAAGTAAAGGAATCTTATGTAGCAGGAGAATTCCCCTCTAAACCGCCAGGGGGCTCATGCATAATTCCGGAACAAGGGCAAGCATGGCAGGTTCCACAAAGCATATTGCTGCAAAGACAATCATAGCGCGCAAACTTGCGAAATGAAAACAAGCCAGCAAGCAATATGTAATTTGCGCGCATGCGGAACCCTAACAGCCTTGCCGCTCAATCAAAATTTATATTGCCAGGCAACAGGATAAAAGAGAGATGGAAATCCAACTTTGGGCTATGCCGCCTCAACGGACTTTAGCCCGCGGAGATGAGAACCCATACTGCCCGCTCGAGCCTAAGAATTCAGCTATGCGCAAAAGCTGGTTGTATTTTGCTGTGCGGTCGGAACGGCTCATGGAGCCGGTTTTTATCTGTCCGGCATTGCATGCCACGGCGATGTCGGCTATTGTGGAGTCCTCAGTCTCTCCCGAGCGGTGCGATATTATAACGCCGTATCCGGCGCGCTTTGCCATCTCGACAGCTTCAAAAGTCTCCGTGAGGGTGCCTATCTGGTTGACCTTTACGAGAATTGCGTTGGCAACATTTTTCTCTATCCCCTTTTTGAGAAACTTTGTGTTGGTCACAAAGAGGTCGTCTCCGACCAGCTGGGTATCGGAACCGAGGCGCTTGGTGAGCATTTCCCAGCCATTCCAATCCGACTCCGCGCAGCCGTCCTCTATGGAGCATATCGGATAGCGGCTCCGGAGTTTTGAAAGCCATTCAACCATCTCGCCGGACGTGCGCCGAGTGGAGTCCGACTTGCTGAAAGTATATATCCCGCGCTTTTTATCGTAGAACTCGCTTGAAGCGACGTCGAGGGCGACAAACACTTCGGATCCAAATTTATAACCGGCAGAATCAACCGCCTCGCCTATGCATTCTATGGCGTCCTCCACGCTTCCGAGAGCAGGGGCAAAGCCTCCCTCGTCGCCTACGGCTGTTGAAAAACCCCTTCCCCTCAGGATTTTTTGCAGGCTGTGGAATATCTCCGCTCCGGCGCGGACCGCTTCGGCAAAAGTCGGAACTCCCCTGGGGACTATCATAAATTCTTGCACGTCAATCGGGGCGTCCGAATGGGCCCCGCCATTGAGAATATTCATCATCGGAACGGGAAGCACATGCGCGCCCGTTCCGCCGAGATAGCGGAATAGAGGCAGCCCCACAGCATCCGCCGCCGCGCGTGCTACAGCAAGCGAAACGGCAAGAATTGCATTCGCCCCGAGGCGCTCTTTGTTCGGAGTGCCGTCGAGATCAATCATCAAATTGTCGACGGCAATTTGGTCGAGCGCATCCCTGCCCCTTAAAGCGGGAAAAATCACCTCGTTTACATTTTCGACTGCCTTTAAAACTCCCTTTCCTCCGAAACGCGAGCGAATCGACGCCATTCCCTTCTTGAATTTTGCTCCCGCATCCCGCAATTCGAGAGCCTCAAACTCCCCGGTTGACGCGCCCGAAGGGACCGAAGCCCTTCCGCAAGCCCCGCAATCGAGCAACACGTCCGCTTCAACTGTTGGATTCCCGCGCGAATCCATAATTTCACGCGCCTTTATGCCGACTATTTTACTCATAATAACATTCTAAAGGTGCAAATATGCCCCGACTTTTCCCATCGGCAAAGCCCGCGAAAACTTAAACTACAAAACGCGCCCCGCCTCTACGGCTCGAGCTGGCGAAGCTCCATAAAATATTTCTGCGCGGAAAATGGCTCTTCAGTTTTCATATTCCGAGTCCTATAATAGGCGCCGTTGGAATGCAGCTGGCTGGAAAATGTGTTGTCGCGCAATAACCCGTAAAGTATTTCATCGACGATGCGCGCTTTTATGTCCGGATCGTCTATCGGGAAAAGGCATTCTATGCGCTTGAACATGTTGCGCGTCATGATGTCGCCGCTGCCGGCGTATACCTCGGGAGAGCCGCCATTTTCAAAATAATATATCCTGCTGTGTTCGAGGTAAACGCCCACAATGCTTCGGACAGTTATATTTTCGCTCATTCCCTTCACTCCGGGAACCAATCCGCAAATGCCGCGGACTATAAGGTCTATTTTTACCCCGGCTCTTGAAGCCTCGTAGAGCGCGTCAATCGAAGCCTGCTCTATCAGCGAATTCACTTTTATTATAATGCGCGCGGGCTTTCCGCTCCGCGCATTCTCCGCCTCGCGCCTGACAAGCCCGATAAATTTTGTATGGAAACAGAAGGGAGCGACCATGAGTTTTTCAAATTTCGGCTCCGCGACCTTGCCCGTGAGTGTGTTGAACAGGTTGGCGACCTCTTCGCAAATCTGCTCCTTGGCTGTAAACAATGAAAGGTCCGTATAAATCTTCGCCGTTTTTGAATTGTAGTTGCCCGTGCCGAGATGCGCGTACCGGCACAAAACGCCACCAGCCTCCCTGCGGACGACGAGACATATCTTGCAGTGCGTCTTGTAGCCGACAATTCCGTACACGACGTGGACGCCGCGCTCCTCGAGCTCCTTTGCCCACTGTATGTTGTTTTCCTCGTCAAAGCGCGCCTTCAGCTCGATGAGAGCCGTCACCTGCTTCCCGTTTTCGGCGGCTTTCTTCAAGGCGCTTACAATCGGCGAACCGCGGCTGGTGCGATAGAGCGTGAGTTTTATTGCCAGAACCGATGGGTCGGAAGCCGCCTGCGAAATAAATTCCTCGACCGGCGTAAAACTGTCGTAGGGGTGGTGCAAAAGCCTGTCTTTGGCGGCTATCACCTCAAAATAATCGCGGCAATTTCTAAACTCCGGAGGGGTATAGGGGCGGTACGGGGGAAATTTTAAATCAGGGCGCTCTATCATGTCGTACGCAACTGCGAGGCGCGCCAAGTTTAATGGGCTTGCCGGTATCTTGAAAATAAAGTTGGGATCGAGATCGAGAGCATTTACGAGCGTGCGAAGCCCGGCATCGGATACGCACGACTCTATCTCGAGCCTCACCGCAGCACCCTTGCGCCGGTTGTGAAGCTCGTTTTCTATCGTGCGGAGCAGGTTTTCCGTCTCCTCCTCGTCAAAGTACAAGTCGGAATTGCGCGTTATTCGGAATATCGCAGAATTGCGGACCTTGTAGCCGGGAAAAAGCTCCCCCGCAAAATGTTTTATAGTATCGCTCAAGTATACGAACTTCCATTCGTCCGGCTTGTCGCCGTCAACGCGTATCACGCGCGACAGTATGGGAGGGACCGGAACTATGGCAATTTCCCCCGACGCCCTCCTCTGCTTCGGATTCGCGATGGACAGCAAAACGTACAAGCCCTTATTCCGCAAATGCGGGAAAGGGTGCGCGGGATCCACTGACAGCGGCGTAAGCGCAGGATATATGCCCTTTTCAAAATAATTTTTAAGCCATGCTTTTTCCGAAGGCGAACATTCCTTGGGCGTCTTAAAAAATATCTTCTCCTTCCTGAGAGCGGGTAGAAGCTCGTCCGTCCAACAAGAATATTCGTCGGAGTTCATCGCGTTGGTGATGGCGCTTATGCGGCGCAGCTGCTCGCGCGGGCCGAGCCCGTCAAAGCCCACTCCAAGGACTCCGGACTCGAGCTGCTGCTGCAACCCGGCAACGCGTATCTCAAAAAATTCGTCGAGATTGTTGCCGACTATAGATAAAAACCTCAAGCGCTCCAGAAGCGGAAAACTCGTTTCGGAACACAAGTCGAGCACGCGCCTGTTGAACGCGAGCCAGCTGAGTTCGCGGTTGAAGTAAAGCGGATGTTCTCCTTTTTCCGACATATCCCCTGCGGCGCCCCAAGCTAAATGCTTTCCAAAGCCTGCTCGAAGTCCCCTATGATATCGTCTATATTCTCTATGCCTGCCGATACGCGTATCAGTTCGGGCAGTATTCCGCTCTCGGCCTGCTCCTTGTCCGAAAGCTGCCTGTGCGTCGTGCTCGCCGGATGGAGCACGCATGTCCTCGCATCGGCTACATGGGTGACTATGGCGGCAAGCTTGAGCGAATTCATAAACCTTTCCGCCGCCGCCCTTCCGCCTTTCGGACCGAATGTCATCACCCCGCCGAATGCGCTCAAATATTTTTTCGCGCGCGCATGTTCGGGAGAATCTTTCAGCCCCGGGTAGTTTACCCAATCCACCTTTGGATGGGAGGCAAGAAATTCCGCCAGGCGCAAACCATTGAAGCTGTGGCGCTCCATGCGGAGCGGGAGAGTCTCGAGATTCATAGATGTCAGCCATGCGTTCATTGGGGACATCATCATTCCGAAATCGCGCATGACGTGGGTGCGCGCCTTTGCCAAAAACGCCCCCTTGCCGAAGGCTTTCGTATAGATTAGGCCGTGATAACTTTCGTCCGGCTCGTTGAAAGCCGGGAATTTATCGCTGGCGGAAAAATCAAAGGACCCCTTGTCTATGACTATTCCTCCCAAGGCGCACGCGTGCCCGTCGGAATACTTCGACGTGCTGTGAAGGACAAAATCCGCGCCGAAATCGAACGGCCTGCAAAGGCAGGCGGTGGGAAACGTATTGTCCACGGCAAAAGGAACCCCCATCTTTTTCGCAGCGGAGGAAAACTTTTCAAAGTCGAGAACGCGCACGCTCGGATTCGACAGTGACTCTGCAAATAAAAGTTTGGTGTTCTCGCGCCTCAAGGAGAGTATCTCCTCCTCCGAAGCGTCAGGATTTACGAACGACACGTCTATGCCAAGCTTTTTGAAGCTGTGGCCGAACAAATTGGAAGTCCCTCCGTAAATGGCGTTGGAGCTTATTATATGGTCGCCGGAATTGCAGAGAGTCAGGACGAGCAGGGAACTGGCCGCCTGCCCGCTGGAACAAGCTATCGCGCCTATGCCGCCTTCGAGAGCCGACATCTTTATTTCGAGGCACTCCACGCTCGGGTTGCTCAGGCGCGTGTAGAAGTGTCCGGAGGCCTGAAGGTCGAAGAGCTTGGCGAGATCTTCGGCGCTGTCGTACTTGAATGTCGTGCTCATCGCTATCGGCGCGACGCGCGGTTGGCCGTTTTTCGGCGAATAGCCCGCCTGAACGGCAAGCGTTTCTATCTTGTAGCCTTTTTTCATTTTTTTCAACAGTATGCCTTTTTTAAGACTTCGAGCAAGCCGGAAAAATCTTTCGGCGGTTTTGCCACCGCGTCTATTTGGACACCGGCGCGAATGGGATGTTCGAAAGAAAGCCTGTAGGCATGCAGCATCACGCGCTCGGGCGATGCGATTCCCTTCAGTTTGTTCTTCTGGAAGCCGTATGTGTAATCCCCGAGAATAGGATAACCCAAATCCGACATGTGGACGCGTATCTGATGCGTGCGCCCGGTATGTATCCGGCAGGAAATCAGAGAGGCAAAACTTCCGTATTTTTCAACCAGCGTCCAATCGGTCGCCGCGTCCCTGCCCTTTTCGGGATCGCACACGCACATTTTCGTCCGAAAGGTAGGATGCCTGCCGATGGGCTTTCTTACGCTCCCGCTCCTGACCGTCGGAACTCCGCTAACAACCGCCAAATACTCCTTTACCAGCCTGCGCTCTGAAAACATTTTGACGAGTTCATAATAAGCCGCGTCGGTCTTCGCCATGACGAGAACCCCCGACGTTTCCCTGTCCAGCCTGTGGACGATTCCGGGGCGCATCTTTCCGCCCGCCATGCTGAGCTTGCCCTCGCAATGAAACATCATCGCATGGCACAGGGTGTCGCCGCCGGTCCCGTTCCCGGGGTGGACTGTCATTCCGGCGGGCTTGTTCACCACGGCGATGTCGTCGTCCTCATACACTATTTCCAAAGGCAAATCGGCGGGAGCGACCTCGGAAGGCGGAAGTTCCGGGACTTCTATCTCGACCGTTTCTCCGGGAAGAAGCATGCGCCGCTTTGCTATCGCGCGCCCGCCCGCCTTGACCTTGCCCGCCTTAAAACTCTCCTCGAGACGGCTGCGCGAAAATTCGCCAGATAAAAACGACGCCAGCGCCTTGTCGGCGCGCGTTGGCTCAGCCCCTTCGGGGTGGACGTATATGCGCAAATCCGCCATCGCCATTCTACACGGCTCCCGCCAAATGCCGCGGGTTCAGCTTCTCTATGCCGCCTCCCACAAAGAGGCCGTCTTTCCTCACGAGCTTGCCGTCGAAATAAATTTCCCCCCCGCCCCACTCTGGCGTTTGAATGCAAACCATGTCCCAATGTATGCGGGACTTGTTCCCGTTGTCCGCCTCTATATACGCCTGCCCGGGAGTGAAGTGGAAAGAGCCGGATATCTTCTCGTCGAAGAGTATGTCTCGCATGGGGCGGTTTATGTACGGGTTGAATCCGAGAGCGAACTCGCCTATGTAGCTTGCCCCATCGTCGCTCGAAAGTATCTTCTTGAGAGTTTCGGCGTTTGAGGGCGAATCCGCCCTCACTATCCTGCCGCATTTAAATTCGAGCTCTATGGAGTCAAAAGACACCCCGTTGTAGACGGTGGGAGCATTGTAGCGAACAACCCCCTCGACGCTCTCGCGCACGGGCGCGGTGAATATCTCACCGTCGGGGATATTGTATTGCCCGGTGCACGGGACGGCCTTCATGCCTTTTATGGAAAAGCGCAAATCCGTGCCGTTGCCTTTTATCTCGACTCTGTCGGTGGATTCCATCAGCGATTTCATTGCCGCCGCCCCCTCGTCCATGAGCCCGTAATCGACCGTGCAAACCTTAAAATAAAATTCCTCGAAAGCCTCAAGGCTCATCTGGGCAAGCTGCGCCATGGAAGGCGAAGGCCAGCGGAGAACCACCCACTTCGTCTTATTTACGCGCCAATCTACAGACTCTTTCATCGCTTTCGAGATTTCCGCCATGCGCTCCGGCGGGACGTCGGACATCTCGAATATATTTGAAGCTCCGCGAATGGCGCAATATGCGTTCATCTTTTTTATGCGGTACATGTCGCAATCGGCGTCCACTGCAAGCCTCTCCTCCCCCCCGGAAAGAGCCAATGCGCGAGAGAGCCGCGCGTCGTTGAGCCTAATATGCGGATGCGCTCCCAGGGAAGATATTTCAGATATGAGGGCAAGCGCCATTTCCGCGGGAGTCTCCCAAAGATCGAGCATTACGTGCTCTCCGGCAGCCACTTTCATCGACCGCCGGCAAAGAACGCGCGCGAGTTTTTCATAGTTTTCGTCCATCTGCATGTATAAAAATTAAAACCTTTCGAGGATTGGAATTTCCGGAAGTTTCGCGCTTGCCGCGTCGAATATTTCATCGGGCAGCTTTAGGCGAAGCTTTGCTGAATTAAATTTCAAAAGATCCTTGTCCCTTGAGGCGTCGTCTCTGAGAGAGGCTTCAAGCATTATCCACAATCCGTCCACTTTCTTCACGGAGCCTAAGGAGAGGGTCCGCTGGGAGCGTCCATCTTTGGATATCCTTTCGACTCTTATCGGCGAATTGAACTCTCTGCTTAACGCTATCCTGATTTCCCCTGTTTCTTTGCTTTCGGCGCCGCCGGCGCGCAGCCTGTAAAAATGGACCGCCTGCCCGATGCGCCCCGGCCCCTCATACTCAGCCCTCCAATGCCTGTACGGAGAAAGTATGTCGAAGGGAGAATAAATCAGTCCGTCTATCATGGGTTTTTCCCATTTGTCCGGAGGAAGCTCCTCGAACGCTCCGCCTTTCATGCGAAAGACTTTCGATCCACTCGGCGAATTGACAAGGATAAAGTCTCCTGACCAATCGCCCTGCCCGTCCGGGCGAACAAGTATGCGTGTTAAAACCGAATCTCCGCGGACAGCGCCGAATATGACGCCTTTGAAAATCCTCTCCTCCGATTTGCGAGGGGTGTGGATTATCGAAAATCCCATGCAATAGTCGCAGGCGATTTTATTGGAGGAAAACTCCGCCCATCTTTGCGCTGCATCGCCCGCCGACAAAGACACGAGCCTATCTTCGGCGCGGCGCGCGGTCTGCGCTTGGGCCGCATTAACAAAAATGAGCGCCGCAAAAACAGCGCCCACCCAAAATGAAAAAAAACCGGACATCTATTTTTTTTATTTCGCCGCGGGAGCCGGAGCTTTTTCATTGCTCGAAGCCGCCGGAGCGGAAGGGGACGCAGAAACGTTCGAAGGCGCTGGCGCGGAGTTTTGCGCGGAGTCCTGCCGCTTGTCCTGCGCGGACGCGGAATTTTCGGCTTTCTGCGCCGCCGCTTCGCCGGCAGGCTTTGCGGCAGAAGCGCCTGAAGAAGACCCGCCGATAGCCGACATTGAAATATTCCTTGCCGTCGAATCCTCGGAAGATATCGACGCGTACTCGTAGCCGAGGAAAAGAACGCTTGAAAGCACAAAATAAATTATGCAAAGCTTTACCGTCGCGCGCGTGAGTACGTTCCCCGTCTCTCCGCCGAACATGCTCTCTGCCGCGCCACCTCCGAGAGCGGCTCCCATGCCAGAATTCGCGTTCGGCCTTTGCATGAGAATCACCAGCACCAAAAGTATGCATACTATAACGAGTACGAGTGTACCCAACCCTATCAATATGGAACTCATTTTTTATGCTTCCTTATAAATTCTTATAATTTAAAAATGCCATTTTGACAAAAATGCGTTCCTTTTCAATATTTTTTTAGCGCCCGCAGACATATTCAAACCCGAGCCGTTTTAGGCAAACGCAAAAGCCCTTGGGGAAAGGGGCAAATATTTTTACTATTTCAGGACGAGATTCCCCCAATGGCGGCGCCTTAAATGTAATCTTTGAAAGATGGGCACAAATATGCGGATATATCGGGCGCTCTTTTTCATCGGCGGATTTCTTGTAAACACCCTTCTTTATAGAAGAAAGCATCAAAGGAGAAGTATGCCCGTAAAGATTCTCCCCGAGTATTCGCAGCCCCGCCTCCGCCGCATGAAGCCTTATCTGGTGGGGGCGCACGTTTGAAGCGCGCGCCGACCAAAGGCTTTTTCCGCCGGCGCATTCCAAAAGCGAAAACTCCGTGCGCGCCTTCTTCCCGTATTTGTGCGACACCCTCCAGCCCCCGGAATCCGCATTCCTGCACATAGGCAAATCTACAACTATGTTCTCTCCGGATCCCGCTTCCGAAACGCCCTCGCAAATAAGCAGATAATCGAACTCGCAAGCTCCTGACCACAGCGCGTTCCGCATGGCTGAGGCAAAATCTCCGCCGCAGGCGAAGAGGGCCGCCCCGGATATTTCAAAATCGGGAGCTGCCACGCAATACGGGGATTTTATGCCGAGCCGAAGCAGTTCCGGCTTGTCGGCACAAGTCCTCATCGCAAGCACCATAGATTTTTTTCCATATGCTCCCGCATAGGAGTCGGCGAGAATGCCGGCGGGCTTGTTGACGGCGAAAAAACACCCGAAACGCGCCTCGAGAACGTCGAAGCGAACGGGGCCTTCGCAAAGGACTCCGGCAGCGAAACCGATTTTTTCCGGAGTGCCGGACATCTCAAGCTTCATCGGGAAACTTCAATGCAAGAACCTCCGCCTTCTGCTTTTCCCTGAAGGCGGCAAGTTTCCCGGCTAAAACAGGATCCGAAAGAGACAGTATCTGCACTGCGGCTATAGCGGCGTTTACAGCCCCTGCCTTGCCAATGGCAAGCGTCATCACTGGAATCCCGCGCGGCATTTGCACTGTCGAAAGCAGCGAATCGAGTCCGTCCGTAGCCCAACCCTTCATCGGAACACCCAGCACGGGCAACCGGGTATGCGCGGCCAAAACTCCGCCCAAATGCGCCGCTCCGCCGGCAGCGGCTATTATTACCTTCACCCCGCGCTCCTCTGCGGTCGAAGCTATGCGGCATGCCTTTTCAGGCGTGCGATGCGCAGACGCCACATTTTTTTCGTAGGCTACACCAAATTCTTCAAGGGTGCGGGCGCAATTGACCATTATATCCCAATCGCTCATGCTCCCTATGACTATGCTGACCAGAGGTTTGTCTTCTCCCATAAACTACCTGTTTTTTGTTATGCTTTAATTGTCTTTTAAACTACCCTTTATTTTTACCTTGGCAATATTTTTATATTGCCGGTTAAAACAAATCTATCCCACGGCATTTTTGCACATAATAAGCATATAAGAGTTATTCTTACCCTCCTGTTTGCAGGTTAAAATATCGCATCTATGCCTGTATATAACAGTAAAAATAAAAAACTTGACTTACTTCGGGGGGGGGGGGGTATTTTACATCTGTGTTTTATGCAAGCCTGCCTTACAATCTGAAAGGAAAAAATATGATATCCCACCCCACCATACCCCAAATTATGACTTCAATTCTACTTGCAATAGGAGCAATTTC
>CASFWX010000042.1 GCA_949298545.1 uncultured Verrucomicrobiota bacterium | reverse complement strand
AAAGTGTTCGACCAGCTTGTGCCGCTTCCGCAAGGCACGACCTATAATTCATATCTGATAGTAGGGTCGGAAAAGTGCGCCCTCATAGATACGATGTATGAAAAATTCCGGGCGGAATTTTTGGATTCGATAGTTGCGGGCGGCCATAAAATAGATTACATAGTCTCGAACCATGCCGAGCCCGACCACTCCGGCGCGATACCGCCGCTGTTGGAAATGTTTCCGGAGGCGACTGTGCTTTGTTCCCCAAAATGCGCTGAAAATTTGTCGAATATGCTGCACGTGGATAGAGAGCGGATAAGGGTAGTTGCCGATGGAGAAACGGTTTCTTTGGGCGATAAGACATTGTCGTTCATATCCGCTCCATGGGTGCATTGGCCCGATACGATATTCACGTACATCAAAGAAGATTCCATGCTCTTTACATGCGATTTTTTGGGCGCGCACTATACGAATTTTAAGCTCTTTGCCGACAATTCTCCGGAACTGGCTCTGGCTGCGAGGAGATATTACGCCGAAATAATGATGCCCTTCAGATCGTTTTGCGTGAAATATCTGGCGGGGATCCGCGCGTTGTCTCCGAAGATGATACTGCCAAGCCACGGGCCGATTTACGACAGGCCCGATTTCATTCTCAACCTCTATGAAGACTGGACTTCGGACCGCGCTTCTAAAAAGGTTTTGATACCGTATGTTTCGATGTACGACAATTCAAAGCTCATGTGCGAATACCTCGCCGGCGCTTTGGAACGGCTCGGGGTGGAGCCTGTATTGGCAGACATCATGGAGGCGGACGAAGGGGAGCTGGCGATGGAGCTTGTCGACGCGGCGGGCGCAGTATTTGGGACTTCCATGGTCCTCACTGGGCCACATCCGAAATCGGTGTATATTGCATATCTTTTTAATATTTTGCGTCCGAAGCTCAAGTTTTACTCGATAATCGGCTCTTTCGGTTGGGCGGGCAGGCTTTGCGAGCCTATCGATGCACAGTTTAACCTGTCAAAGCCCGAGCGCTTGGATCCCGTCATAGTCAAAGGAAGGCCCAGGAAGGACGATTTTATCCGCCTTGACGCACTTGCTGAAAGCATCGCCTCCAAATGTTCCGGCATAACGGGATAGGCAATGTTTTTGCAGACATTTCCCACGGATTAAGTTTTCCTCGCTGCGCTTGGCGAGCAAAAGGAAAAAATTCCGGGGTCGTTTTTTGGGGAATTTGCCGACAATGCACCTACTTTCCCTCCCTCCGCACGGAATGGGCGGGCAATGCACACTTTGAGAAATCGCCTATTGCCGCGGCGCAAAAGCTTGCATCTTGGAGAACCCGGGAAAAATTCTTTCTTTTTCAAAATTCGAATAGTCGAAATTGAGGCAAAAAATCGAATAGGGAAATTTAGTTCGCCGGAGAATGCGGCGGGCAAAATATCGGCTGGCTAAAAAAGATAATACAGGCGGAGTATATTCGGAAAAAATCAAATTGCGGAGAGGTGCAATTCGCTATTTTCTATTTTTTGCGATGACCTTTGCCAAGGCCACGCGTGCTGCGGCTTCAAGGCGCTGTATTTCCGATTCGTCGAGGCGGTTTTTCTTTGCGTCCTCCAATGCTTTGAGCGCGGCATCTTTTGCGGCTTCGACATCTGCGGCATCCAATTTTTCGACGTTCATTGCCGCTTCAGTCAGCACTGATACGACATCTCCCATGCACCTTGCGTATCCGATGTCGATGGCCAGATCCATTTCCTTCCCGTTTTGAATCACGCCGACCGCGCCAGCCTCGAGTATGGTGATCAATGGTATGTGCCCGGGCAGGATTTCTATCTCCCCGCTTCGCGTTGGAAGAATCACGGCGTCCACATCGGAGCCGTGCCATGCGACGCCGTCAGGAGTCACTATCTCAAGGGTTAGAGGCATGTCTTTCTCCGCTTTGGGCTTGGCGCTGGCTCTTTTCGTGCGCTTCGAGCACAGACTCGATGTTTCCCTTGTTGAAGAAGTCGTTTTCGTTGACGTGGTCGAGCTCGCCGTCGAGTATCATTTTAAAGCCCTTTACGGTTTCGGCCACGGGCACGTATACGCCGGGGACTCCGCTGAACACCTCCGAAACGTGCATCGGGTGCGACAGGAACTTTTGGACTTTTCGCGCGCGCGAAACGGTGAGCTTGTCCTCGTCGGAGAGTTCGTCTATTCCGAGAATCGAAATGATGTCCTGCAAATCCTTATAGCGCTGCAGAACCTCTTGCACTCGCCGCGCAACCTTGAAGTGTTCCTCACCGACTATGTTCGGCGAGAGTGCGTTTGAAGTCGATGCGAGAGGGTCTATTGCCGGATAGATACCCAATGCGGCAATCGACCGCTCGAGCACGATTGTCGAGTCGAGGTGCGCGAAAGTGTTTGCGGGCGCCGGGTCGGTAAGGTCGTCGGCTGGGACGTAAACGGCTTGGAACGATGTGATGGATCCCTTCTTGGTGGAGGTTATGCGTTCCTGCAAAGCTCCCATCTCTTGGGCGAGTGTCGGCTGGTATCCGACAGCCGACGGAGAACGCCCGAGCAGCGCGCTGACCTCGCTGCCCGCCTGCGAGAATCGAAATATGTTGTCGATGAACAAAAGCACGTCCTGGCCGTCGGCGTCGCGGAAATATTCCGCCATGGTGAGGGCGGTCAACGCGACGCGCATTCTCGCTCCCGGGGGCTCGTTCATCTGGCCGTACACGAGCGCAACTTTCGACTTCTCGGGGTTTTTCATGTCGATTACTCCGGATTCGCTCATCTCGTGGTAGAGGTCGTTCCCCTCGCGCGAGCGTTCCCCGACGCCCGCAAATACGGAAAATCCGCCGTGCTGTTTGGCTATGTTGTGGATCAGCTCCATTATGACCACCGTCTTCCCGACGCCGGCGCCCCCGAAGGCCCCGACTTTCCCGCCCTTGAGAAAGGGGCATATCAGGTCTATGGGCTTTATTCCGGTCTCCAATATTTCCGCGCGCGTGCTCTGCTCCATGAGCGAGGGCGGAGCGCGGTGTATCGGAAGGCGCTCGCGCGCCTCGACAGGGCCTTTGTCGTCGACGGGATCTCCCGTGACGTTGAAAATTCTTCCGAGCGTTGCGGCGCCGACGGGAACTTTTATCGGGCCTCCAGTATCGCGCGCCGTGCCGCCGCGTTTGAGCCCTTCGGTGGAGGTCATAGCCACCGTCCTGACGACGCCTTCGCCGAGATGCTGTTGGACTTCGAGGACTATTTCATTCTTTTCCCCTGCAAGGTCGATTTCCGCCTTTAGAGCGTTATAGATTTCAGGCACGCTTTCGGAGGGAAACTTCACGTCCACTACCGCTCCTATTACCTGGGTGATTATTCCGAGTTTTTCGGCCATTGCTTTCCTTTTGCTCCTATAAATTTATATCCCGTCTGATTCCGATGTCTTGGCAAGCTCCAGTATCTCTGTGGTTATTGCGTTCTGGCGGGCTTTGTTGTATTCGAGAGTCAGGGAGCTGACGAGGGAATCGGCATTTTCGCTCGCCCCCTTCATGGCGACCATTCGGGCGGAATGTTCGGAGGCTTTGGCGTCCAAAGCCATGAAATTTATCGCCTGCCTTATATAAAAGGCGGGAAGCTCCCTTAAAATTTCCTCGGCTGAAGGCTCGAAGCATATTTGCCTGTCCTCTTTGGGGCGCGTTTCCGTATCGAGCTTGTACGACTTGCGAAGGCGGTCTATAAACCAGTCGAGATTGTCCACGGGCGCTATCTTTACGAGCGCGGGCTCCTGCTTCAGAGTGTTTATGAATATGCTGTATAGAACTTCTATTGACGAGAATCCTTCGGATACCGCCGTGCGCATTGCATATTCGGCTATCTTTCTTGTTTGGGAAAACGAAATGTGGTCTGGCAGCGAAAATTTCGCGCTTAGCTTCCTGCCCGTCCTGGCGATGAAGTTCGCCGCCTTGTTTCCAACCGCTATGTATTCGGCGTCCCCCTTTATTTCGAGTATGCTCTTAAAAAGGTTTGAATTCAATGCTCCGCAAAGCCCCTTATCGGTCGAGAACACTATTATGAGCCTTTTGTCCGAGTTTTGAGACAGCCTCGAGTTTATCTTTTCCGCGGGGACGTTTTCAATGACGGAGTCTGTCAGATCCATCAGCAATGTGGCGTACGCGCGGCCCGCTTCGGCGGTATTTTGCGCCTTCTTCATTTT
>CASFWX010000041.1 GCA_949298545.1 uncultured Verrucomicrobiota bacterium | reverse complement strand
TTGCCGCTGTGCGCCGCAAAAAAATATAAAATTGCAATCTAATTGTTATATGCAAAAGCCCGCCATTAAAAAATGGCGGGCTTTTTTTTGCTGAAATATGGGCGATATTTTTAAATGGAACCTCTAAAAAAAGCGCGAGTGGATTTTTTTCAAAAAACATGTCGCACATTAAAAATAAACAGGCACAATACCAAGCGATGAAAGAATTTCCCTTTGAGAGATTGGAAAAAGTAGATTCGGAAAAGGCAAAGTTGCTGCTCGAATTCGGCAAGATACTCCGCGATAAGAATGCCAAGGTAAACCTATTGTCGCGAAAGGACATGGACGACGTTGAATACAGGCATATAGCCTTTTGCGCGGCAATAGGAGAGTTATTTGAGCCCGCCGACGGGGCGAGAATAGCGGACGTCGGGACCGGCGGGGGACTGCCCGGAATAGTGATGGCGATTCTATGGCCGAACGCGCGCATAGACATGTTTGACGGAGTCGGGAAAAAAATCGCCATGGTAAACGAGATTATTTCCGAACTCGGGCTGCCAAACGCTACCGCCCACCACGCCCGCATAGAGGAATTTAAAGAGGGCGGATTTTCCGAAAAAAACAGATTTTCGGATACTGCAATTAAGCGCTCCGAGAAAAATATTTCCGCCCCCTCCCGCGCGCTTGGAAAAATTAAGCCGTCGCCGAACAAGATGTTCGACTACGCAACCGGGCGCTCCGTATGCGCACTTCCGATGTTTTTTAAATTTGTAAAAAATAAACTCAGGGAAGGCGAATCCGGTTTTTTTGACGCTTCCGGCGTTCTAAACGCAAAAGCTTTTCATTTGGAAACACCTAAAAACATATACCACACAAGCGCAAAAAGCGCGCCCTGCCCCAACGGCGTCTTTTATTTTAAGGGTGGAGACCTCGAAAGCGAATTGTCGTCGAAGAACATATCTCCCGACGCCGAGCTCGACTTGGAAAAACTCTTCGGCGACGAAAGGTTTTCCGGAAAGAAAATACTCCATTTCAAGCTGAAATCCGTTTTGCGCTGCTGAGCGAAAATATTTTCATTTGAGTTTAGCTATTGCTGTAAAAAGCGCGTGCAAATGCGCTCTCGTTTGAGGTCGGTTTTCTGGCGATAGCGCGGGATTCAAAAACGCCGCTGTTTTAAATATTCCATGGTTTTAATAGGGAAAAAAGAGTTGACGGGCATATTTGCAAGGGGTAGGTTAAACGGTGTTTTTTCATATCCATAATGGAATAGCGGACTCCGCAATTATGCAGCAAAACACCGTGCTGGAAGTCCGTTTTGCTTTTTACTTATTACACACGAAAAATGAAAAATAAAAACAGCGTAATCACGGACGCGAACGAAGCAGTAGCTTCTGTCGCGTTTAGGGCAAGCGAAACAATAGCGATTTACCCCATAACCCCCTCGTCTCCGATGGCGGAATCATGCGAGGAATGGGCCGTAAAGGGCAAAAAGAATATTTGGGGGATAACCCCGTCGATCAGCCAACTCCAGAGCGAAGGAGGAGTTGCCGGGTCTGTCCACGGAGCGCTCCAAACGGGAACGCTGATGACGACGTTCACAGCCTCCCAAGGGCTGCTGCTAATGATACCAAACATGTATAAAATCGCCGGAGAGCTGATGAGCTTTGTGATGCACGTCAGCGCGCGCGCCCTCGCCCACCACGGGCTCTCGATTTTCGGGGACCAGACGGACGTCATGGCATGCCGCCAGACTGGATTTGCGATGCTCTGCTCTAACAGCGTCCAAGAAGCGCACGACATGGCTCTCATAGCCCACGCCTCCACGCTCGAGGCGCGCGTTCCCTTCCTCCACTTCTTCGACGGATTCAGGACCTCGCACGAAATAAACACCTACGAGCCGATATCCGACGAACTGATGCGCGAAATGCTTCCCTACGAAAAGGTCGTAGAAGTGCGCGCTCGCGCGCTTAATCCAAACAAGCCGTTTATACGCGGCACGGCACAAAATCCCGACGTGTATTTCCAATCATGGGAGGCGAGAAACCCCTACTATTCGAGGTGCGCGGACATTATCGAAGCCCAAATGGAGAAGTTCGGCAAGCTCACGGGCAGGAGCTATAAGCCCTACGAGTACGAGGGCGCGCCCGATGCCGAGCGTGTCGTAATCATGATGGGAAGCGGCTGCGAAACCGTCGGGGAAGTCGTGAAAGCGCTGAATGCAAAAGGCGAAAAAGTCGGACTTTTGAAAGTCAGAATGTACCGCCCCTTCAGCGTGAAAAAATTTGCCGATGCCCTGCCGCAAAGCGCAAAGTTCATAACTGTGCTCGACCGCACCAAAGAACTCGGGGCGATGGGCGAACCGCTCTACCAGGAGGTTTCGGCTTCGATCGCGGAGGCGCGCAACTCCGGACTCCTCCCGCGCTCTTTCGATCCCCAAATAGTCGGCGGAAGATACGGCCTGGGATCCAAGGATTTCATTCCAGCCATGGCGAAGGGAGTTTTCGACAACATGAAGTCGGAAAGCCCAAAAAACCATTTCTCGGTTGGAATAGTCGACGATGTCACAAACAATTCCCTCTCCTACGATACCTCGTTCACTATAGACGATTCTCAGGTTCTGCGCGCGGTGTTCTTCGGGCTCGGGTCCGACGGGACTGTCGGCGCCAATAAGAACACCATAAAAATCATCGGGCACGAGACCCCCAACTACGCCCAGGCGTATTTCGTCTACGACTCAAAGAAGAGCGGCGGCATAACGGTATCGCACCTGCGCTTCGGCCCCAACCCAATAAAGGCACCGTATTTGGTGAGCAACGCCCAGTTTGTCGGCTGCCACCAGTTCTCGTTCATGGAGAAATACAGAGTCTTAGACTGCGCGTCCGAAGGCGCTGTCTTCCTGCTGAACTCAATTTACGGCCCAGACGAAGTTTGGAACCACCTGAATAGGGAAGTCCAACAAACCATAATAGACAAGAAACTCAAATTCTACGTCATAGACGCCTACGATGTCGCCAAGAAACAGGGCATGGGAGGAAGAATAAACACCATCATGCAGACCTGCTACTTCGCGATTTCCGGAGTTCTTCCGCGCGACGAGGCAATCGCAAAAATAAAGAGCGCCATAGAAAAGACCTATGGGAAAAAAGGCCCGCAAGTCGTAGAAAAGAATTTCGCCGCCGTCGACGCTTCGGTTGCCAATCTCCACGAGGTAAAGGTTCCCGAACATGCGACCGCCGAATTCTCCTATCCCAAGACGGTCTCGGACGAGGCGCCAGATTTTGTAAAGCGCGTGACGGCTGTCATGATGAGGGACGAGGGAGACAAGCTTCCAGTGTCCGCCCTTCCCGTCGACGGCACATGGCCGTCCGCAACGACGCGCTGGGAAAAGCGCAACATCGCAATCGAAATACCCGAATGGAATCCGGAACTTTGTATACAATGCACGAAATGCGCGACGATATGCCCGCACGCGGCAATCCGCGCGAAGTTCTATCCCGACGAAGCCCTCAAAGACGCTCCCGAAGGATTTAAGCGCGCCGTCTACCGCTCGCCGAAAGACAAAGGCTGCTCGTTTACGATTCAGGTTGCTCCCGAAGACTGCACAGGCTGCGGACTATGTGCGGCAGTATGCCCCGGAAAGAGCAGAAGCGAGGAAGGCGTAAAAGCGCTCATGATGAAGCCCCAAGCGCCCATCCGCGAGCGCGAAAGCGCGAACTTCAAGTTCTTCCTTTCCATACCAAATCCCGACAGGCTAAAGCTCGGGGAAACGTTCAAGGACGTCCAGTTCCGCCAGCCATTGTTCGAGTTCTCCGGATCGTGCGCGGGCTGCGGCGAAACTCCGTATGTAAGGACTCTGACACAGCTGTTCGGAGACAGGCTCCTTATTGCCAACGCCACTGGCTGTTCCTCAATTTACAGCGGGAATCTTCCCACAACCCCCTATTGCGTAAATCAAGACGGCAGGGGGCCTGCTTGGGCAAACTCACTGTTTGAAGACAACGCGGAGTTCGGATTCGGATACAGGATATCCCTCGACAAAAAAGAGGAGATGGCAAAAGACCTGCTAAAACGCCTCGCCGGCAAGCTCGGAGACGACTTTGTAAAGGAGCTTTCCGAAGCGGACCAGTCAACCGAAGCCGGAATAGCCGCACAGCGCGAGCGCGTCGAGGTCCTGAAGGCAAAACTCGCCGGCGACAAGAGCGAAGACGCCATCGGGCTTCTCTCCCTCGCAGACGATCTCGTAAAAAAGAGCGTGTGGATTCTCGGCGGAGACGGCTGGGCTTACGACATCGGATACGGCGGCCTCGACCATGTTCTCGCGAGCGGGAAAAATGTAAACATCATGGTGATGGATACCGAAGTTTATTCAAATACCGGCGGGCAAATGAGCAAATCGACCCCTCTCGGAGCAGTTGCGAAATTCGCCACGCAAGGAAAATCGACCCCCAAAAAGGATCTCGGAATGCTGGCAATAGACTACGGCAATGTATATGTCGCCCAAGTCGCAATAGGAGCAAACGAGACGCAGTTTATAAAGGCGATGACAGAAGCGAATTCCTATGAGGGAGCATCTCTGATAATAGCGTACTGCCATTGCATATCCCACGGATACAACCTCGTAAACGGGCCGGCTCAGCAAAAAGCCGCTGTCGATTCGGGCTATTGGCCGCTGTTCCGCTACGATCCGAGAAAAATCGGCACAGGTGAAAACCCCTTCAAGCTCGACTCAAAGGATCCGAAGATTCCAGTCATGGAATACATGCAGGTCGAAAACAGATTCAAGATGCTTCAGCGTTCAAATCCGGAACGCGCGGCTATGCTCGACGCAGAAGCTCAAGAATTTGTCAACGCGCGCTGGGCAAAATACAAGTATCTCGCCGAGAGAAAATAGCCCGGAAGCAAATCTGCATCGCAAATCGAAAAAAACTAAAGTTTTTTATCTCAAAGGCGCGGAAAAACTCCGCGCCTTTTATTTTTGCGGCCCATTCAACGCCGTCTTCCAACGGCATTCCATGCAAAGCCGTAAATTCCGAAAATCCGCAATTCCTCAGACGCAAAATTTTCTATGAGGCTCCCTTTTGGTTTTTCGCTATTCGCAAAACCTAAAAAGGCGAAGCGCCCAATATCTCCTCCCGGGGATTTTCTAAAGCATGCCTGCAAGCCGCTCACGCCGTTTTCAATGCGCCATCGGCGAAAGGCCTCCCAAAGTTATAAGCGGCTAAAGTCCGTCCACAAAGCCGGAAAATTCCGAAACGGATTTAAAAATTTTATATGGGTTTTGCTCGCTTAGCTTGGAGATGTCTGCCAGCCGGCTCCACGCCGCCGCAATGGGGATAAATCCCGCCTCCCTCGATTCCGATATGTCTCTCGGCATGTCTCCGATATAATAAGAGTTTTCCCTATCGCAATCCCGAAGCTCCGCCTCAAGCAATCCCCTGAGCCTCTCCGTCTTTTCGGAACGCTTTGGCGCGCCGTACCGAACAATCTTAAAATATTTTTCAATGCGGTAAAATTTTATCGAAAAGTCCGCAGTAGCCTGATGTTTTCCAGTAACCATTGCGATGGCGTCCCCGCGGGAAAGGATTTTGTCGAGAACGGCTCGCATTCCGCCGAACAAGTCAGGAACAGACTTCGGCAGGCGGATTTTATATTCCTCAAGGTATGCCGAAAATATTTCGTCCGCCTTGTCCGGCCGCAACATTTTTAGAATTCCGTACTCTGATGCGCCAAACTTAGAACGTATTTCATCTTCGCCCGGAAAGGGCTCGCCGAGTTTAGAAAATGCCGCGCGCATGGAGTCGAAAGTCATGGGGAGGCTTTCGGTAAGAGTTCCGTCGAAATCGAAAACAAAAGCTTTTTTCATTTTTCAAGATTCGCTCTTAGAAATGTAAAAGTGAAGAACGCTTTGGAAGATTGCGCATCATTTGCGCCATGCGGCGCTTTCCCCCCGCCCCGCGCATCATCTTCATTACGCTTTTCATTCCCTCGAGTCTCTTTACGAGCATATTCACGTCCCTGACCTGCGTCCCCGAACCCGACGCTATTCTCAAACGCCTGCGCGCATTTAGTATATTGGGGCGCTTCCTCTCGTCCGGAGTCATGGAAAGAATAATCGCCTCCGTCCGCCTCATCTCCCTTTCCTCTTTTTCGCCGACATTCAAAGATCCGAGCCCCGGAATGAGCTTTACGAGCCCGCCGATTGGACCCATATTTTTCATCTGGCGCATTTGCGAGAGAAGATCGTCAAAATCGAATTCCGCCTTCCGCATTTTTTCCGCCATGCGTTCGGCCTCCTCCATATCGATATTCTCCTGGGCTTTTTCTACAAGGCTTACGACGTCCCCCATTCCCAATATGCGCTGGGCCATTCTATCGGGGTGGAATATCTCGAAGTCGTCGAGTTTCTCGCCGGTTCCTGCGAACTTTATTGGCGCGCCCGACACTGATTTTATTGAAAGAGCCGCGCCGCCGCGGGCGTCCCCGTCGAGTTTTGAGAGGACGACGCCCGTAATTTGAACGGCGTCGTTAAAAGCCTTCGCGACATTCACCGCCTCCTGCCCCAAAGCCGCATCAGCCACGAGCAGAACCTCCGCGGGATTCTCCTTTGCGCGGAGCTCTTTTATTTCATCTATTAAAGCCTCGTCTATTTGAAGGCGACCTGCGGTGTCGAATATGACCGCGTTTGCCCCGTCGGAGACGGCCTTGCGGGCCAAATTTTCGGCGAGTTTGGGAACATTTCGCTCGTTTCTGTCGGAATAAACCGCGACTCCGGCGCGCGCGCCCAACTGCTCCAACTGGTCGATTGCAGCAGGCCTGTAAACGTCGCAGGCAATGAGAGCCGGCTTCATTCCGCGCTTTTTTAGCAATGCGGCGAGCTTTGCAGAGCTTGTAGTCTTGCCCGACCCGTGCAGGCCCACCATCATAATCTTGAGAGGGCGAAGCGGCGAGAGCTCGGTCGATCCGCCGCCGAGAAGCTCTTCGAGCTCGTCGCTTATAATTTTTATGACATGCTGCCCGGGAGTTACCGATTTTATGACTTCCGTGCCAATGCATTTCTTCTTGACCCTGTCGGTAAATTCCCTCGCGACTTTGAAGTGGACGTCCGATGCGAGCAGCGCCCTGCGAACCTCGTCGAGAGCCGCCGCCGTATTCTCCTCTGTCAGTTTCCCGACTCCGCGGAGATTTCTGAGAGTCTTTCCTATGCTTTCGGTAAGGCCTTCAAACATCGCTGAAAAACTTTTCTAAGCTATTGAATCGCCGCCGTACCAAGGCTTGAGCACTTCAGGCACAGCGACCGAACCGTCTGGGCGCACATTGTTTTCAAGTATTGCGGCAAGCACGCGCGGAATGGCAAGCCCCGATCCGTTCAGGGTGTGGACGAAGCGCGGCTTGTCCCCGTCCTTCGGCCTGAAGCGTATGTTCGCGCGGCGGGCCTGAAAGTCTGTAAAGCAAGAGCAGCTCGACACCTCCAGCCACTTTTTTTGCCCCGCAGCCCACACTTCGAGGTCGAACTGTTTGGAGTGCGGGAATCCTATGTCGCCAGTGCAAATCGACAGCACTCTGTACGGCAATTTAAGCTTGCGCAAAATACCCTCCGCATCGAGCCTGAGCTTTTCCAACTCGTCGAAGCTCGAATCCGGATGCACCCACTTGACGAGCTCAACCTTGTCGAATTGATGCAGGCGGTTCAATCCGCGAACGTCCTTGCCCCAGCTTCCCGCCTCGCGCCGAAAACACGGCGTGTAGGCGCAGGCGTAAACGGGAAGCTCGGATTCGTCGAAGATCTCTCCGCGGTAAAAATTCGTAACGGGAACTTCCGCCGTCGGTATCATATAGTAATCGTCCTGGGCGTCGTGGTACATCTGGCCCTCTTTATCAGGAAGCTGTCCGGTAGCGGTCGCGCTCGCGGCATTCACCATTATCGGGCACATCAATTCCCGGTAGCCGTTCTTGCGCGCCTCGTCCAAAAAGAAAGACAAAAGGGAACGCACAAGGCGCGCCATGTCTCCTACATAAAACGGAAAGCCCGCACCGCTCACCTTCACTCCGCGCTCGAAATCTAGCAGCCGCGAATAAAATCCAAGCTCCCAATGCGGAACCGCGTTCTCAATGGAATCGGCGTCCCCCCATGTGTACACGACAACATTGTCCTTGTCGCTCTTTCCGACCGGCACGGACTCGTGGGGAAGATTGGGTATCGACAGAAGCATCGATTTCCACTTCTTCTCGGCATCGTCCGCCGCCGCCTGAAGCTCCTTTACCTTTGCGGACACAAGTTTGAGTTCGCCGACTTTCGCGATAAATTCCGGAGACCCTTTGGGAAGCTCAGCCATAGCCTTGCTCGCTGCATTCTGCGCGGAGCGCGCGTCCTCGTAAGCGGTGACAGCCTTGCGGCGCTCGGCATCGAAAGCGAGCACGGCGTCTATGTCGCAATCGAATTTCTTAAGTGCTATGCGGGCCTTGACCTCGTCGGAATGTTCGCGCAAAAATTTTACGTCTATCATGGGGCTACATATTGACCCCACTTTGCCCCTTTTCAAATATAAAAAAACGCAAGCTTGCCAGCTTCGATATTTTTTCGGAGATAGGCTTATCGCGCGAAATCGAGACGCCCCGGAAAAAAACGCGGAAAATTAAAACGACTTTTCCCTTATGACAAAATGCGGCCTGCGCTTGGTCTCGTTATATATTTTAGCCATATACTGGCCGAGCATTCCCAAGCAAAAAAGCTGCAATCCGCTCAGGAAAAATATCGCGCAAATCATCGAGGTCCACCCGAACGCCGAATTGTGGAATATCATCTGCCGAACGGCTAAAATCACTATCGCCAGCGAGGAAAGCGCGCAGAAAACGAGCCCCACAACAGCAGCAGCCGCCAGAGGCACAGTTGAAAACGATGTCAACGCGTCGAGCGAGTAAACCGCAAGCTGCCAAAAAGACCATTTTGTAGTTCCCGCGCGGCGAGGAACATTTTTATAGTCTATCCATTTCGTCCTATATCCCACCCATTCGTACAGGCCTTTTGTAAAGCGGTTTGCCTCGTCTGTTTTTAGAATCTCGTCTACGAGTTTGCGCTTCATCAGGCGGTAGTCTCTCGCCCCCTCGCGGAATTTCATGGGAGAGAGAAAATTGAGCGCCTTATAAAACGCCCTCGCAAAAAACGAACGCAAGGGGGATTCTCCGTCGCGCGTTATCCTGCATGCGGCGGCAGAATCGTAGCCTTCGTTTAAAATCGCATCGAACATTTTGGGAAGGAGCTCCGGCGGATCCTGCAAATCCGCGTCCATGACCGTGACATAGTCCCCGCGCGCGCTCTGCATTCCCGCGTGCATCGCAGCCTCCTTGCCAAAATTTCTGGAGAACGATATGAATCTCACGCGCGAATCTTCGGAAGCGAGGCGCTTTATCTCGTCCAATGTGGAGTCTGAAGACCCGTCCTCCACAAATATCAATTCAAAATCAGGATTCCCCATCGAGTCGGCGACTTTCAAAAATTCCGCGTAGAAGAGGGGTATGGATTCCGCCTCGTCCTTGCACGGTATTATGACGCTCAAAAGCCCGTCATAGGCGGGCTTGCGCGGACCCGGCGCGCCGGCGGCTGATTCAGAAGCGCCGGCGGCTTCAACGCGGTCTTTTGCCTCGCCAGCCATCGCTACCGGCGAGCCCTCCCGCCCTTTCCGGATTTAGTGGCAGATTTGCCGCCCTTAGCGCGCGGCTGCCGGTTTTCGGGTGTTCGACGCATCGCAGTAGGATCCTCCGGAAGCAAAAGTTTCAGTTTGTGCGTGCGCATTATCTCTCCGACAATGAAGTCGTAAGCTTCGTCGACAGTTTCGGCGTAGCGGAAAAAGTCCAAATCTTTTTTCGTTATCACATTTGCTCTTATGAGAACGTCGAAATTCACAGCCTTCTCCCAAAAATCCCTTCCGAAGAGAACTATCGGTATGTATCCGTGCGTCTTGCGCGTCTTCATCAAAGTAAAAACCTCGAAAAATTCGTCGAAAGTGCCGGTTCCCCCCGGGAAAACCACAAGAGCCTTTGCAAAAAACAGAAGCCAGAATTTGCGGGTCAGAAAATAATTGAAGTTTATCCATATGCCCCTGTCGACATAGTCGTTGCGGTGCTGCTCGTCGGGAATCGTTATGGTAGCGCCGATAGTTTTTCCGCCGGCTATATGGGCTCCCCTGTTTGCGGCCTCCATTATTCCGGGGCCGCCTCCGGTCATTATAAAATACTTTTCGTCGGGCGGAACGTCAAGTGAATTGGACCACTCTTGAAGCCTGCGCGCAAGCTCTTCTGCCTGCGCGTAGTACTTAGACATAACGACGTCGTTTTTAGCTATCCTGAGCTTTTCCCGATATTCGGGCCCGCTTCCCTTTTCGGCCTTAACCTCGCGCAAGTGCTGCGCCGCGCCTTCGGGGGAGAGAATGCGCGACGCCCCAAAAAATGTTATCGTATTTTGAACACCCTCGTTCTCGAATATGAACGCGGGCATTATGAGATCGCGCTGTATGCGCATAAGCCGTTCCGACATCTCGGACATTACGCATTCTATTGGCTGGTCGCAACTGCCAGCGCGCTTCGATTCTTCCTTATTTGCCATGAGCGTATATTATAAAATCTTTTTCCCGCATAAAAGAAAAATCGTCAAGTTTTTCCTCCCCCGCACAAAAAAAGCGGGCTGGTTCCATGACGAACCGGCCCGCCTTTAAAATTTATTTTGCCAAGCCCACCTGAATGAAATGCGGGCAGGCTATTTAGATTCGACTTTTGCCGCCGCTTCGGAAACGCTGGAGAGAACCGACGAGTCCTCCTTTGGGAGTGACACTTCGACGGGAACGACTTTTTCGGCGAATCCCGGGGCGTTGACGTAAATCGCCCCTCTTCCCTCCGCCGCGCCCTTGAGGGAAACACTCACGGAAGTCCTTCCCTCCGGAACGACGACTTCGTCCATTACGACGGAACTCGGAATATTGGTCTTCACGTCGATTTTAAAGCCGCCTTCCGGAGCCTTGAAACCGATATTGAAAATTACGTTCACCACATCGCCCGAAAGGATTGAGACTGCCGAGGGCGACACTTCAATCTCGGACGGGTCAACCCTAAACTGCCCTATCCACGAAGCAGAATCCTCGCCGCGCAATTCCACGTCGTAATTTTTTCCGTACTGCATGGGAGGAACCGTGAATACGATTGTGGAGCGCGACACGTATTTTGTGTCAGCCTCGACTCCCCCTATAAAAACTTTGTCGAGCTTGTCGAATCCGCGCCCGAGCACCGTGATTTCGGTGCCCACCGCTCCCCTGTCGTTTTGGAGGCTGACGACGTACCGGGATACGGGCTCGAGAGTGTAAACCGTGGGACTTGTCATAGTCCTCTCGACAGGCTCGTCGCCCTGCGAAGCGTTCTTGGACTTGTACTTCAGCATGAAGTAATATTTGGCGTCTTTGCGGCCTTTCGGGAGCGTGTAATCGTACTCGTATATGCGGTCGTTCTCCATTTCGGAAGTCGCCTTCATGGGAACTGTCTGTTCGTCTATCACCACAAACGGCTCTATCGAATCCTTGACGAGGGAGCCGTCGTTTATGTGCGCGCTCATCGTGAGGGTATATATGCGCGACGAATTTTCTGGGACGCGCTCCGGTGTGAGATTGGTTATCCCGGAACAGCCCGACAATATCGCCAACAATGGCGCAAAGAGCGCCGCGGTTATTTTCTTTGCAATGTTCATGTGTTTTAACTTAATGTGCGCCATTTATACCACGCGATTTCCCCCATGCAAGACTATTTCAGAAATTTCGGGGTCTATGTTCACGTCCCGTTCTGCCAGCAAAACTGCTCATACTGCCGGTTTTACAAGCGCGCCCCGTCGGACGAAGACATCGGCGAATACCTGCATTGCATATCGCTTGAAATAGATTCGCGCGACCGCGAAAACGGCGCCCCGCTTCCGGTTCCGCAAACCATGTTTTGGGGAGGAGGCACTCCGAGCTGCCTATCCCCAGACCAAATAAAACGCCTGTCCGACATACTTGCCCCGCTTAGGCCGACTCTCGAATGGACGGTGGAAGTCGCCCCGTCAAGCGCATCTCCCGAAAAGCTCCGCGCTTTAAAAGAAATCGGCGTCACCAGAATTTCAATGGGCGTCCAAAGCTTCAATCCAAAAACTCTCGCCTCGCTCGGGCGAAAACACTCGCTTGAAAGAACCCTCCGCGCAATCGGCGACATCGCCGACCAGTCATTCCCGCACTTCTCAATCGACCTGATATTCGGGGCAGACGGGCAAAGCCAGCAAGAATGGATATCCGACATTCAAACCGCCGCGCGGCAGCCCGTCGACCACATAAGCGCGTATTGCCTCGAATTTGAAAGCGGGTCTTCGGCGTGCTGCGGCAGGGGGGATTCCCAACCCGGGCGGGAGCGTGAAGCTGATTTTTACGAGATAGCCTCCCGCGCCCTCCCTTCGCTCGGATTCAAGCAATATGAAATTTCAAACTATTCAAAACCCGGCTGCCAGTGCGTCCACAATCTGTCGACCTGGCACATGGCGCAATGGATAGGCTTGGGTCCGGCAGCCGCATCTCAATGGAAAAATTTCCGCATGAGAAATTCCCCTTCTTTTGAAAAATGGAGCTCGGGCCTGCGGCTCGACTCCCCATGCCGCGAAGACATCGTCGAGCTCGACGATGAAGAGATGTTTTCGAGCGCGCTGGTATTCGGACTCCGCATGAACGAAGGCGTAGATTTGCCCTCTCTCGAACGGCGCTTCCCGAAAGCCGATTTTAGAAAACATTACCAGTCCCTGGCATTTCTAAAAGAGGAAGGCCTCGTCGAGCTGGAATCCGAAAGCGAAAGCCCGGGAAGGATTCGCCTGACAGCCTCCGGCAGGCTAATGGCAGATGCCGTAGCCGTTGAACTTCTATAAAAACTCCCCAAAGTTCGGCTTGCTTTGAATATTTTTCAATATTTAATTGGGATTTAAAACCGAATGGATAATTTTTTGAAAATCATATGCGCGGCGATACTGGCGCAACTTTTCCTGGCGCTTCCGACAGAAGCTGAAGAATCCGGCAAATATGGTCCAGCCGATGCCGCAAAGTTTGCCGCGTACGCTGATTACGATTTGAAGGCAAATGTCGGAGAATCCGATTATAAAAAAATCCGCGCCGCCGCGGACAAGGGAGATTCAAACGCGCAATATATGGCGGGCGTTTGCCTATTTATGGGGCTCGGGACGGAAAGATCCCCTTATGAGGCCGTCCTTATGTTTTCAAAATCGGCATTCGCAGGCAATCCCTACGGGCAGCTCGGCATCGGCAAATGCCTGTCCATTGGGCGCGGAACCCCGGAAGATAAAAAGGCGGCCGCCGAGTTTTTCCGCAAAGCCCACAAATCCGGAGTGGCCTCCGCGACGAACGCCCTGGGCACAGCCTACTATAAGGGAGATGGCGTCGAAAAGAATCCGACGCGCGCGGTGGCGCTCTTTGCAAAAGCTTTTGAAGGCGGCTGCTTGCGGGCGAATGTCTCCCTGGCGCGCGCGCACATCGAGGGCATAGGAACGCAAAAAGATTTGATCTTGGCGCGCAAGCTTCTCACGCAATCCGCCGAAGCGGGAAATGCCATCGCGCAAAACAACCTCGCAGTGTTCATATCGGAAGGAATGGACGGCCCAAAAGACGACTTCTCCGCTTTCGGCTGGTTTGAAAAATCCGCCGAAGCAGGGTATCCCCCCGCGCAACTCGCGCTCGGAATGGCGTACTTGCAAGGCCTGGGCACCATCGCAAACTACGAAACGGGGGCAAAATGGATTCTAAAAGCCGCCGAAGCGGGAAATCCGGAAGCCCAAAACAACATAGCAGTATGTTATTTTAACGGAGCCGGCGTCGCAGCAAGCCCTAGCCTCGCCTTCCACTGGTACGAAAAATCCGCCATGCAAGGATACGCCATAGCCCAAAACAATCTCGGGGACTGCTATTTTACCGGTGTGGGCTGCGTCGAAAATAAAGACGAAGCCGTCAAATGGTACAGGCGTGCCGCCTTTCAGGGAGACACAAACGCCCAAAGCAGCCTCGGATACTGCTATCTCGAGGGAATAGGGACGGGCAAGAATCAAAGCGATGCCATCAGATGGCTAAAACTTGCCGCCGACAAAGGCGACGTCAACGCCCAAAGCAATCTTGGAACCTGCTACATAAACGCCGTCGGAACCGATCGCAATATCCCCGAAGCAATAAAATATCTTAGCATGGCAGCGGAGAAGGGGGATCCGCAGGCAATGGGCAATCTCGGAGCCTGCTACTACAACGGCATAGGAGTCACAAAAGACGTTTACAAAGCCGTCAAGCTAATGAGAGAAGCGGCGAAGGCAGGCAACGAAGAGGCGAGGAACGCCCTTGCCAGAATTGGAAGGTGAAAAAACCGCGTCAAAAGGGGAAATCTATACTCTCTATTTCCTCCCCCAGCATTTTTGCAAACTCCTGCGCCATAGCCAAGGAAAGTTCCTTGCGGTCCACCCCCCCCGGCGGCATGACTGATCCCTGGAAAAGAATTCCCTTGCGCGTGCGCTTTTGCGCCGCCCCGGCAATTTTTATTCCGCCAGGGGAAACCACGTCGTATGGAGCCGGGCTCGAAAAGCAAGCGTACAAGCCCCCCTGCGCTCCATTTTCAGAGTCTGGGCGATACAGCATGCAGGCAATTCCGAATCTGCCAAGCGCCGACACTATCGCCGCATGGACAGACTCGTAGGATTGCCGCGCCCGCATTTCGCATATTTCTCGCCCGCGCGGAACGACGAGCGCGTATGTGATATCGTCGCCGTGCGCGACTATTCCCCCTCCGCTCGGGCGCCTTGCGAGCTCCGCCCCGCGCGGGAGCAAAGCCGCGACGAGCTCCGGTTTTTGCGACAAACCGCAAGTGTACGGCCTGCCCTTCCAACCGTAAAAGCGGAGGCGCGAAATATCTTTCAACGGCCAAGCTTCAAGCATGGCGAGATCAGCCGCCATGTTGTCGGCTGCGGAATAACGTTTGTACGGCATTAAAAACATTTGACGGCGCGGAAATTCGGGTGTTTTATGCTCTGTAAATTTGCCTTTCAGTGTCGTTTGGCGGCGACCGTTTTCAATCTAAAAATAACATCTATATGCTGAATGCGTTTTATACAATTCTCGAAGTCTCAACATTTACGATACCGTTTTTTATAGCGGCTCTATTCTTGCTTCGCTCAAACGAGTCGTATAACGAGCGCTATGAAAACTCCAAATTCAAATTCATCGGCTTTTCGAGAAGGCAATACATCTTCATCTTCCGCTTTATAGGAATTGTCTGCGCAATTGTAGGGTTGTTTGCCATATACAAAAATTACATCGAAGAACCCGTGTCCGGCATAGAGGAAAGCAAGGATTTTTGGGAAAAAATCGAACGCCAAAAGAAGGACGATCCCCTTCTTAAAACCGCTCTGCTGTTAAGCGCCGCCATAGCGATTCCCGCCCGCATGGGCTCCACGCGCTTTCCCGGAAAGCCGCTTGCGATGCTCGGAGGCAAGGCCGTAATAGAGAGGGTCTTCGAAAATTGCACAAAGAGCCGACTGGCGGAAAAATCGGTGATATTGACTGACAGCGTTGAAATTATGGAATTCGCCGACCACATAGGTGCCCCGTCTATAATGACATCTGAGAAGTGCGCTTCAGGCACTGAACGCATAATAGAAGCTTTCGATGAAATAGGGGCTGAATTTGTCGTGAACGTGCAGGGAGACGAACCATTTGTATCGCCGGCGCTAATAGATTCTATAATAGAGGCGCACCGGGCAAATCTCGCCGACATCGTCACAGCCGCGCGCAAGATACAAGACCCCGACGCCCTGTTTAACCCCAACGTAGTAAAAGTTCTGCGCGGGGAAGACGGCAAATCCCTCTATTTCAGCCGTTCTCCGCTTCCATTTGTCAGGGGCGAAGATGATCCCGCCAAGTGGCTGGAGCGCTCGGACTACTGGCACCACATAGGCATATACGGATATTCCGCAAAAGCTCTGGCAAGATACGCCTCGCTGCCGGTGACGAAAATGGAAAAAGCCGAATCGCTGGAACAACTGCGATTTGTCGCGGCGGGATATAAGTTTGAAATTGTCGAAACAGATTTTACTTCCATCGGAATAGACACTCCTTCCGATCTGGCGGCGGCAGAAAAATTCCTCGAAAAAAATTCCTGAGATGGAGGATTCCGATATTATTGCCGCCGGCGGCGAAGTCTTGCTCAGGGAGGCAAAATCCATAGAGCGGGCAAAAGAAAGGCTCGGCGAAAATTTCGCCAAAGCCGTAAAGACGATACTTTTGCACAATGGGAAGCTTCTCGTATGCGGGCTTGGGAAATCCGGGCTCGTGGGCCAGAAGATAGCCGCAACGCTCTCGAGCACCGGCACGCCCGCCGTATTTATACATGCCTGCGACGCCGTTCACGGAGACCTCGGGGTCTACCAGCCGGGCGATCCGACTATGCTGATTTCAAACAGCGGGGCTACCGTGGAATGCCTGCGCCTGCTGCCCATTTTAAAGAAGTTCAACTCTCCTACGATAGCGCTCGTCGGCAATGCCGAATCTCCGATGGCGCGCGAATGCGATATTTTTCTCGACGCCTCGTCCGGCGGGGAGGCTGACCCGCTCGGGATAGTTCCAACCAATTCTACAACTCTCGCGCTCGCCTACGGAGACGCCCTCGCTTGCGCACTCATGAAGGCGCGCGGATTCTCGAAATCCGACTTTGCCAAGTTTCACCCTGCAGGGCAGCTCGGCAAAAGCCTCCTCTTAAAAACCTCCGACATCATGCACCCGCTCCCGCAATGCGCGGTAGTATCCGCAAACGACGGCGTTCGGGACGTAGTCATAGAAATGACGGGTAAACCCCTCGGAGCCGCCTGCGTGGTCGACAACCAAGGAAGAATAGAAGGAATAATAACCGACGGAGACCTGCGCCGAATGCTGAAGGAAAACAAAAGCCTCGATTTGACAAAAGCCGCCGATATAATGACAAAAAATCCGGTATGCGTCGAATGCTGCGCCCCCATAGGGCACGCCGCCTCGCTCATGGAAAACCGCCCGTCCAAGATTTCCGTCCTTCCCGTCGTAGGCGACGGCTCCACTCTCCTCGGGCTCGTCAGAATCCACGACATCTACCAGCCGATGTAAACCCGCACATGAAAATCAGCGAAACATTAAAATTTTTAGGAAAATACATCAGAAATCCCCGCCGGACCGGAGCTGTATGCCCAAGCTCGCGCTTCCTCGCGTCGGCTATGGCAAAAGGCGCAGGAAAGTGCTCGGGAGGAGTCGTAGTCGAACTCGGGTCCGGCACGGGCGCGGTCACAAAATCCCTCGTCGAGTCCGGGTTTGCGAAATCTTCCAAGCTTTACTGCGTGGAGTTCGACGCCTCGCTGGCAAATCTGCTGTCAAAAAAATTTCCCGAGGCGGTGGTCGTAAACGGCAGCGCAGAGGACATATCCGCCATTCTCGGAGAGGATGCCGCCGCTTTGAAAGCGATAGTGTCTAGTCTTCCGCTGCTGAGCCTGCCAAAAGACTGCGTAAAAAGAATAATATCCGAAAGCGAGCGCGTATTGCCTAAGGGCGGAAGGTTCGTGCAGTTCACCTACAATCTGAAAAGGGATCCAGCAGAATTGGGGTTCAAGCTCATGAGACACGTCGAATATTCGCGGATCTGGCTAAATATTCCGCCCGCGCGCGTCGATGTGTTTGAAAAATTATAGGATTTTCAAACATCTTTCCGCAAGCGACGACAGCCCGCAAAGCCCGCTTTTCGACGCGCAAAAACAAAGCCTCACGAGCGCGGGCTTAAAATACTTGCCGTAGCGCGGCATTCCTTTCTTTATCGAAAGGAATCCGTAGGCGCCCAGAGCCTGCATCAGCCTCTGGCAAGCGGCGATGTACAGCGCTCTCCGCTCACGCTTCGACGCTTCCCGCCCGAAATACGCCTCCAATATTCCAGACCGCTCGCATTCCGAAAGCTCCGCATACGGATCGAAAATCAAAGAGGCGACATCGTACATTCCGCAACCCATTCTCATTCCCTGAAAGTCTATCAGCGAAGCTTTTCCCGTTTCGGATATCATGACGTTCTGGGATTGCAAGTCCCTATGCACAAGGCATTGTTCCCCGCCTAAAAGTGTGCTGGAGATCTCCGCAAATTCCGAATCTGAAACGCCTGGGCAAGCTATTCCAAATCGCCCGAGCACGCACTCCTCGAGAAAATACCGCCTCTCCCATGCATAAAGCTCCTCGTCAAACGGGGGATTGAGCGGAATGGGGGGAGAGTCTGCCGAAAGAAAATTGTGCGTCACGCGCGTGTGCAAATCGCGGGCAATGCGGGCGGTTTGCAGGTAGGCTTCCGAACGCAACTTTCCGGAAAGGGAGCTTAAATCCAGGTCTCCCGCGCTTTCCATCACGATTATTCTCTCCGAAGCGTCATGGAAAAGCACCTCCGGGACGGAAATGCCCTGCGAATATAGGTAAGAGGCGATATCCGCATAAAAAGAATCTTCGAGCTTTTCTTTGGAATAAAAGCACGCCACAAGTTTGCGTCCGCGGCGCGATCTGTCTTTGAATGAAAAAAATTCCCTCGTTGAAGCGCCTTTGGCTATCGGGACAAAAGCGTCTGCGTGAAACCCCAAGCATTTGAGCTTTGCGATGCGGTAGAAATCGCCTTTGTCGCCGAAGCTGCTGTTTAAATCCGCATATGATTCTGGCGTTCCAATGTCCCCCCAAAGCCCGCGGTCCTCAAATATCCCGGCGACGCTTCCAATATCCGACTTTATTGATTCCACAAAGGTATCAACTATCGGGAAAGATGATTTCGGATTTTTTTCAAGCAGCGGAAACAGCGGAGGGAAAGCCGCAAAAACCCCGGCGTACTGCGCCACTGCATCGCCCGTTTCTCCGGTCGTAAAACGCATATCAACAACCTTCCCCGAGCGCACCGCCACGTTTTTCAGCTTCCCCTCCCTTCTGAGGCACAGCGCCGCCGATATTTTCTTATCCTTCCTGAAAAGCGATTCCGCCGCGCCGGCAAAATCCGAAAGCGGAGCGTCGAAAAATATGTCGCCGTTGTGGACGATAAGCGGTTTTGATGTATCGATGCGGGATAGGATATTTTTTATCCCTCCGCCAGTATCCAGCAATTCGGGCTCCTTGACGTATTCAATTTTAACCCCTCTATATTCGCCCCCCAGGACTTCAGGAAATTTGCCCGCCAGATGATGGACGTTCAAAATTATTCTGCCCACGCCAGCGGCGATTAGTGAATCGAAAACATGGCAGACGGCGGGCTTGCCCGCCAGCGGAAGGAGCGGTTTTGGGAGCGCGTCCGTAAGCGGAGACAGGCGCTCTCCGCGGCCCGCGGCCAAGACAAAAGCCGTATCGATAGCCATTTCTGCGCCGGCAAAAATGCGTCAAATACCGCGGCAGTCGTCCTCGTCCTTTTTGACGTACCCGCTATCCTGCCTGTCGTGGTTTATATGGTTCTTTTTCGCGTAGGCCCCGTAAAAATCGTCCGCGCTCATTCCCAAGACCTGAGCCATAGAGACTAAAAAATGCAGCATGTCCACAACCTCGACGCGCGCGTTTTGCGGATCGAATTTTTGATACTTCGCCCACCATTTCCATGGCAGGGAATCAACCAACTCAGCGTTTTCCTGCTGCATGGCGCGGCTGTAATTGAGCGTCCACTTGATTTTGTCCTCGTCGCTCATATCGGCGGTATCTACCCCGATGCGCTTATTTAATTCATACTGCATCTTAAAGATTTCGTCGAGCTTATCCATAATTTTTCTAAGCTACCGCATTTGCCCCCCCCTTGTCAAGGTGCGCCAACGGAATTGTATTCCCCAAACCCGGAAAATCTCCAACGCCATGAAAAGCAGAAATGAACAGCTTTAAAATCCGCAATAAAATAATTGCATGAAAAATAAAAACGCCGGATCATGCCCGAAGAACATTCGCCCTGCTAAGCTCTCCCCAAGGCTGCGAATTTACATTGAACATGGAAAAGAATTGCGAAGGCATAAATTTTACGGCTCTGGATTTTGAAACCGCAAATTCTTCGCGGGCCTCTATCTGCCAAGTCGGCTTGGTCCGCGTTGAAAACGGGAAAATAGCATCGGAAATGCGGCAGCTCATAAAACCCGAGGGGCGTTTCGACGCCAGATTTGTGCAAATTCACGGAATAGACGAGCGCGCGGTCAAAAACGCCCCGAGATTTTGCGATTTTTGGGAAGAGATGCGCCCGATGCTCGGCCCTGCGGTTGTGGCGCACAACGCGGCTTTCGACATTTCCTGCCTGCGGGCTGAAACCGAGCATTATGGGCTCGCCCCAGAAGATTTTGAATATTACTGCACGCTTAAACTCTCAAGAAAATTTCTGCCGTCGCTGGCATCACACAGGCTGGAGGAGGTCGCAAAATACATGGGCATTGCGGATTTCAAACATCACGACGCCCTCGACGATGCGCGCGCGTGCGCCATGATTTTTATGAAACTCGCCGAAAAGTTCGACATATCCCAAACTTCAAAGAACTTTCTCCGATGCATTTCCCCCGGCGGAAGGAAAGTTCCGCCTTCCCAATCGCGGCAGCGCGATGTGCAAGTTTCGTTTCAATCTCTCAAAAGGATCCCGCCTGAAACAGATTTTCCGTTAATGCTGTTTCCCAAAAACACTTTTCCGAAGAAACTGCCCAAACGCTCCAATTCAAGGAAAAGAACGCAAATAGAAAACTGCCTCGACTTTGATTTCTCGGATATCGACTTTACAAAAACTTTCTCTGTGACTGGAATTTTCAGGTCTATATCCCGCAGGGAGGTTGAAAATTTAATAATGTATATGGGAGGCAGGGTATCTCCCAAAGTAGATTCTCAAACCGACTATTTGATAGTTGGGAGCGTAATTCCGCCCAGCTGGGAGAGGGGAGAATACGGGACGCAAATAGATGCCGCACTCGAACTTGGAACGGTATCCCTGATTGCGGAATCACATTTTTTGTCGTTTTTTTAGGAGCGCCTTACGCCGACGCCCCTGCGCCCTCTGCCGTCGGCGAAACGCTATGCCCCGAGCCTTCGCCGGCCGCGGATTCCTCTGCATGTTCACAGCCACCATTGGAAGAATCCGCTTTAGAAACCGCATTTTCTGCGGCAGGCGGGCGCACGTAGGTGCCTTTGAGTATGGCATAAACGTCGGCTCCGTCTATCGTCTCTCGCGCGAGAAGCTCCTCGGCTATCGCGTCGAGCTTATCGCGGTTCTCGGAAACTATTTTGCGCGCGCGCGCAAGTTGCCCGTCCACAATCGACTTCACCTGCTCGTCTATCAACTGCGCCGTCTTTTCGCTGAAATGCTCCTCGCGCGCGATTTCCTTTCCGAGGAATATGTGGTCTTGGTTCTCGCCGAGCGCTATTGGGCCCAAATCGGACATGCCCCAGTCGCAAACCATTTTTCGGGCGACTTTCGTAGCCTGCTTGATATCGGCAGAGGCTCCGTTGGTTATATCGGTAAAGACAAGCTCCTCCGCCACGCGCCCGCCGAGGCTCGTGCAGATATGATTCAATAAAGAATTCCTGCTCTCCGTGCGGACGTCTTTCGACGGGATAAACATGGTTGATCCAAGGCTTTGACCGCGCGGAATTATCGTAACTTTATGCACGGGGAGCTTGCCATCGTCGACGGAGGCCTGTATGAGAGCGTGCCCGGCTTCGTGGTAGGCTGTCAGTCGCTTTTCCTCGTCGTCCATCAGCTTCCTGCGCTCGCGCCCGAAGAAAATCTTGTCGCGCGCCTCGTCGATGTCGGAATTTATTACCTCTCCGCGGTTTGCCCGCGCGGCGTTTATGGCAGCCTCGTTGAGAAGATTCGCCAAGTCCGCCCCGGAGCACCCCGGCGTTATGCGCGCTATTTTCGACAAATCAACTTCCGGAGACAGCTTGATTTTCGCCGCATGGATTTTTAAAATTGCCTCTCTGCCGTTCAGGTCTGGAAGGTCTATGACTACCTGCCTGTCGAAGCGTCCCGGGCGAAGAAGCGCGCTGTCGAGAACGTCGGGGCGGTTTGTCGCGGCGATTATAATGACTCCGCTGTGCCCGTCGAAACCGTCCATCTCCACGAGCAGCGAATTGAGAGTCTGCTCCCTCTCGTCGTGCCCGCCGCCCATGCCGGCGCCGCGCTGGCGCCCGACTGCGTCTATTTCGTCGATAAAGACAAGGCATGGGGCGCTCTTCCTCGCCTGCTCAAACATGTCGCGGACGCGAGCCGCCCCTACGCCGACGAACATCTCGACAAAATCCGAGCCGCTTATCGAAAAGAACGGCACGTCCGCCTCTCCGGCAACCGCCCGGGCGAGCAAAGTCTTTCCGGTTCCGGGAGGGCCGACCATTAAAATGCCTTTGGGGATTTTCGCGCCTATCTCCCGAAAACGCTGCGGATTTTTTAAAAATTCTACGATTTCCGCAACCTCCTCTTTTGATTCGTCGCAGCCGGCGACGTCGTCGAAGGTCACGCGGTCCTTGTCCGGAGTCAATAGGCGCGCGCGGCTCTTGCCAAAGCTCATCGCGCTTCGCCCGGACACCTTCATTTGCCGCATAAACAGGAAATAGAGTATCGCCATCACTATGATGAACGGGAGCACCCCTGAAAGCATGTTGCTCCAAAAAGTGCTCGACGGAACTTCCTTAACGTCCCAAGGGGCGGAAGGATCGGTGAGGGTTTTATACATTTCGTCCGTTATGCGCCCGTTAAATGTAAAATTCAAAGAGCGGGGAGCGTCTTTGGGCGCGTTCTCCTTGCCGAACAAGGGATTGTTCACCCTGCCCTGCACGGAATACCAGTCTTTGCCGCCGTCAGGATCGTTCCTCAACGTAAGGCTCACAAGTTCGTCGTTCTTGGCCGCGTTCATGAGCTTGCGCACGTCAAACTCCTGCGAGGCAGAACCTGCCCCGCCCTTCGGCAGCGATACGAGAAACACAACCGCGCAAAGTATCATCAGCCAAACCAGATACGGCTTGTTCGGAATTTTACCGAGAATATTTTTGTCCTTATTTTCCATTAACCTGTTTTTCTCCAATACTAAAAATCAAAAAGCCTCGTAGGTCAATTCAATAGCCTCAGATCCGTTTACAAGCTTGTACTTGTCCGCCGGAGGCAGCGACGGAACCCACAATATTTCACCGCTTGTATTACAGACAACCGGAAAAGCCTTTCGTTTCACGCGCGGTATTTTTTTTCCGTTGAAGATCTCGCCGAGGCGCTTTGGAGAAGCTGATCCAAGAGGAGCATACGAGTCTCCGTCACGGGGCGAGCGCGCTACAAGGCATAAATCTCCGCGCGCCGACCGCGCCGCGCAAGGATCGAGAAATGCGCGAATATTGTCGTCATTTTTCCCGGACTTTATTTCCGCGAGCATTTCCCCCGACAAGCTTATACTCTTCAGAGTCAATATTCCGCCAGGCAGGATATTTTTTCCCATCTCAAGCAAAATCTCGAAAGGAACCCGGCAATCGCCCTTTAAAAGAGACAGGGAATTGTCGCGCGGATTAAAACAGATGAAACCTCCGCCGGCGCTCGCGCTCGCAATTTTTCCCTTTGAGCTTTCCAAACGCCTGAGAAAATCCTCCACCGCGCCCGACCGCATGCCGGATAGAAGCCCGTTGCTTGAAAGCAAAAACAAGACAGCTCTCCTCAAGAGGGCGCGCTCAGCCAGCACTCTGCCGCTCAAATATAGAGAGCTCGGCGGATTTTCCGAAAAGCCCGGATTCAAACGCGAAAGTTCCGATCGGAAAACTCTCCCTATGAAGTCGGCGTCTTCCTGAAGCAGTTCCCTGCTCCTCACAGCAGATGAAACAAAACTCGACGCGCTTATATCCTCGAGAGTTCCAATCACGTTTAGGCGTATTTTATTGCGCAAGAATTGCGGCTTTACATTGCTTTCGTCCTCGCGCCACCCCTGCTCCAAGCCCTCCAGCACGGAAGTTATGAAAGTTTTTTTCAGCTTCAAAAGCGGACGGACAAAGCGCACGCCCCCGACTTCTGAAACCGGGCGCGGAGCGCATAACCCGTCAATCCCGGATCCGCGCGACAGCCTCATAAGCATGGTCTCCGCAACATCTCCTGCATGGTGGCCCTGCGCTATTAGCGAGAGGTTTTTCTTGAAAAATTCCCGCCTAAAAAAATCCATTCTCATTCTTCTAAATTCGTCTTCCGACAACTTCTCCGGAACGGAATCCGGACGCCCGGAAATGAATTCCAAACTGAAATTCTCCGCTAAAGAACGCACAAAATCCTCGTCCACATCGGCGGCGGCCCTCGCCTTGTGGTTAAAGTGCAGGACACAAAGCCTGTCCGGCTTTAATTTCCACATCTCCATCAGAGACAAAAGCAAAAAGACCGAATCCGCCCCCCCTGAACATGCGATCCCGACGCGCTCCGACAAATCAAGCGCCCTTTTCAGCTCTCCAAAAGCTGAAATCTCAAATTCTGCCGGTACTTCCCTTCCAAAAATCTCGATTCTATATCCGCTCATTTTGTAATCCAAACCCGGTATAAAATTAAGGCGAGAGGCATTGGCGCTATCACAAACCTCAAAACCGCGGGTTTCACATTTTGAAGCGCGCCCGACAAAAACAAAAAAGATCCCTCCGCGAACAATGTCAACGTTCCGCTTTCGATGCGAACATCAACTGCGGGCTTAAAAATGCCGACTCCTTCGCGTGCAATATATGACATGCCTCCCACCACCGCGCATGCGGCGGCGTTCGTAAAATCCGCTATAAACGCCGGGAGCGCGAAACCTATAAACCCCAAGGATACGGCGATTCCGGCGCCCAAGACAAACACCGGCGAATAGAACACCGAAAGCGGCGAAATATAGCCGAATCCATGCGAGCTTAACGGAGAGGCTGCAAACATCGCCCCCAAAGAAATGCAAAAACCGCCCGCAAGCGACGCGAATATCGCCGAATTTACCTTCCCGACGAAGGAATCCTTTCTGAAAGGAAGTCCTTTTCTCATCCTTCTCTCCCAGAGTAAGGAATAAAGCGGAGCCCCGTAAAGCAATATTGACGCCACGACCGCGTAAGAAAGCGTCCAGCCGGAATCGAAAATTTGAACCGGAGACACTGCGAGGGATACCGCCGCCGCCAAAACGAGAGCATCGAAGACTTTCACCCTTCTTCCGAAGGACAGCACGAGCCAAACCACCGCCACCATTCCAAACGCTCTCATGGCCGACGGCCTGGCTCCGCAAGCGCATACATAAAGAAAAAGCGGAGGCAAACAAAATACGGGCGACCATCTCCAATTTATTCCGCAAAGAGAGCTTATGCCTAGCAGCAAAGCCGCGGCAAAACCGACATGCAAACCGCTTATGGCAAAAATATGCATGGTTCCCGTGTCGGAAAAAGCCTTCTTTTGCTCCGGAGTCAGGAGGCTTTTGTCCCCGAGTATCATCGCCGAATACGTGCGCGACGCCTCAGAATCTGGAGGGAAAAAGGAAAAATTCTCCGACAGTGAGCGCTCCATGTACGCGCGCGCAGATGAAAAAAATCTTGCCGCTGTACTCGGAGCCGTCAACGCGAGAGCGCCGTCAACGCGAGAGCGCATTTTAAAGAATATTCTCCGCCCCGACAAATATCTTTCAAACGACGCGCTCTTTGGGCTATCGGCGTAGTATCCGCGGGATTTAAAAGAATCGAGCGACAATCCGCCGAAAACCCCGCTAAACCGGACGATTTGAGATGGAATAAAATCGGCCCGATGCCCGTCCGAAGCTTTTTTGCCGTCCGAAACCACATACCACATGCGCATTCCCGCCGATTTTTCGGCAAATTTTGGAGCTTCCAAAATTTCTGCGACCCCGTAGAGAGAATTGTTAATTCCGCGCGAAGCTTCGATTATGCGGGCGGTCACAACGGCCTCGCGCGGAGCCAAATCAGGATACGGATTCGCCTCCTCCCGCGCGTAAAAATAAAACGCCGCCAAGAGGAAAGTTCCCGCCAGCGCCAATGCCAAGCGCAAACGCGGCAAAGCGGATCGGAAAACATACGCCGCCGTTAGGGCTGCGAGCCAGAAGAACATTCCGGAAAACAGGATCAATCTCGCACTGTCCCTAAAGGCAGACTCCCATTCCGCTGCGGCGCAAAATGCCAGAATTGCCGAGACCAGGTGCCACAAGAGCGGGGTCGAATATGAATTGTGTATCGGCTCCGGCACGCCGGCGAATGTGTCGAAGCCAGCCATCGCCTACTTTTCGACCATGGTTAGGGGCGAAGT
Source organism: uncultured Verrucomicrobiota bacterium (assembly GCA_949298545.1). Lineage (GTDB taxonomy): Bacteria > Verrucomicrobiota > Verrucomicrobiia > Opitutales > Intestinicryptomonadaceae > Merdousia. The sequence continues at coordinate 37,099 of CASFWX010000041.1, read as the reverse complement.
CGAGTCTCCGGATTTGTCGAACACTATTTCGCCTATAGCACCGTTAAAGGACTTTCCGGCAAAGAGCGGGCGCATCTTGGCAGGATTGAACCGCGATTTCTCCATCGCCATGGCGGCAAGCTTGACGGAATCGTACCCGTATGCGGAAAGCCAATTCGGAGAACGCCCATAACGCCTTTTGAACGCCTCCACAAAAGCTTTCGACTCTTTTGTATTTATCTTTCCCTGCTCAAAAAGCGTGGCTACTTCAAAAAGCCTCATGTTCTTGGAGTGGGGAATTTTCTTTGAAAAATACGGGCAGGTAGAAATTACGTCGCCAGAAAACCCGCCGTCCGAAAGCGAAGACACGAAATCCCCGAGTTCCCTTCCAGTTCCGGCGTAAAACACATAGTCTGCAGAAAGGCGCGCTATCTGTTCGCGGAAAACGGAAAAATTCTTTTCCCCGGACCCAAACACGTCTTTGTATAAATTGGTCTTTTCAAGCTTGAGGTTGAACGCCAAATAGTCTCCGACGGATTTGCCAGCCTTGTTGTCTACGTTCATCACCACGATGTTTACGTCCTTGTCTCCGCGCTTGACGAGCATCGACATTAAATCCCCCTCTTGCGCTCCGTTTATAAAAATGCGAACCGAATTGGACCCTTCAAGGGTTATGGGAGGATAATCGCTCAGCCAATTCACGAAGACATCGCCGCACTTTGAGGTTGTCTGATTGAGGAATACGGTTTCCTCTGAAAGCCCGAGATGGAACACGCGAATCCCGTCGGAGCGCATTGAATCGAAGCTTTCAAAAAACGAGAAGTCTGAATCGCTCGAATCGCGCACGTCGAGCGAAAGCGGCACGCCGAGGATCCCGCCTTTGGAGTTGACCTCGTCGCAAGCGAGCATCATGCCGTCCAAAACTGCGTTTGCCGCGGCGGAATCCTTTCCGCCGAGGGGAAGCACAACCCCCATTTTACAGGCGGTGTCGCCAGCATCGGGACTGGAGCAGGCACAGAGCGCGAAGAAAGCAGCGCATGCGCACACCTTATAAAATATTTTATTTTTCATATTGTTTTACGACTTTGGCATAAAATAATGCACCCGAAACAGGCGACTACAAGAAAATTACTGCAAATCCGGGTCAGTTAAAATATCAACCATGCACGGCCCGCCGCATGAGAAGGCTTCTCTTAGCTTTTCAAACAGCTCAGACCTCTTTTCTATCCTGATGCCCATTCCTCCGCACAAGCGGGAATACTCTGCAAAATCGGGATTGAGGAGCGAAGTTTGCCAAACGCCCATCTTTGCGTTTTCCTGCTCGCGGGAGATTTTCGCAAGCTCGGAATTGTTGAGCACAACGCACTTTATATCCATCTCGTTCTTGACGACAGTCGTCCATTCGGACAGATACTGGCCGAGTCCGCCGTCGCCCACTACAGCCACAATTTTCCTGCCGAAGAATTTTCCGCCTTCCTGCCGCGCCGCGCACCAAGCGCCCATGGCGGAAGGAAGCCCGCAACCTATAGACCCGAGATACCACGAAAGCAAAAATCTCTGCTTGGCGCTCTCAAAATATCTTCCGAGCGAATAGGCGACATTTCCAACGTCTGCGCAAATTATCGCGTCATGCGGCGCGATTTGGGAGAGAGCCGAAAATATCTCCGCCGGCGAAAGAGATCCGTCCCTTCCCTTTTCCGCGCGGGCGGCCTTTTCCGCCCTCCACTTCGACCATTCCGCGGCTATTTCTCCTGAAGAATCTGCCTCGCGCGAGGCAAGCATGCCCATCAAAGCCGGCACCGCCTCCGCCGCGTCGCCGGCAATCCCCACATCAACTTTGCGAAGGCGCCCTATCCTTTGCGCATCGATATCTATCTGGACAATTTTCGCCCCGCCCTTCGGAATTTCGGAATGCCTGCTGAACCCTATTCCTATGCCTATTATGCAGTCGGCCTCCGAGGCAAACTTTTGCGACACAGCCGTTCCGCTCCGCCCTATCACTCCGCACGAATATTCAAAAGAATCCGGCAGCACCCCCTTGGCGCGATATGTTGTGGCTACCGGGCATTTGAGGTGTCCGGCGAGTTCCGCCACGGCGCCGGCGCAATCGAAGCAGCCGGCACCGGCAATTATCATCGGCTTTTTTGAGGAGTTGACAAGCTCTGCCGCCCGGAGCAAATTCTCCTGAGAAACTCCGCCGCCAGCGCTAAACAATTCCCCCGAAGGCGAACCTGCCGCCGCGTCGCCGGACACTTCCATGGTTTGAATGTCGTCCGGCATTATTATTTGGGATACTCCTCCGTTTAAGACTGCCTTGCGGCACGCCGAAGACGCCAAAGCAGAAAAATCCGACTTTGCGAACATGGTTTGAGAGGAAACAACCGCATCAGAAAAAGCGGATTCGAGATTTGTCTCCTGAAATATTCCCAATCCCAAATCGCGCGTCGGGACTTGCCCCATGAGCGCAATTACAGGCGAGGAATCGAGCTTTGCGTCGTATAGGCCGGTGAACATGTTTGTCGCGCCGGGCCCGGCTATCGAGAGGCATGCGGCAGGCTTTCCGCAAAGCTTGCCATAGGCGGAACACGCGAAGGCCGCAGCCCCCTCGTGCCTGATTCCAATGTATCCCATCTTCCCGCTATCAACGAGCTTCCTCACGGCGTCGCCCATTCCAAGGTTCGAATGGCCGACCATTCCGAACACCCATTTTACTCCCCAATTAGAGAGCGTCTCCGCAACGACGTCGGAAGCCGTGCGCGCCGCCGGCGCGCCCGCATGCGAACCCAAAATTCCAGAATTTCCTGCACCTCCCGAATCGGCGTCGAACAAATCCTTCGGCGCCCCGCAGACGGGACAGGTCCAATCGGGCGGAAGCGCATCCCACTTTTTAGGCTCCGACGATTCGTCGTAAACATATCCGCATATTCTGCATTTGTATTTCATCTGTTTCTCTTTCGCTCACCGTTCATTTATTTGGTTCCTTTAAATCACCAGCATTTTTGGAAGCCTTTAGCGCCGCGCGTTTTGCCTTTTCGGCGGCAAGCCGCGCATTTTCGGCCTCGATCCTCTCCCCAGCATGGGCAATTTCGCCGCTCAAGTCCTCCCCTAAAGATTCCGCAAGCTTTTTCGCGCGCGGAAAAATCTTCCTGTCGCGCTCGATGTTAAACGGGGTTATCCTTAAAATTTCCGAATAAATCTCCAATGCCCTCTCCCTCCGCATGCGCTTGCCTGTTTCGAGGAATCCTGCCAGCTCGGCGGCAATCCCCCTAAATTGGGGTTTCTTTGTCAAATCCCTCTCCGCAAGCTCAGCGGCAAACTCCATGGCCCTCAAATTCTCCCCCCTGTCCCTCGCCATGCAAACCAGCTTCCAAAGTATCGCATCGTCCGGCATTTTCCCGAGGAATTTTTCCCCGTATTGCTCCGCCGATTCCACCCCGTTCTTCGCCTTCAGCAAGTTCATCTTTCTTATTACGGCATATTGGGAAAACTCGTCGACATCTCCCCTGGCTATCGCGGCAAGCTGCTCATCGAGAGAGAGCTTAAAGGGGCGATATAAGGGATCGCCCAAGAAGATTGACTGCCAGCTCAAAGATGGAATCGACGCGTAGGCTGCCTCCCCCGCGCACGCCCCGCGAGCCAGCGCGCGGACGAAAACTTCGGGGTTGTGCACTCCGCCGAGAAACGGCTCGAACACATTTCCCACCGTGGCAGCAGCTCCATGGGCGACCGCATTCGCGCTCCACTCCACCCTCCTTCTCAGGTATAGGCTGCTGAAGGAATATATGTGGAGCGAAACCGCCCCGCGCGCAAACTTCAAATCCATATCCCTTAAGTGTCCTGACGGAATGTTGCCGTACCAACCCAAATAAAACAAGACCGCGTCAAAGCGCCTGTCGAAAGACATCATGCCAATCGCATCGTCGCTAAACACCTCATAGCCCATGCCGGACAGAATCTTAGCGGCATTTTCATACCATGCGTCCCCCGAGGGAAATTTTTTATATTTGTCCAGGCATACTGTTCCGCGCGCCCCGCGCAGCTCCGCCGAAAGCCCTGATTTTACAGACTCCTTCACATCCGAAATTGAAGCGCCGTCGAGGCGCGCAACGCGCAGAACCCCGAAAGCCTCCGCGCTTTTTACTTCGCCGTCCCTGTCAAACAGGGGATTGCGCAAGCTTCCCGCAAAACTCTTCGAGGGCAAAAACCGCGCTGACAACTCCGAATCTACCGATGCCGCATCGGAATTTCCTGAATATTTGCCGCTCCTCTGCGGCACTTTCGGATCGGAAGATTTTACGCCCCACGGAATCCCGCGGCAGAGGACTATAAAACCGGCTTTATTTTTTGTCAGCAAATACGCGTGCCTCCCCTCCCCGCCATTTTCGGATATTTTTACCGCCTCCAAAGCTCCGCGCTCCGCCAGAGCGGCAATCAGTGGATTTTCTATATTTTTGAAATAATACTCCCTGCTGACAATCCCGTCTTTCGGAGCATCTCCGAGCGTATCGAGCCCTACCACATTTTTTTCGGGAATGCTTCGCGCCGCCCGATAAAAATCCGCCAGCTCCGCCGATTCAGGATCAGAAGCGTTGTATACTATCCAGATGTTTTCAGAAGACAATTCCGCCCGGGAAGTCAAAACCGCGCAAACAGCAAAATAATACGCAAATAAAAAAAGCTTTCTCATCAAATAAAATTATTTGCGAAAACACCCTTCATTTCAAGCCTTGAGATTTGATGTATTCGCCCATCAACGCCACTGCTTCCGCGACCTTCGGCCCCGGGACACCCACCAACCTGCGGGGGACAAAGCACACGCGAGATTTCTTTACCGCCGACACATTTCTCCAGACCGGATCTCCGCGGTAGAACTCAAGCAGCTCTTCTGCCGACGACTCCCCCCCAAGCTCTACGAAAAGCACATCCGGATCGCACGAAAGTATAAATTCCCTTGAAAGCACCGGCCAGATCCCGCGGGCGCAATCGGCGGCATTTTCAGCGCCAGCCGCCGCAATCATGTCGCCTACGTACGAACCTTTCCCCGCGGCCATTTTTCCGAACATGAACAGGGCTTTGGGTATCCGTTTGCCGCTTCCCTTGCGCGCGCGCGCGCCATTTATTGCCGCGTCGAATTTATCCGCAGCCCTTTCGGCGGCTTCCTCCACGCAAAACAGCTTTCCAAGCAAGCGCATGTTTGCGGATATATTGCCGAGCCCTTCGGAATGTATGAAAAAGCACGGCACTCCCAGCGCCTTCAACCTGTCCGGAAGGCGGGCGTCTTTTACATCGGGAAGAATAAAAAGCGGAGGCTTGATTTCGGCTATCTTTTCATAGTCGGGATCTATATAGCCCCCTATCTTTACGAGAGAATCCGCTCCCTTCGGAGAGTCGCAATAACGGGAGTTGGCGAGCATCAAATTTTCGGCGCCTATCGCGCACACAGTCTGGGTCACGCTCGGAACTATCGTCGCAAATTTCGGAGGCGCATCAAAAGAAAAAGAGTTTCCCCGCACGTCGACAACTTCGTAAGCGCCCGCAATTTGCAAGCACGCAGCAAGCGCGAGAAAAGATATCGACAGGGCTCTCTCCATCATGCGCCGCCGCGCTTGTCTCCAGCGCGCGAAGATCCGGAAGATATAAAATCCTCCAGCGAAAGCCCCGTCAGGCGAGTAATGTCGCCAAACAATTTAAACATTGCATACACCAGAATGACCATTGTCGGAAGCGCTATGACAGGAAAAGACAGCGCCGTCATTCTTCCCACCTCCGCGTTGAATTCCTCCGTGCCGGCCGGGCTCTTAAAAATACATGCGGCAAGCGCAAAGTTTAAAACGGAGCTCAACAGGAATGATCCAGCGACATAGTAGGTCGCCTTCTTCATGGAAGCGTCGAAGCCGGCGCGCGCCCCGCGCGATTCTATTGCCGATTCTATCTTGTCAACATCGACTACGCTATCGTTCATCATTATCAAACCTGCGAGCGGCTTTTTTGTAAAGGCAGTAGCCAGCACCGCCGCGCCGAGCAGCAACGGAACAGCGCCTTCCTTTATTATCATCCACTCCCTCGAGAATTTCATCAGGCCTATTCCGCCCGTGAGCGCGACGCTTAAAATTCCCACTATCGAAAACAGGTTCCACTTGCGGCGGGACAATAAATCGAGAGTCCCGTAAATTATCGGGAAAGCTATCGCCGCAACGAAAATCCAGATATCCGCGTTCTGCCAGGGCTCTCCGAAATATTCCCATATTTTTTTGCCTTTAATAAGAAGCAGGCTCGGAAGCACTATGTTGAAACCGAGATTTAACCAGATATTTTCGCGCTTTTTAGACGTAGACATGCTTCACCTCGCATCTTTCTCGTACTTGTAGAGCCCGAGAATGCCGTTGTTTGCGATTTTTCTCACGGGAACGCCCATTTCTTTGTTAAATCTGCCGAAATCCTTATCCGCCATGAGAATAAACGCCCCGCCGGAATTTTTTGAGAGAAAATTCTTCAACTCCGCGGAAGTTTCAAAAAATCTCCCCGCGTTTTTTTCGCGCTCGCGCATAAATCCGAACTTTTGTTCTTCTGGCGGAGGGCCTATGTGCAGTACGAGCTCCTCCAAATGCACGGGCAAATCTTGAAACAGCGAGTAGGTGTATGCAACTATTACGGCGTCTCCGTCAGCGCGCTCGGCGAGTATCTTCTCGGCGAGAGGATCCGTCGAAGGGCGCTGCAAAAATCTCCCGAAGGGATTAAAAAACATCAGCAGCCCGCAAACGACGATGAAAAATCCAGCGAAGAACTCCCGGTTGCCTCCCTTTAAGGCTATTCTGAGGACCGCAAAATTCCCGATAAGCATGAACGCAGCCAGCATCGAGCAGCAGGCGGCCACATATGTCGGCTCCCAGAGTTTTCCCTTCGCGTCAAGAATGAAATATATGGGGATTGGAGCAATGCACCCGGCAAATCCGAGCGCTACGGAAATCCATTTTTCGGGCATTAGGGAATATTTTGAAGGGTTTTCCCAAACTTTTGCTATCCACGCTCCGAAGAATACGGACAATGCCGGATATATCGGAATGATGTACGGCACCAATTTTGATTTAGACGCCGAGAAAAAGAGAACCACAAACACCGCCCATACCGCAAAAAATATAAATTCAGGATTTTTTTCCGAAACTCTCTTCCAGCCCCCGCTAAATGCGCTCGACATCGCGCGAGGGAAAAACACCACCCAAGGTATCATTCCGACAAAAGAAAAGACTAAGAAGAACCACCACGGCTGTTCGCGCATCGACGTCGAAGCGTCGACATATCGCAATATGTGTTCGTGTATGATATAGTACCAAAAAAATCCCTGTCCCTCTTCGCTCTTTGAAAACAATCCCGCCGCGGTGTCGAAAGGCGGATTGTCGATGGCGCACAGCACGTGCCATGGAACGGATACTGCCGCGAATATGGCGAGCCCGACGAGCGACCACAAATAGTCGGAAGTTTTCAGTTTCTTAAAGAATGACGGTATCCCGATACAACACGCATACAAAAAGACGACCGCAAAAGGTATCAAAACTCCGATAAGCCCCTTTGTCATCACGGCAAGCCCGCAGAACAGAAAAAAAGACAATATGAGAACCGCCCGCCAAACACCAGATCGGCGCAATGCCACAATGAACGAAAACAGCGCCGAAGATATAAATACTGAAACCGTCATGTCGAGAGTCACAATCTCTCCGAGAGCAAAATACAGCACGCTCGTGCCGAGCACTGCAGCGGAAAATATCCCTGCCCGCCTGCCGTAAAGCGCCCGCGCGGCGAGGTAAGTCGCCAAAATGCCGAAAACCGCCATCGCCGAATTAGGGAATCGCAACGCCAATCTGTTCAATCCGAAAGCCTTTATTGAGGTCGCCTGCATCCAATAGAACATGGGAGGCTTGTAGAAGTACGGCATTCCGTTTAAACGGGGAGTCACCCAGTCCCCGGAGGCGACCATTTCCCTTGGAATTTCGGAATACCTGCCCTCGTCAGGGCTTGCGAGGGGACGCATAAAGGAAAGCCCTAAATACAGAAAGAAAAATAGAACCGCCAGGACAAACATGTCGCGGAATCTTCCGCCGCGCTCGTCGAAGGATACGTCGTTTTGCATAAATTCGAATAACATCAGGTTGGAACAATCCCGGCAAGACTAAACTTAGCCGTCAAAATCCAAGCCGATATCTATCCATTTGCTTGAATGAACCGCCGCGGCGGTCGATGCGAAATCCGCCCCCGAACGCCCTATGTCAGGCAGGGTGTCGAGCGTGACGCCGCCGGACACCTCCGTCCACGCCCGCCCCCCGACGAGATCGACGGCATCTTTCAAATCCCCGATAGGAAAATTATCGAACATAACCACGTCCGCTCCGGCTTCGACTACGGGCGGTATCTGGGACATTTTGTCGACTTCCACTTCGACCGCGTATCCAGGATTTTTCGCCTTGGCAATTTTAACCGCCTCCGCCAGTGTTTCGCCGGAGACCGCATGCGCGGCGGCGAGATGGTTGTCTTTGAGCATCACCCTGTCGAAAAGTCCCATTCTGTGGTTGTATCCACCTCCGCAAGCGAAGGCGTATTTTTCAAGGACCCTCAGCGATGGCGTCGTTTTGCGAGTATCCAAAAGCTTTGTATTTGAATCGCCCAAAGCCTCCGCAAATTTCGCTGCGCAAGTGGCAACTCCGGAAAGCCGCTGCAAAAAGTTCAAAATTACCCGCTCCGCCTGGAGCATGACGCGCGCCGACCCGGAAATTTCTCCGATGGCGCGCCCGCGCTCCACTTTGTCTCCGTCGCGCACAAAAGGCTCGAAGGAGCAGGATTCCCCGTCCGAAAGATCCGAATAAATCTCCAATATCATCGGCACGAGCCTCATTCCGCACACCACTGCGTCCACCCTGGTCGCCAGCTTGGCGCGCGCCGTGATTTTTGGCGTGAGAGACAGCGTAGTTATGTCTGCGGCGATTTTCGGAAGCTCCTTGAGCCCCGCCCCTTCTATATCCTCCGCGCGCGCGGTCTCGACGAGATTGCGAAGATATTTTTCGTCCAAATCGTCCCAAGAGATTCTTCTTAGCAAATGGCTGATATATTTCCCGTCCTTCATTTTTCACTTTCCCCTTACAAATTTTTGGAGAGCCTGTTAAAATACAAAAAATTCCCTGCGCGCGGCCGCCTGTATCGAATAGCAAAGCGGAGCGCTTTCGGAATCGGCTTCCGAGAGCGAGTACGCCGCGCCCGCCGATTCCATGAGGGCGAGGCCCCCGGCTATGTCCCACAGGCGGACGCGCTCCTCAGCATATATGTCTGCGCGACCAACCGCAACCCAGCACATCGCCAGCGCCGCGCTGCCGCACATTCTGACCTTTTTAAACTTTTGAACTGATTTGACGAAGCGGTCCAAGTGCGAATCCGAATAGTCGGTCAAGCTTGGGAAGCCCGTCATCAAGACTGCCTGGCAAGCTTCAGAGGCCCAATTTGGAGATACGCAAGCCCCATTTAAAGACAGCGCAAGCCCATCGCCGCCAGAAAAAATCTCTCCGCGCGTAAAATCGTAGACGCACCCGACTATTGGCTTTAATCCGCGCATCAGCGCAACGCTTACGCAAACCCCGGGAATCCCGCGGAGAAAGTTGTAAGTGCCGTCTATGGGGTCTATAATCCAATAGGGCTTGCCAGATTTTACAAGAGACCAGTCGCCTCCCTCTTCCTCTCCTATAACCGGAATACCTGTCGGGGCCAACAAACCCCTTATAAAGATTTCGCTCTCGACGTCCTCTTGAAGCTTGACGTCGTTGCCGGCAGCCGAATTTACGCGCCTTTGAGATACGCCGAGAAGCCTGTCTCCTGCGCTCCGCGCCGCATGCACGGCAACCTCGAGCATCTGATTTCTGTCGATATTTTCCATAGTTAAAATTTTTCATTGCCCGGCGCTTTTGACAAGCGCTTTTTCCCGAAAAATATTTGAGCCAAGGAACCGGCAGCCTCATGCGGGGCGATCCACCATAAAGCCTCTGCCCCCCATCAAAAAAACCCAGGATTTTGACAGCCGCGAAGCGGCCACATTTGTCTCCTGCGCCGCCTTGCAAATCCTTCGCCAAATGGCAATCCAAGCAAAGAGGGGGCGAAAGCTCCCCGCAAAAGAATTAAGTGGCGCAGCACCAATGCCGCTCCATAAAATGGTTGCAAATTTTTTGGGGACATTTGGGATTGGAAATATGAAATTTAATCTTCCCGAAAAAGCATTGATGAGCATAGACAAACTTCCCTTCAAAAAAATATCGAAGGGAAAAGTCAGAGAAAACTTCGACCTGGGCGACGAGTTGCTGATAGTCGCCAGCGACCGCATATCCGCGTTTGACGTGGTGATGCCGAACGGCATACCCGGCAAGGGAATCCTGCTCACGCAAATCAGCCTTTGGTGGTTTGAACAGGCCGCAAAGCTCATGCCCACGCACCTTGCTGACAACCACTCCGCAAGGGTCAGGGAGATCTTAAAAGATTTCCCCGAGCTCGTAGACAGATCGATGATTGTAAAGAAGCTAAAGCCCATGCCCATCGAGGCGATAGTCCGCGGATATCTCGCCGGGAGCGGCTGGAAAGAGTACAAGTCGAGCGGAAAACTTTTTGAATTTTCCCTGCCTGAGGGCATGCTCGAAAGCGGCAGGCTGCCCGAACCCCTTTTTACCCCCACGACGAAAGCCGCCGAAGGGCACGACGAACCCATAACGAACGAAGAATGCAGGAAGATACTCGGGGAACCTCTTTTTTCGCGCATAAAAGAGTCGAGCTTAAAGCTCTATGAAATGGGGCGCAAAAAAGCTGAAGAATGCGGCATAATACTCGCCGACACTAAATTTGAATTCGGAACGGACTCCTCCGGTAAAGTGTATTTAATAGACGAAGTTCTGACTCCAGATTCCTCGCGCTATTGGCCGGCAGACAAGTACGAACCCGGGCATTCCCAGCCGTCCTACGACAAGCAGTACGTTCGCGACTGGCTCGAAACTCTCACTTGGAACAAGAAGGAGCCCGGCCCGATCCTTCCCCCGGACGTCGTCTCAAACACGATAAAGTGCTATTCCGAGGCGCTTGAGAAGCTGATGGGCGATTAACGCCGCAAAAATCCGCCCGGCTTGCAAAAGGCGGATTCGCATTTATGCAGGCCGCGCGTTATCTATCACTGTGGCACATAAAAGATTTGCAAGAGGCGGCAAAGGTCTAAATAGTGCCTGATATCCGCCTTGGATAAAATCCGGGGCGGGAAGAAATATTATGAGCATACGCGCGAAAATCCTCCTGCTGGTATTGGTGCCGATTTTTACCGCATATTTGGCGGTGGAACTATGGAACGGCATGGACAGCTTTCGTGAAATAAAGGCGCTTGCCGAATACAACTTCCTGTCCGACACGGAGTGCATTGCGCGAAGGATAGGAAGCGAAAACGCCGCCGGGCTCGCGCTCTCAAAATCTGCGGCGGCCGCCGCCGAACAAATGTTCGGAAAGAGAAGCTCGAGCGTGAAGCTGATCAGGAATTTGCTCGACGCCTTCCCGCAATACGCCGGCGCGAGCGTCGGATACGAAACCAATGCCGACTTTAACGACGCCGCCTCCGCGCGGGGTTTGCAAAACATAAAGGAGGGGAAGAGCCCGTCGGCAAACGGGGGTTCGGATTCCTACGAATTCAAGACCAACCAAACTCGAGTTTCCATAGACGAGTGGATAGCAAAAACTTCGGGCGGAAGGTTTGCCGCTTACTGGATAAGGGAAAAGGGCGAGGTATTTCTCGAACCGCTCGTGGACATGGACAAGTCAATGTATTCGGCGGGATTGAAAAAGAAAGTCGAATCGTCCGAGGGGGACACGAGCATAATCACCGAACCCTACCTGTACAACAACAAGACTCTAATGGTGGAATACGCCTCCGCAATCGTCCATCGGGGAAGGTTTTCGGGGCAAGTCGCTTTCGACAGGGATTTAGACTCTATAGACGCTGAAATTTCCGCCCAGAGCGCAAATGCAAAAGCTGAGCTCTTCCTCCTGAGCGCGCAAGCGCGCATAATAAGCTCCACGAAGGCTCCGGAACTGAAAACCCTGCCCATAGGCGATCTGCAATCCGGCGCTAGATCGAGGGTTCAAAGGCCAAAACCTGAAGAATCCGCAAGAATGCCGGACGCAGGAGATTCCTTTTATCGGGACGTTCTAAACTTCGCTTTTGAATCCTCAAAAATACCGATGGCGGTAGAAAATCCCGCCGGGCGCATTGCATATTTTAAAAATCCCGAGAGCGGAATAGAGTATTGCGCGGCATTTTCCGTCGTGCGCCCCGGGAACTGGGTTCTCGTACAAATAGTCCCATCCGCGGAAATATACGAGCAAGCCAAGTTGTCGTTAGCAAAGGAGCTTGCCGGCGGAATATTGTTCGCGGCCGCCGCGCTCCTAATATTTATTTTTTCCGGGCGCGCATTCGGGCGCATAGATGCCGCCATTGAGTCTGCGGCAAATGCCGCAGACGGGAATTTTGGCGGCGGCATTGAAAGACATTCATCTACAGGAATCGAGCGCCGCCTTGGCGAAGCTGTCGAGCGGCTTTCGGAGCGCGTCGGCAAATTCGACGGCGCATTCAAGTCGGAACACGCGCTAATAGAAACATCCGCGCTCCGCGCGCTCGAAGCGGCAAAAGACTGCCTTTCCCATCTGTCTTCCATCAAGTCCTCCCTGCGCGAAATTTCCGAATTTCAACATCTGGTTTCCGCATCCGGCGGCAATGCAAAATCCGAAGCCGAAACCGCCAAAGACTCGGCAGCCGAAGCTTGCAGCCTGTCGGAATCCGAACGCGGAAAGCTTTCAGAATTGCGACAAAACTTGGAAGACGCATTAAAGCGCGAAAATGCAGCCATGCGCCGCATTTCTTCGATAAAGTCGCGCTCCCAAGCTCTCGCGTCTATTGCCGAAAGTATTTCCAAAGTTGCCGACGAGACAGGCCTTCTATCGCTAAACGCGTCTGTCGAAGCGGAAAAGGCGGGAGAAGCCGGATCCAAGTTCGCCGGAATCGCCCGTGAAATCGGCAGGCTTTCGGAAAGGGCGGCTGAAAGCGCAAAAGACATCGAAAATATCGCCTCCGACATTGGAAGCGCCTCGGACTCTGCCGCCTCCGCGAATGAAAACGCCCGTTCGCACATCGGCATGGGAGAAGATGCCGCAAACTCGGCCATCGACGAGTCGGAATCTCTGTCGGAAAAATTGTCGTCTGCGCGCATGCGCTGCGAGCGGATCATTCCGGCGCTGAACTCGCAGGAAGAAAACGCCTCGCGCGCGGAGGCGCTCATGCTAAGGGTTGACGAGGACGTCCGCTCGCTAATATCGGCAGCAGAGAGCATGCTCGAACTCGCCTCAACACTCGAAGAGTCAAATAAAAAGCTATTTTCGGCTTTTTCCGAATTCAGGAGGCATGGCCGGTGAAAGATGCCGGAGAAAGTTCCAAGGGCGGAGAATTTCCAGTCTTGAAATTTTCAACAGGAGGGAAAAAATTCGCCTTCAGGCTGTCGACCGTGGACGGAGTTTTTGAGGGGCGTTCAAAGCATTCCCTCCCCCGCGGCGAGAATTCGGCGCTGGCTGGGCTTGTGAATATAAACGGGGAACTCGTAATACTCGTGGACTCGGCAAAACTCTTTGGGGCGGACGCAAAAGTTCCCGAAGAAAACAGGCCTTTGATACTCTGGGGCGGGGACGGCAAAAGGTTCGCGCTTTCAGTAGATTCCATAGACGGGATTGGATCCGTAAATGCGGTAGATCTGAAAGGCTGCCCTGAAGCCTCCGACTCCGAAACGGAAAATTTCGCGGAAAAAATTTTTGGCGGAGGGGAAAGCGAAACGGTAAGCCTGCTCGATCACGAGCTATTGAATATGGCAATAGAAAAGAGGCATCTATGAGCGGCGACAATTTTATGATGGATGTGCTTTCCGGCGAATTCATCTCTGCGGCGACCGCCATTGAGGAGGCGGGGAAGTCGCCCGTCGCCTCTAAAGCCGCAGAATCTGCCCTTCGCTCTCTAAAGGGGGCGGCAAGAATGCTCGGCTTCGAAAATCTCGCAAAGCTTTGCGAAAATCTCGAGTCGGCATTTGGAAAAAACGCTTCAAACACCGCAATTTCACCGGCTGCAAAATACATAGCCTCGCTTTCAAAATGCCCCAAAGCGGAGCTCTCAAATAGAATATCGTCTGATGGCGAAAAGATACATGGGCTCTTGCGCGCCTTTGACAAACCGTCCGCCTCCGCCCCCGATCCCCAAGGATGTTGCCCGCATGAAAAATCCCCGCGCGCGAGCGTTTCCGCCGAAGCGGCAAAACCAGAGAATTCTACGAACGCCGAAACATGCCGCGCTAAAAATCCGCAAGAAGCCGAAAACCAGGCTGCCTCCGGATTTGGAGACGACATAGACGATTCAATGCGGGCGCTCTTCATGTCGGAGTTTGAAAACAAGCTCAAAATAATTTCTTCGGAGCTCGTTTCACTCGACGGGGATTTTTGCAACACCGCTATTCTCGATTCTCTCATGCGCGCCGCGCACAGCATAAAAGGAGCCGCCCGCGCCGTAGGATTATCTCCCATAGTAGAGCTGGCGCACCAGATGGAAAACTGCTTTTCAGCCGCCCGGAGCGGAAAAATTAAATTCAACTCCGATTCTCTCGACGCCATTCTCCAATGCTCCGACTTTCTTTCGGGACTACTCAAAAAGCGGTTTTCCTCCGTAAATGCATCCGCCGTATCCTCCCTGTTGAAGCGCCTTAAAGCCGTTGAAAACGGGGCGGACAACCTGTCTGAAATAATCTCCTCGGGCCCTTTGACCGAAAATCCGCTCTCGATATTGTCCGAACCCGCGGAGGACGGCGAAGACGAAACAATCAAGATATCCGCGAAAATATTTGCCGGGCTTCTTGAAAAATCGGCTGAAAATTTGGTTGAAAACCGCCGCCTTGAGGCGCACCTGCGCGAAGCTTCCGGAATTCGCTGGGCTTCGGTTTCGGCGCAAAGGGAAATCGACGCGGCAATCCGGTCGTTGGACGGAGTTTCCGGAGCCGAATCTGCCGCGCGCCGCCTCGAACAGCTCGGGGCATCGCTTGCCGCGGCAATGGGCGGCGCCGAAAAAATTTTCTACGAGATCGGAGAACACTCGAGAAGGGGAAGTTTTTTGGCTTCGGAATTGTACTCTTCTATACTTCGCGGGAAAATGGTTCCCTTTTCGGAGCTGGCGCGATCCTTCCCGCGCGCCGTACGCGATCTTGCCCGCGCTTGCGGGAAAAAAATAAAGATCCGCATAGATGGGGGAAAAGTCCCAATAGACAGGGAAATGCTCGAGGTCCTCGACTCGCCAGTAAACCATATTTTAAGAAATTCCTGCGACCACGGCATAGAAAGCCCCTCCGAAAGGGCTGCTGCAGGAAAGCCGGAAACCGGGCTCATAGAAATATCGGCCCGCCATTCATCGGGATTTTTCATACTTTCCATAAAAGACGACGGACGCGGATTGAGCGAACGCAAGATACGCGGCAGAATAATAGAGAAAAATTTGATGTCGGCAAGCGTGGTTGAAAAGATGTCGCGCGAGGAAATTTTCGAATTCCTCTTCCTCCCCGCGTTCACCACGCGCGATACGGTAAGCGAAATAAGCGGCAGGGGTTTCGGCTTGGACATAGTGAGATCCTCAATCCGCCAGGCCGGAGGCATGGTGGAAATATCGTCAGAAGAAGGCAGAGGTTTGCAGCTGACGATTCAACTCCCCGTTTCGCGCTCCGTTATAAAGGCTCTCGAAGCCGATGTTTGCGGGGAAAAATACGCCTTTCCCCTCGACAGGGTGCGCAGAATAATCCGCATTTCCAGAAGCGAAATGCTCTCCGGCGAAGGAAAGCCCTTTGTGGATTTTGGAGGCAGCGCAAAGCCCGTCTTTCCTGCGCGCGAAATAATTCCGATCCCCCGCACCGGCAATAAAAGCCTCCCATCGGGCTTTGCAAATATAATTATTCTGTCGGACGGGCCTGATTCTTTCGCCTTGGAGCTCGACTCCCTGCCGCAAGAATGCGAGCTCGTCGTCAGGCCGCTCGATCCCCGGCTCGGAAAGGTCGCATGCGTATCGGCGGCATCTACGGACGACGAGGGATATCCTATACTGATTGCCGATATAGACGACATTATCTCAGCATGCAGGCGGAGAATCCTATCGCCCGGCGGGCGTCCGGACTCGCAAATTTCGGCTGAAAAGCCCGCCATGGCGTCAAAGAAGATTTTGGTCGCCGACGATTCTTCAACCGTCCGCCAGGCCCAATTAAAAATACTGCGCGCTGCCGGTTATCCTGCGGACACTGCCGTGGACGGAATAGACGCTTGGAATTCAATAAGGCTGGGAGAATACTCCCTGCTGGTAAGCGATATAGACATGCCCAGGCTCGACGGTTTCGGGCTGCTCGAAAAAATAAGGAGCAGCGAAAAATACCGCAGCCTCCCAATTATAATAGTATCTTACAAAGACAGGCCTTCGGATAAAATCCGCGCAAGGGAACTCGGAGCGAACTCATACCTCTCGAAGTCGGCATTCCAGGACGGGACATATTTGGAAAAAATCCAAGAGCTTCTGGGCGGAGCCACTCGCGATTCCCCTTAAGCGCGCGATCGGCAAACTTCGAAACATAAAACGCCCCGACTATGGCGCGCGATTTGGCAACCGCGCAAAAACTTCACTTTTCAAAATATTTTCCCGATATTTTGTCTTTTTCGAGAATCCTAAATCCGGCGCGCTTTATGCGGGACACGTCCGAAAGCGATTTTTCCTTTCCCGGAGTGTAGTCCGTATTTATGTTCGGCGAGTCGTATATGCGCCTGACCTTCTTCCCGTTCTCGGGGTGAGAGGTGAGGGCGGGCGAAGATATGCTCTGCTCAACTTCAAAGACATCGCCCTCGGAGCCGTCGGATTCTATGGTTATGTACCTGTATATCGGCATTAGCTTATGATTGAAAGGATAATTCCGGCGAGAGCTACAAACACTTCCGACAATGCCCCAACGAGCCAAACCAATATTCCGTTCGTCTGGGGAATGAGAATTATGGCGAAGAAAATAAACATTCCCCACCTTGAAAGGGCGTAGAACGACTCGTCGCTCATTTTAACGATATGCTTCAAAATGCGCGCTCCGTCGAGCGGGGGGACCGGTATCATATTAATGACAAAAAGCCCGCAATTTATTATTATCGAAAGATACGCCACGCGCGCAAAATCCTCCGACGACAGGCGCAGAAGCAGAGCCATCAACACAGCCGAGACCGCGGCGACAACGAGGTTCATTGCGAGCCCTCCGGCGGTAGACAGAAAATCTATGCGGTCGCGGGTTTTGGGGTTGTCCAATGCCACGCGCACGGGCTTCCCCCAGCCGAAAACTATCGGGAATGGGGAATTCATAGAGAGGGCTATGGTGAGAATCGGCAATATGACAGTTCCCGTCATGTCCATGTGGGCAAGCGGATTGAGCGTAACCCTGCCCTCAAGCTTCGGAAGGTAATCCCCAAGCTTCGACGCTACAAACGCGTGTCCGAATTCATGCATGGTTATGGCTATTACAAGCAGTATATATAATATACCGCCCTCGCTTATTTGGGTTAACAGGTCTCCGTGCATATTTTAAAAAGGCTGCATTAATTTCTGCAAAGTTTAAGGCGCGTGTCAATCTCCCGTTCCCGATTTTGCCGAACGCTCGGCGGCGGAGCGCCCTATCTCGCCAATAAGGAGTGCCTTCGCCCTCTCAAGGGGCTTTAAATTCACCGATTTTAAGATTTCCGCCGCTTCCGCATCGCGGTTCAGTTCCACGAGGACGCGCGCCTTGTTTGCGAGGGCGGTCTGGCGCTCTATCCCGAGCGCGCACAGCGGAATCACCCTGTCCCACTGGGCGAGCGCCGCGTTCCAATCGGGTTTTTCATAATCGTAAAAAGAAAGTGCAAAATCCGTTTGTATTCTTCTGTCCCGCGGGCGCAGGGACGCGGCGCGGGAATAACATTTAAAAATGAATGAATCAATCTCCGCGCGCGGCACAATGCCATCTTCGACTAAAGGTTCCCTCACCACGGCCGACAGCTGCGCCGCCTGAAGCAAGTAGAACAAGCCGTCCGGATCTGCCTCCACCGACTCTTTGGCATATTTAAAAGCTTCCCCGAAGCGCCCCTCTTCGGCAAAGCACGCCGCCAGCTGATGCTTTACTGCGGCGGACCGCCCAAGTTTGTCCGCCCTCTCAAGTATATCCCGCGCCGACGAACTGCCGGTATCGCGCAAATATTTTCCGTATATCGCCAAGGCGTCGAAATCGCGCGGGTTTCTGGCGATGTAGTCGCGCCACATTCCGTCTACCCTCGACTTTTGGGAAATCAAATCCGATCCCGCCATGCGCGAGTTTGAATCGAGTTTTGCAAACAGTTTTTCCTGCTCGTCCACTATTTCCAAAAGCCTTTTTTGCGACATCGAAAAATCGCGCTCGCCCGCCGCCGTTCCGGTATTTTCAGCCCTTCCCGCCGCCGGGCCATGCGCGCCGGAAGAGCACGCAAACAGGAGCGCGGCAAAAAGCAAAAGCCAAATCGCCCAAAAAAATCGGGATTCCGCCGCTGACAAAACTCTGCCGATAATGAAGCGCATAAATTCACCCGCAATGCCGGCAAGAACATCCGCCCCCGCCACAACAACAGGATCCTGAAGCGCAGGGGGCTATCTGCCGGGTTTTCAAACTCCGCCCGCCGCCGGACTTCGAAGACTTCTTTGCGGAAAAGGGCGATATCAGCTTCTTCAGCCGCTTGGAAGCGCATTCAGGACACGACGGCTTCTCCCCGTCCCTTACGAGAAATTCAAAAACATTCCCGCATTTTGAACATTTGTATTCGTATATGGGCATAACGAAAAAAAAATTTAAAACTGTTGAATGTTTTAAGCGTATTTTTATATATTGCGACAAAAATTGGATTTTTTAAAGCGTACTGAAATGGCAGGCGGCGACAGCGAAAAGAACACACCGATGATGGAGCAGTATTGGGAGTTCCGCAATTCCCTACCCAAAGATACCCTCCTCATGTTCAGGCTCGGAGACTTCTACGAGATGTTTTTCGACGACGCCATAGAAGGCTCCCGCATCTTCGGAATAACCCTGACCAAGCGCTCGGGATATCCGATGGCGGGAGTTCCATACCACGCTATAGAACAATACCTGCCGCGCGCCCTGTCCGCTGGAAGAAAAGTTGCCATATGCGAGCAGGACGAAATTCCCCGCCCCGGGAAACTCGTCAAAAGGTCCATAAGCCGCATACTCACGCCCGGAACCACTCTCGAGGAAAGCCAGCTCGACAGCCGCAAGAGCAATTTCGCCCTCGCCGTGGACGCCGATCCCGACGCCCGCATCTACGCCGCATGGCTCGATGTCAGCACGGGCGAATTTTACTGCGCCGAATTTGAAAATCCCGAGGATTTTCTTCCCCTGATGTCCGCCTGCGATCCGAAGGAAATACTTCTTCCCGAGGAGGCCTCTAAAAAGTGGGGCGAGGACGGGCGCCTGTCGTATTGGAACGCTCTGTTCAGGTCGCTGATTGACCTGCGCCCGGTCACCTTGCTTCACGACTTCCGATTCGACCCCGCCTGGGGTGCCGAACAAGTCAGGGAAGCTCTCGGCGTATCGAGCCTCGACGGGTTTGGAATACCCCGGGGATCCCGCCTGGCAGGCCCGGCGGGCGCACTGATTTTCTACGCGACGGAAAATCTGCGCGGACTCCCGAAAAACGTGCGTGCAATAAGAAAATTCTCCGGCGGGCGCAGCGTGCTGGTGGATCCGGCGACACAGAGAAACCTCGAAATTTTCAAATCTACTTCCGGCGCGCGCGAGGGAAGCTTGATCTGGGTCATGGACAGGACAAAAACCGCCGCGGGCGCGAGGCTGCTTGAAAGCTATTTGTCCGCGCCGAGCACGGACGCCTGCGAAATATCGCGCAGGCAAAACATCGTCCACGACTTCTACGCGTGTCCGGCGGAATCGTCGAGGCTGGCGGAAATGCTCTCCCGCGTGCGCGACATACCGCGCATACTCGGGCGCTTGCAAAACAGAATGCGCAATCCGAGAGAACTTTCCGGAATCCTTGCGAGCGTCGAGCAGTTCGAACCCATCAAAAACACTCTCCTGTCGATAGGCGGAGGCTGCGCGGCACTCGCCGGCGGAATAGGGGACTTCTCCGCTTTGAAAGATTTGCTCTCTCGAGCGCTCGCCGACGAAATGCCCAATAAAATCGACGACGGAGGCGTAATACGGGACGGCTTCGACCCCGAACTCGACAGGCTCAGAACTCTGTCCTCCGACAACATGTCATGGCTGTCCGAACTCGAAAAGTCGGAACAGGCGCGCACGGGAATAAAAAATCTCCGGGTAAAATACAACGGCGCGTTCGGATATTTTATAGAGGTCACAAAATCCAACCTCTCCGCCGTTCCGCCGAACTACATAAGGCGCCAAACCATGACAAACGCCGAGCGCTTCACCACCGAAGAACTGCGCCAAAAAGAACGGGAAATACTCCACTCCGACGAGATGGCAAAAGCCCGCGAACAGGAAATTTTTGCGGAAATAATATCGCGCACTCTCGACTTTGCCGACGCCCTCGCTTCGACCTCTGAAATTCTGGCGCAAGCCGACGTATTCAGGGGCTGGTCGGAACTTGCCAGGGAATGGGACTATTGCAAGCCTGACGTCAACGAAAGCGACACCATAGAGATTTCGGAAGGCAGGCACCCCGTCGTCGAGCAAATGCTCCGGCGCGACAAGATGGGGCTCGCCCGCACCGAGTCCTTCGTTCCAAACGACGTTTTTCTTTCGTCAGAAGGCGAGCAGATTGCTCTAATAACGGGCCCAAACATGGCAGGAAAATCCACATACATAAGGCAGATAGCCCTGAGCGCATTGATGGCGCAAACGGGCTGCTTCGTGCCTGCCAAGAAATGTTCCATGGGCATAGTGGACAGAATATTCAGCCGCGTCGGCGCCAGCGACGAGCTCTCCCGCGGGAACTCAACCTTCATGGTAGAAATGAACGAGACGGCAAACATATTGAATAACGCCACGGACAAGTCCCTCATAATCCTTGACGAAATAGGCCGCGGAACCAGCACTTACGACGGCCTTAGCATAGCCTGGGCGGTGGCAGAATACATACACGGCGACGGGCCGCGCGGCCCGAAGACCCTCTTCGCCACCCATTACCACGAAATCACCAAGCTTGAGGAGACCCTGCCCCGCCTTGTAAATTACCGCGTATGCGTAAAGGAGTGGAACGACCAGATAATATTTGTCAGAAGAATAGAAAAAGGAGCTGCAGACAAATCATACGGCATACAAGTCGCCAGATTGGCGGGGCTACCCGACAAAGTGATATCGAGAGCCAAGGAAATTCTCGCGGAACTTGAAAGCGAAGGCGACAGCATGCTCGACAACCTAGACGCAAAACCATCGGGAAAACAATCCCGAACGCCAAAAGCCAAGCGCTTTGAAAATACTGGCGAAAGCAACTTTAAGCAGCTCTCGCTCTTCTGACGGCTTCGGACTTCCGCAAAATGCCTCTTCCATCCCAACTAAAGGAAAAGCTCCGCAAGCTTCCGAATACGAGCGGCGTTTATATAATGAAAGACGCCTTCGGGAATGTCGTATACATTGGGAAGGCCGTAAACCTAAAGCGCAGGGTCGGACAATATTTCATGCGCTCCTACAAGACCCGCGTTAATCCGAAAATCGCATCGCTCACAGAATGCATAGCCGATATCGAACACGTTTCCACCCGCTCTGATGCCGAAGCAGTAATCCTGGAAAGCAAACTCATCAAACAGTGGAAGCCGCGCTACAATACCCTCGAAAAGGACAATAAAAATTTTCTCCTACTCCGGGTTGAAACTTTCTCACCCCTTCCCCGCTTCGCCCTGGCAAGGCACAGGAAAGACGACGGCTCGCTCTACTTCGGGCCGTATCTCGGGCCGGCCGCTCTCAGAAGCGCCCTCGCACAACTGAAAAAAAAATTCGGCATACTCCTTTCAGACGCCCGCCCCAAAGAGAATCCCGACGGCACATGGACTCTCTACGACGACGCGAGGGCGGAAATATCGGGGTTTAAAAACACCGTCACCCCACAGGAATACGCAAAGCGCGCCGGCGCCGCGCTCGAATACCTGCGCGGGCGCGACAACCAAGCTCTTGAAAAAGCCAGATCGGAAATGCGCGAAGCTGCCGACTCGATGGACTACGAAAAAGCCGCCAAACTCCGCGACCTCATCTCCGCCATAGAAGAGACAAAAAACGCCAACGCGAGGGGAAAGGTAAATGCGGACATATCAAAGTCACCCCCGGAAATCGCCCGCGAGGCTATGGAGTCGCTGCAAAGTGCACTGGGTTTGAAGAGCCCGCCCCTATCCATAGAGTGCTTTGACATATCACACATATCCGGAAGTTTTTGCGTGGCGAGCATGGTGAGGTTCGAGAATGGCGAACCAGCAAAGCAAAAGTACCGGCGCTTCAGGATAAAGTCATTCGTTGGCAACGACGATTTCCGATCGATGAAAGAAGTTGTCGGAAGGAGATATTCGCGCCTCGCTTCCGAAGGGAGCCCGATGCCGGATCTGGTGCTCATAGACGGCGGAAAGGGGCAGGTATTCTCCGCATTGAAGGCGTTTGACGATGCCTCGCTCAAATACAAGGCGCTCGCCGGGCTCGCCAAGAGGGAGGAAACAATAGTGACGGATTCTTTCCGCGAAATAAAGCTGCCCCGGAGCGACGAAGGCTTAAAGCTCCTCCAGCGCGTCCGCGACGAAGCCCACCGCTTCGCAAACTCCTTTAGCGAATCGCTGAGGAGCAAAAAAATCCGCGAGAGCATACTCGACGACTTCCCCCGCTTGGGAGCCAAACGAAAAGAGGCTATTTTGAAAAAATTCGGCTCCATAGCCAGGGTGAAGGAGGCGAGCGCCGAACAGCTAGCGGAAGTGGACGGCATAGGAATGGAAACCGCCTGCGAACTGCGGAAATTTCTAGATGCAAATTTCCGAACCGCTACAAAAAACGCCCGGGAAAACGGAGACTTATGAACCTTCATTCTGAATACCGCGGCAGAATGGCACCAACGACTTCCGGGCTCCTACACGCCGGGCACGAGCGCACTTTCCGCACGGCGTGGAATCGCGCAAAAGAAAGAAACGGAAAAATTTTTTTGAGGATAGACGACATCGACTTCGAGCGCTGCCGCCCCGAATACGAGTCCGCCGCCATCTGCGACCTCATTTCGGCGGGCTTAGTTTGGGATGGAGAAATTGCAAGGCAAAGCTCGCGCATCGCTAGGTATTGGAGCATATTGAAAAGGCTCTCCGCGCTCGGGCTCGTCTATCCTTCCGACGCTTCGAGGTCGCAAGCCGGTAAGTCTTCCGTATTCCCAAAATCTCTCAGGCGGCCGGCTGCTGACGCCGATGATGTTCCCGACGCTTTTAAGCAAAATTGGAGATTCTGCGTCCCAGACGGAAAGTCCATAAAATTTCTCGACAATAATCTCGGAGAGCAGTCCTTCACCGCCGGAAAAGACTTTGGGGATTTTCTCGTTTGGAGAAAAATCGGAGCACCCTCCTACGAGCTTGCAAGCGCCGTTGACGACATAGATATGGAAATAAGCGAGGTCGTAAGAGGAGAAGACCTGCTCGTTTCGACAGCCAGGCAGCTCCTAATATACGCGGCCCTCGGCGAGCCGCCTCCTGAATTTTTCCACTGCCCATTGCTCTTGTCGGCGGACGGGAAAAAAATATCAAAGAGTTCGATGTCGCGCGCGGCGGACAACCCGCTCCTCATGCGAAATCTCCGCAGAGCGAATTCATAAGGTCCGCGAGCTTTAGAGCGTCCGATACAGAATGCCTGAAATCGATCGGGATCTGGAACGAAGTCGAACTCTCCCGCCGCGCATTTTCCGACGCCTCTCCGCCGAGCCCGCCCCAAAATATGCATGCGAATACCCCTTCGTCGCGCAAGCGGGCGTAAACTTTGTCGCGGGCGGAAGAGGAATCGAATTTAAAGCACGGGAAATATGAGAAAAACCCGGAGGGCTCTACATTCCCTGAATGAAGTTCGCATACGCTTTCCGGGAGCCTGAGCGCGGAGAGAAAAGCCGACATCGATTCCACTCGCAAACTGGCTATTTTTTCGACGTTTAAATTCTTGAGAATTTTTAGCGAATACTCGCTAATGCGCGTCATTTTCGGGAGCGTGTAAAGGATATTTTCCGCCCCATAATAAATTTTTTCGTCGTATATTCCAAACGCCTCAAGAGCAGCCCCCTCAAGAAACCTGAACGCAAACTCGCCTGCGTCTCCGCCTTTGGAAAATATTTTTGATGGACGTCTCCCCTTCCCCCAAAGCCATGCGCCGTCCGGAAGCGGAGCCCACTTCCTCAGCGAGGCAAATGCAAAATCTGCACTGCTGGAAAGCGCCCACTCCGAAAACGGCGCGTGCGAATGATCCTCTATGAGGATTAAGCCCGGATTCTCAGACTTCCATTTGTCCCACGCCTCCCTCCTGCGCAAACCGAAGAAGTTTACCGCCACTACAATATCGCCGCTCCGGGCTTTAAGCGATGAAAAACGCGGCTCTCTTTCCGATGGCAAGTCCTCGTAATAAGCTACGCTGTATTTTTTCTTCAGCATTTCACGGATCTGCGGACAGAAAAAATAAGGCAAAAAAACCTTGCTCGATGAGTCCGGATTTAGAAGCGCCACCGCCCTGGCAAGAGCAGCCCGCCCGGACGAAAAAAATTCCCTTTCGCTAAAAAATGACTCCGGCATTCCGCCCGTCTTTCCGCCCGAAAAAAGATCCGGCGAGGGCAACGGCATAAATGGAGTGATCCTTCTGGAAAATGCCTCTATCATCTCGCGGTATATTCTCCGAAAAATTCGTCTTTGCAAGAAGTCTTTGCAAATAAAGCCGAAATAACTGAAACAAAGAGCCAAATCCGCTGTTTATTTTATTGTCCGATACCCACCCTTCCATGCGGTAAAAATTTACCGCTCTCCATTTATCAATATGCTTTACTAAAAAAATAAATTTTATAATAATTGCTCCATGAAAAGACGTGATTTTGTTGCATCTTCCGCCCTCGGCGCCGCCGCGGGCGCATTACTACCCTTCCCCGCCCTCGGAGAGGAAAAACAGGATAGGCCGGTCGATATGGTTGCCCTTCGCGGGGGCGAGCCTGTTGAAATGTTCAAAAGGGGCATAGCCGAAATGGGCGGCATGGAGCGCTTTGTCAAGAAGGGCTACAAAGTCACAATAAAGCCGAATATCGGCTGGGACCAGCCTCCGGAAGTGGGTGCAAACACAAACCCCGAACTCGTCGCGGAAGTCGTAAAAGAATGTTTTAAAGCTGGCGCCAAAGAGGTCCTCTGTTTCGACCACACTTGCGGAAACGACTGGGACAACAGATACAAAATGAGCGGCATAGCCAAAGCCGTAGAATCCGCAGGAGGCAAAATGATAGCCGGAAACACCGAAAATATGTATGTCCCCAAAGATATACCCAAAGGCGTTTCTCTGAAAAAGGCCATGGTGCATCCGCTCACTTTTGAGTGCGACGCGTTCATAAATATTCCTGTCCTAAAGCACCACGGCGGCGCAAAAATAACAAATGCACTCAAAAACTATATGGGCTGCATATGGGACAGGCAATTCTGGCACCGAAACAACCTGCCGCAATGCATAGCCGATTACGCCACATTTCAAAAGACCACTCTCACGATAGTCGACGCGTATAGGGTTATGCTCGAATATGGTCCGAGAGGAAAGGATCCGTCGTACGCTCCTATCGTAAAATATCAGATCCTGTCAACCGACATCGTTGCAGCCGACGCCGCATCGGTAAAAATCTTTGAAAGCGTGGCAAAGGAATACGGCAAAGGGGTTCCATATAAGATGTCCGAAATAAAATATATAGCCGCGGCGGAAAAGCTCGGAGTCGGGACTTCCGACTTGTCAAAGCTCAACGTGAAACGCGTAAGCATGCAAGCCTGACACGCGTTGTTTTTTTGAGAGCACGGCAACCAGAAATCCTAAAAACATGAAAATATTGCGCATATTGCGGATTATTATAGCGCTTGCCGTGTTCGTATTGATAAGCGCGCAATTTCTCGACGCCTACCACAAGCTTCCAAAGCCGTATTTCATGTATAATCCGACGGCGACGCAATTTGCCCCGTCCCTTTTGAAAATGCTCGCCACGGGAAGCGTCGTGGCGGGCGCGGCCTTCGTTACTTTCACCGTTTTTGCCCTGATTTTCGGGCGCGCATATTGCTCTTTCTTCTGTCCCTTTGGAATTCTAATGGACATATTTCGGCGCATCGGCAAGCCTTTAAGGCCGAAAAAAGGCATGCGATTCGCCCCGGCACACAATTATATCCGTGCCGCATTTTTGGCTCTCGCCGTCGCGGCAATTGCTTTCGGTTATACGGCCCTTTTGGGAATTATCGACCCGTATTCGCTGTACGGCAAAATTATGGGGTCTGTCTTTCATCCGACAATCGGGCTATCGATTGACGAGCTCGGAGACATTCTGTACTCTTTCGGCGCTTACGCAGTATCCCCAGTTGACGGCGACTCTTCCGTGGCGCTTTCGGCTTTCGGATTTGCGCTTTTTATTCTGTTTGCGATAGCTATCGTTTCAGCCATTCGCGGAAGGCTTTACTGCAATACTGTTTGTCCGGTTGGCGCATTCCTGGGATTCCTTTCAAAATTTTCCCTCTTCAAGCTGGGATTCTCCCCGGAAAAGTGCGTTTCATGCGGTCTGTGCGAACGCAACTGCAAAACGCAATGCATGGACTCCAAGAAAAAAACTCTGGATTTCTCGCGCTGCGTGCTATGCTTTGACTGCGCTTCAAAATGTCCGAAAAACGCGATAAAAATAGTGCCTAACGATTTTCTCAGGCGCAAAATACGCACGGATAAAGCTTCCGCTGGACCAAACGCCCCAAAGCCGGCATCGGTAAATGCCCAAAAAAGCTTCTCGGCTTCGCGCCGCGCTTTTCCAGCGCTCGCCGTGGGTATAGGAGCCCTCTTTTCATCGGCTGCAAAAAGCGACGCCCAAGCTGCAAAACGCATGCGGCTGAGAAAAAACGGCTCCGGCGAAAAATGCGGAGCCGAAAACGACGTTCCATCTCCCTACGGCTTGAAAGGAGAGCGGGCAGACAAACGGCTTTGCGTACCGGCAGGCTCAAAAAGCGTGGAAAACTTTTTAGAGCATTGCACGGCGTGCCAAGCCTGCGTGGCGGCATGCAAATCGCAGGTCTTGAAACCGTCCGCCGGCGAATGGGGATTGTCGGGATTTATGCAGCCGTTTATGGACTATTCATCGGGATTCTGCCTCTACACATGCCACTCGTGCACAAAAGTCTGCCCGACCGGCGCGATAGATTTTCTGACAAATCCCCAGAAACAAAAAGTCAAAATAGGCACTGCCGTATTCCAAAAAGACTTATGCGTGGTGAATACCGACGGCACCGACTGCGCCGCCTGCGCCGAACACTGCCCCGTTCAGGCTATAGAAATGGTACCTTTCGGGAAAAAGGAAAATAGCCTATACATACCGTTTGTGCATTCAAACGTGTGCATCGGCTGCGGAGCGTGCGAATTTGTCTGCCCGGTCCG
Source organism: uncultured Verrucomicrobiota bacterium (assembly GCA_949298545.1). GTDB lineage: Bacteria > Verrucomicrobiota > Verrucomicrobiia > Opitutales > Intestinicryptomonadaceae > Merdousia. The sequence goes on along the minus strand of CASFWX010000041.1, from coordinate 9,398 downwards.
GCCGCACAGGGCGATTGTCGTGCGGGGGCTCGCCGAACACAGGCAGGCTAAGAAATTCAATGAATCAATGAGAAAGTTCATTCCGGAAAAAACAGATTCCCCCGCGCTAAAAAGCGACGAATTCCCCTTCTAATCTTTATGCTTCAAACATTGCAGAAGCGCTTCAGCGCTTAACGGTGCCGCGGTTCCCCGGAGGCGATCATTTCGTCGGCAATATGCTCAAACCAATTTATGGGCGAATAAATTTGCGCTTGCGCCAGCGCTAAAAATCCGCGCGCTTCAAATGATTGAAACTCGCCGGCCAGGGAATCAGCGCAAACAATCCACCAGGCGGAGCCCCGATTAAAAAAAAGTAAATTATTTACGCGGAATTTATGAGGTGGGCGTTATATGCAGCCCCAAATCCGTTGTCGATATTGACTACGCTAACTCCGTTTGCGCACGAGTTTATCATCGAAAGCAGAGCTGAAAGTCCGCCGAAGTTTGCCCCGTATCCTACGCTCGTGGGAACAGCTATAACCGGAGCTTTCAAAAGCCCCGCAACAACGCTCGCAAGCGCGCCTTCCATTCCAGCGACAACAATTACGACGCGCGCTTCGCGGATTTTATCTATTGAAGACAACAGCCTGGAAAGCCCCGCCACCCCGCAATCATAAAACGTCTCGACCCTGCTCCCGAAAAATTCGGCGCACAAGCGCGCCTCCTCGGCGACGCGCATATCGGAAGTGCCCGCGCTGACAATGGCAATCTTGGTTTTCGTGGTGGGCGAGATTTTCCCCATTCTGGCAATGCCGGCAAAACTGTCTATTTCGATTTCAGGAAAAGCTTTTTTGAGCGCAGCCGCAGCAGAATCGGAAAGCCTGGTAGCAAGGAACCTCTGCCCCGACGAAAGCAACGCCCCAGCTATGTCAACTATTTGCTCCGGCGTTTTCCCCGCGCCGTAAACAACTTCGCCAATTCCCGTTCGCCTAAGCCTGTCGGCGTCAATGCGGGTATGCCCAAGTTCTATTATAGGCAGTCCACATATCATGCTTTCGGCATCATCTAAGCTAATTCTGCCGTCGGCTAACATCTTTAAAATATCCTTAACCGATCTCATTTTGCATCACCTTCCAGCTCCGCTTGTAAGCTCGCGGCGATTCCTCGCTGCGAAATCCCATTTTCTCCGCCTCAAGCCTCACCTTTTCCCATCTGCCTCCCGCCGATAGATCGCTAAGCCTGTCCTCGGATACTTCTATCCGCGCAAGATCGCCCGTCAAGCGTACCCTGACCAGGGGAAAACCAAGCGATTTTATAAAATTTTCAAGCTTTTCTATCTTCCTAAGGGTCTGCACTTCCAATTCCCGCCCAAAATCGAGGCGCGTCAGCAAACAGGAATTCGTCGGAGCGTCGGCGCATTCGAGAGAAAGAGACTCCGCGAGCAAGCGAATATCGCCCTTTGAAAATCCGCACTCTATAAACGGGCTCAACACTCCCAGCTCCTTCAAAGCCCGCATTCCCGGGCGCCAATCCGACAAGTCGTCGACATTGCTGCCGTCGGCAAGATTTTGGAAACCGCGTGAAGCAAGTTCGGAAAATAACGATGAAAACATCGCGCGCTTGCAGATATAACATCTGTCAGGAGGATTTTTTTCAACCCCATTTGGAATTTCCATCTCAATTTCAACATGCTCGACCCCGAGTTTTGCGCACAATTCGCGGGAGTATTCCATTTCCCTGCGCGGAATATAGGGAGCGCGCGCGGAGAGGGCTAAAAAATTCTCCCCGCCAAATCGCGCCGCGCAAAATGCCAAAAGAGCGGAACTGTCAACCCCGCCCGAGAGAGCTATCGCCAACTTTCCGCACCGGCCGATAAACTCTGCCAAACTATCTATCTTTTGGCTCGCCATCGCCGATTTTCCCCAATATCTCCTCCATTCCCATTCCAGTCTCGTCGGCTATCTTTCGAATCTCGTCGAACTCGATCTTCTCTCGGGCAACGCCATTAAAAAACGACCGCTTTGCCCGAAGATCGCCGAAAGGGGTTTTTTTAAAAAAAGATTCACGCGCAAGAGAAATTCTTGAGACCTCGCGGCAGCGAACCCCCAAAGTCGAAGAATTCCCGAAATACGCCGACAATATTTTTTTTGAGTCCTCCCGCCTTGCGAGCGCGCAAACTTTAGTCGCCGCGCGCCCCTTCTTCATAAAAATGCCCTCCTGCCAGACATCAAGAGCGGAAGCGGCAAATAGGCTTCCGCACAAATGCGAAATCCTCTCGGCGCTCATATCGTCTATATTTGCGGCAAACTCAATAAGAGTTTCTTCCGAACAACCTTCGGGATATCCGCCGCCAAAGGGAGACGCTTCTTCCGTATCGTAAAGCAAAACCCTTAGCGCGTTAGGCAATTCAGGAAAATCGCGCGAACCGATTCCTATCCCAACCGCCGCAATCCTGCCGGATATCGGAGCATCAAAGGATTTCGCAAGGGCCGCTATTATTGCCGCCCCCGTGGGAGTCGTGCACTCATGCATTGCCCCGTTTATTTTAGAGGGAAACTTCTTCGCCAATATCGCCGTTGCCGGCGCCGGAACCGGCAAGAGCCCGTGCGCGCATCTGACTACCCCCCCGCCAAGCTCGACGGCAGAGGAACTGACAGAATCTATTTTTAAAAGCTCGTAGCAAACGGCGCAACCTACGATGTCTATAATCGAATCAACCGCCCCCACTTCGTGAAACCTGACATCGTCAGGAGAAACCCCATGCACGGAAGACTCGGCTTCAGCCAAATATGAGAATATAGTTAAAGCGCGGGATTTGACCGAATCGGAAAGGGAAGAAGCTCCTATTATCTTTTTTATGTCGGCAAAACTTCTGTGGAAGTGGCAGTGTTTATGGCCTTCGCCGTGCGAACCGGCATGCGTTTCCGGCGTTTCTACGTTCACCCTGACTCCAGACAAGCCGCCGCGCATCTCTCGCGACACCGAAAGTTTCCATGAATCAATCCCCAATTTTTCGAGCTCGGCAACAAGCTTTTTAGAATCAACCCCGATATCTATCAAAGCCCCGAGATTCATATCTCCGCTAATCCCGGCAAAACAATCGTAATGCAAAATTCTCATGTCGATTTAAAAAATGCCCAAAATAACATCCCAAAGCAATCCAAATAACGCGGAACTGTTGGACAAATAAAAGCTTGTATTTTAAAAATGCTAAAACATAAATAAAAAGCTTAAAAATATCGAGGTGTAGCTTAGCCTGGTAGAGCGCTACGTTCGGGACGTAGAGGCCGGAGGTTCGAATCCTCTCACCTCGACCATTTTGTAAGCCGGCTTTTCTAAAGGTTTTTGTATAGCGCAATAGCTTTTGTAAAAATAAGCCCTTGGCGCCGCGTGGCTAATATCCAACACTTACGTTCACATTTCGATTATTACGGCAACTATGCCGCGTAAAAATTCTTACAAGCCACATTAAGGGGTTTTGGGCGCCATCAAAAAGTTTGGCAATTTTTATCGTTGCAATATATGCAGCCCTCTTTGAATTATGGTATTCATAAGGCTCTATATATGCTACGGGAAATATCATTATTTTTCCCTAATTGGGCTGATGCCTGCCGCATGCGCCTACTCAATAAACGAAGGCGTTGCCCGCCCGACAATCCAAACATTTTAATCGGCCGAATGTTTGCCAGATACTGTTGCCGCTGTTTGCTTAGAAGTGAAGATTAAAGAGCGCGTCAAAATCTAAAATACATTTCTGGTTAAAAAGTTTAAAGAGATAGAGACATCTTCCCGGGGCGCTCCAAAGTTTTAACTTGAACGCCGTCTACGAACACTACAAATCCTTTTCCGCGCCCATAGCGTTTTCCTGTCTTATCGTACATTACAGTCAGCACCCTGCCTTTTATATTAAGATTGTCCAAACAGAAAAAGTCCCAATCGTCTGGGACGAGCGGAGATATTTCGACATTGTTGCCCTCGAGCGGGCGGACTCCCACAAGCCCTGTAATCACCAAGTCGCAAAACACCGAATGGTTATAATCCTTCCCGCGCTCCGGAGCCGGGCACCTTCCGGAATCCGTGTTGGAGCACCAGCCCTTCTCGTTCCAATTCATCAGCTGAGAGCGTGTTATCCATTCACCGGTAAACGGATCCGCACATTCGTCTATCCAGCGGACCGTCTTCCCGTTCCCCCATGTCATGCTGTGTGTCCTTGCGTAGGTTTTAAGCAGATCAAAATAGTCAGACTTGCCCAAAGGCGGATTATCCGATTCGTTTAGAAGATTCGCCAAAGATATTAAAGTAGAACCCGTCATATATGGCCAGCTGACTCCCGCCCACTGGCATTCATGCCCCTTGCGCGTTATTCTAAACATGGGGTGTCTGCGCTCGGCAGTAGTCGGCCCATACGGAGCCTTAAACCCGCCCTCGTCGACAAGCTGATTCCATGCTACGGAAGCGCGCTCGGGCGCTATGCCGAAAAGCCACGGCGTATAGCCGTTCAACTCGCGCACGTCGCACATCTCTTTATTCCCGAATGCCGAACGCGTCATATAAAACTTATGCGAATCGCTCCACAAGCGCCCGTTTATTAGATCCTTTAATTTAGACGCCTTATCGGCGTACGTCCGAGCGTCGCCGTCATATCCGAGCGCGGAAGCCATCTTAGACAACGACTGATAGTCGGCATACATGTACGAATTCATGTTCGCGCGATAGCCGCGCGCATTTGTAAACATCTCGAATTTTTTAAAGCCCTCCATGCTTTCGGGCGAACTTTGAGCCCCGGATATCGAACATTCCGATCCTTCCAACAAATCCGTCTGCCAGAAAAGCTCGTCCGGATCCGGACGCCGCATTTTCTCCCACTCCTGCGAGTTCTTTTTTAGTATGGGGTACATCTGCCTTACGTAATCTGTATTCGCCGATACGGAACGGGCGACATTCAAATCGTAAACCGCGCGCGCGGCAGCAAAAGTATAGCCTCGCGGGCGGGTGTGCGGAGAGGTTAGCATAACTTTTAAATATTCCGATATTATCGAAGAGTCTTTCAGCCATCTTCCCTCGCGGGCGTGAAATCCTGACGCACAACTGATAAGATTATACAAACCTCCCCACCGGACATTCGGGGAAAATTCTGTGACAGCCCAGCCTTCGGGTGTCTTTTTTATGTGTTTGCGAAAAGTCCACCAGCGGAAATAATAAACCTCCTCAATTTCCTTATCCGGGCAATCAAACAGCGGTATGTTATCGGAGAGAAATTTCTCCGCATCGGAATTTGGCACTGCCTCCTTAAACAACTCGTTGTCGCCGGAGTTAAACTGCTCTACGTATTTCGAGAGCGAGTCGGAATTTAGAACGGTTCCGCCAGCGGATATAAAAGCGGAAAGGACAAAAGCGCAAAAGAGCGCTATCCGGATTATCTGCGACATATTTTTCCTGTTTATATATAAGGTGTTAAATGTTTGGATTCAATGGAACAAAAAAGGGCGCCTCCCATGCGTGTGCGAGACGCCCAAAGTAAATCAGCCCGGCATAAAATTACGCCTTGAAGGCTGAACCGAGCACATATTCGACCTTGTGCATATAGAGCTTTTTGAGCTCGTCGCGGGCGGGGCCGAGATACTTGCGCGGATCGAATTCGGAGGGCTTTTCCACAAAAACCTTGCGAATGGTCGCTGTCATTGCGAGGCGCCCGTCGGAGTCTATATTGATCTTGCAAACAGCCGATTTTGCCGCCTCGCGGAGCTGTTCTTCAGGAATTCCGACAGCCGCTTCAAGCTTGCCGCCATATTTGTTGATTTCGTCGACATACTGCTGCGGAACCGAAGACGAACCGTGAAGGACTATCGGGAACCCGGGTATGCGCTTCTCTATCTCCTTGAGTATGTCGAATCTCAAAGGCGGGGGAACGAGCCTGCCGCTGGAATCGAGAGTGCACTGCTCAGGCTTAAACTTGTACGCCCCGTGGGAGGTGCCAATGGAAATGGCGAGCGAATCCACGCCGGTCTTGCCGACAAAATCCTCGACTTCTTCAGGGCGAGTGTACGAATGGGTCTCGTGGGAAACTTCGTCCTCTATGCCCGCGAGAACTCCGAGTTCGCCTTCAACTGTGACATCGTGCGCATGCGCATACTCGACGACGCTCTTGGTCAAGGCGACGTTCTCGTCGTATGGATGGGCGGAGCCGTCTATCATCACGGACGAAAATCCGTAGTCTATGCACGATTTGCAAAGCTCAAAAGTATCCCCGTGGTCGAGATGCAAAACTATCGGAATGGAGTATCCGAGTTCTTTGGCGTATTCGCAAGCGCCCTGGGCCATATAGCGAAGAATCGTCTGGTTCGCATACTTGCGAGCTCCGCTCGAAACCTGCAGGATAACAGGGGATTTCTTTTCGACGCAGGCCTGAATTATAGCCTGCATCTGTTCCATGTTGTTGAAGTTAAACGCGGGAACCGCATATTTGCCTGCGATTGCTTTTTTAAAAAGCTCGCGCGTATTAACCAAACCGAGATCTTTATAGGATACCATAGTAAGACTTCTTTTAGTTTGAAGCTTCAATCTTTAATCAGGCGCTTTCCTTTTACAACAAAATTTTTTACCTCGGCCGGCTGGCAGGCGGAAACAGATTTTTCACGCGCAAAAAAAACTGGAGATTTCCCGCGGCATATCCACACTATAAAAAAATATGAAAATAATTTTCATGGGAACCGGGACCTCGCAGGGAGTGCCGATTATCGGCAAGAAAAGAGGTTCTTTGGATCTGTCGAACCCAAAAAATTGGCGCAACCGCTCGTGCGCGCACGTCGAGGTTGCGGGAATGAAAATCCAAATAGACGCCGGCCCGGAATTCAGAATCCAGTGCCTGGCCAACAATATTTCGAGCGCTGACATATTCATTTTGACCCACGGGCACGCCGACCATATAGCCGGCATGGACGACCTCCGAAGGTTCTGCGACAATATGCCCGGCAATGTCCTTCCCGTTTACTCAAACGAATACGGATTGGAGCGGATATCGGCAATGTTTCCGTACGCGCTGGGAGACAAGCCCGCCTCCCCGGGATACCCGTGCTTTAAACTTAAAAAAATGCCCGCCGAGCTGCATTTTGAAAACGGCGTAAAGATTTTATCCGACGAACTTCCGCACGGACCAGTAAAAACGCTCGGCATTGCTATAGAGGGCGAGGGCAAGCGCCTCGCCTACTATACCGACTGCCACAGCCTGACTCCGCGGGCTGTCGAAATGGCAAAGGGCGCCGACATCGCCGTGCTCGACTGCCTGAAGATAGCCCCGCACCCGTCGCACATGAACCTCGAAGCCGCCCTCGAAACCGCCAAACTTCTGGAAGCAAAGACAACTTACTTTACCCACATGACATCGCACATCGATTACGGCGTCTACGAACCAAAGCTTCCGCCGCGCGTCCATTTCGCCTACGACGGATTGTCGGTGGAGATTTAGCCCTTCCATATCCCTCCGCTATTGGACTAAACCTCTCCGCATAACTCGCGGTAAAAGCCTCCTCCGGCTTCAAAAGCGAAGATTTAAAAATCGTCTCTCTTAAGAAATGCGGAAAATTCTTTCGATATTTCCAAGGCTTAAAGGAGCTCCGCTATTTGAACCGCGTTGAGCGCCGCGCCCTTCCAAAGCTGGTCTCCGGCAACCCAAAAAGAAAGCCCGTTCTGAAAAGCCAAATCCTTGCGTATTCTTCCCACGCCGCATTTGACCTTTCTCTGAAAGAACAACGGCATGGGATACAGCTTGTTTTCGGGATCGTCGCAAAGCTCGGCTCCTGGGAATGCTGATATTGCCTCCCTTGCCTCCTCCACCGAAACTGGCTTTTCAAACTCCGCGCTTATGGCTACGCTGTGGGCGCGCATTACCGGGACCCTCACGCAAGTCGTCGAACAAAGCACGTCTGGAAGCCCCATAATCTTGCGGGTCTCGTTCAGCATTTTCATCTCCTCTTTCGTATACCCGTTGTCGAGAAAGACGTCGACATGGGGAAGGACGTTAAAAGCTATCTGGTATGGATACACTTTAACTTCGGGAGTTTTTCCCGCTGCAAATGCCTCGACCTGCCCCTTCAGCTCCTCCATGGCGGCGACTCCCGTCCCGGATACCGCCTGATAAGTAGAAGCAAAAAACCTTTTTAATCCGAACTTTCTGTGCAATGGACACAGCGCCATGAGGGATATTGCCGTTGTGCAGTTGGGATTTGCAATCACATTATGATGCCCTGCAACCGCTTCCGGATTCACTTCTGGAACCACGAGCGGGACGTCTGGATCCATGCGGAACGCCGAACTATTGTCTATCGCCACACAGCCGCGCTTCGCGGCTTCTGGAACGAGAATTTTCGAAACGGAGGCCCCGGCTGAAAATATCGCGATGTCGAGATTATCGAAGCTTTCGGGCTTTGCCTCCTCCACCGTAAAAACCTCTTCGCCGAACTTAATTTGCTTGCCTGCCGAGCGGGACGAGGCAAGAAGTGTCAAAGACTTCATTGGAAATTCTCTCCCAAAGAGAAGCTCTATGAGTTCGCGCCCGACGGCGCCGGTTGCTCCGACTATTCCAACTCTGAATTTTTTATCCATGGTTAATGCCTTTGAAAAACTATCCAGCGCATGCAAGCGCCTCAATTTAAAGAGGACGAAGTATTTTATTTTCGTGTCTATTGGCGAGCAAAAACTTTATCTTTTTTGCGGAAACACCCTTTTGAGGACATACCTCGTTTCCACGTCCCGCGCCGAACCGAACTGCCTGAAGGACTCTCTCGGCACGCCTTTGGGATTGCATAAGATAGACGGGAAAATCGGCGCCGGAGAAAATCCCGAAACCGTATTCAGGGGCAGAAAGCCCGACGGCCTCCTCGGGGAACAGAGCCCATCAGAGAAAAAAAAGAACCTGATACTTTCGCGCATAATGCGCCTCCGCGGACTTGAGGAAGGGATAAATGCCGGCGGAGAACTCGACACGTTCGACCGCTATGTGTATATCCACGGAACAAACCAGGCAGACAAGATAGGCGTTCCCAACAGCCACGGCTGCGTTCTCCTGGCGCCCAAAGACATGATAGAGCTTTTTGACCTTGCCCCCGACGGCTCCATGGTTCTAATATCGCGGGATTAAAGATGCAAAGCGTACTCATAGTAGACGACGAAAAACATACGCGCGACGGATTGTCCGCCGTGCTTGCCGACACATACGACGTATTCGCCGCCGCCGACGCAGACGAAGCCATAAGAATGCTCGACGCCGAAAATTTCGACGCCGTCATAACAGATTTGCGCATGGCAGGGAAATCGGGGCTTAGCGTAATAGACAAAACCGCGTCTATGCCGCATCGGCCCGTATGCATAATGCTGACAGCCTACGGAAGCGTCGAAACCGCCGTTGAAGCGATGAAGCGCGG
>CASFWX010000040.1 GCA_949298545.1 uncultured Verrucomicrobiota bacterium | reverse complement strand
TCTTTTAGCGGAATCAAAAAAAATTTGCTCTTTCCTCCCTTATCGTATTTATTCGCCCGCGTAAAAAAATGAAAGTCCCATTATTAGATCTAAAGGCCCAATACGCCGAATTAAAAGAAGAAACGCGCGCGGCTATCGACGCGGTTCTCGAAAGCCAGTATTTTATCGGAGGCGAAAACGTCGCAAACCTTGAAAAGGCAGTCGCGCAATACTCCGGGACGCTCGACGCCGTCGGGGTATCGAGCGGCACGGACGCCCTGCTGTCATCTCTGATGGCGCTCGACATATACCGTTCGCCGCTTGACGAGGGTCCCGCCGACGAAGTCATCGTGCCGGCATACACCTTCTTCGCCACGGCGGGAAGCGTTTGGAGAGCGGGGGCAAAACCAGTATTCGCAGACATAGATCCGGACACTTACAATATCGATCCAAAATCGCTTGAAGAAAAAATAACTGATAGGACAAAAGCCGTAATCCCCGTCCACCTGTACGGGCAGTGCGCCGACATGGACCCAATATGCAAAACGGCAAAAAAGCATTCCCTGAAAATAATCGAAGACGGAGCCCAGGCGATAGGAGCAAAACAAAACGGCATAAAGGTTGGAAATTTCGGAGACACCGCCGCATTGAGCTTTTTCCCGTCGAAAAATCTCGGCGGACTCGGAGACGGAGGAATGGTTTTGACCAACGATGCCGACATCGCCCAAAGGCTGCGCCAAATGCGCAACCACGGCATGGAACCGAAATACTACCACAAGCGGGTCGGCGGAAACTTCCGCCTCGACGCCTTGCAGGCCGCCGGGCTGCTCGTCAAGTTATCAAGGCTCGACAAATGGGGAGATATGCGCCGCGCCAACGCCGCGTTCTACGACGCCGCGTTCGACGGCATTGAAGCCATTAAAACCCCTGTTATCCGCCCGGAAAATTATTCTATCTACAACCAATACATAATTTCCTCGCCAAAGCGGGACGCCATACTCGAAAGGCTAAAGTCCCAAAACATCGGCTGCGAGATTTACTATCCCGTGCCGCTCCACCTGCAAGAGTGCTTCAAGCCCCTGGGATACAAAAAGGGCGACTTCCCAAACGCCGAATATGCCGCCGAACATACGCTCGCCCTCCCCATTTACCCGGAACTCTCCGAACAGCAACTCGCTTTCGTCGCGGAAACGGTAAAGTCCGCTCTATAAAAACCGGGCGCCTTAAAGCCGCCCTTGGGACCCAAGGTCAATGGGCGATATATAAAAATGCAAAACACGAATCGCACACCCCTATGTTGCGATTCTTTTTGATATATTCTATTTCGCTTTCCGGAATTTTCGCCCCGCACGCCGAACACGTGCCGTTCTCTCCGATGTCCGCTATCCCCGGCTTGCCGCTCTCCTCGAGCCGGTCAAAATGCTCGATTACAAAAGGCGGAATCCTCCTGCGCAACTCCTCTTCTTCCGCGCGATACGCGTCGATTTCGTCCGCCGACAAGCCGCGCCTCTGCATAAGCTTTTGCAGTTCGCGTATGCGAAGAAGATCTTGAATGGTTTTTTCCGTTTGCGTCACGATTGTGAAAATGTCCTGTAAAGCTCTTTTTTCAACATTTTTTTTACTTTATGTTGCGAATAAATGGTATATTAACGCCTAAATAAGACAAACACCCCAGAAAAAGCATCGTAAAAAACGCCTCGTCCAAATTCCCCACAATAGGCAAATTGTCAGGAATTTCGAATACTCCGAGAGAAAAGTTCAAAATCCAAAACAGGGAAATTAAAATGCCGGCAAGCGCCGCACAAGTCCCCAAACACGATCGCTTGCACTTGCCGTCCCGCGAAACGCCTTCCTCAGAGGATCCGGCTCCGGGCGTATGTCTGTTGGAAGTCATTTGACAGGCAAAACGGGAGCTGCGTCCGGAATGGACGCAAGCGATGAATCGAATGCTATCTCGATCTTCATCTCTTTTATTTCTTTTGCGGAAAATCCAAGTATCGGAAGAAGCCCGTCGCGAAAGAAAGATTCGAGCGATTTCTTCGCCTCTATTTCTGCAATTCGCATCATATCGGGAGAACGCCCCTTTTCTTCGAGTTCGGCAGGCAAGTCCGACGATATGTAGTTTAGGGCGGAGTCGTTGAGGCTCGGCAAATAACTCCTGTTTAAATACTGCTTCTTCACGCTGCACACCACGGGAGTTTCAAGCTTGAGAGGCCCGAAAATTCCGCGGATTTTTATGCTGCCGGGATTATCAGAACTCGACGATATTTCTATGCGGAGGCGGCGGAGCGGAACGTAATATTGAAATAGCACGTCGCTGCTCAGCCTCAAGACAGACGAAAATCCCCACTTTGAACGCTCTATGCGCCGGTTGACATCTTCCGATATCTCCGCCACGCAATATTTGTCCGCCCCCATTGCCGAGATGAAATCATAATTTACAAACACGGTTTTCCCCGGTTCTTTTCTGCATTCTTCGACCCCCTTTTTTACGGCTCCCCGCACGCCGGAAGCTATTTGACCGCAAATGCTGCGCATGGAGTCGCGCGCCATATTCAACGTTGCGCCAACCTGCATGCTCCCCAAATACAAGAGATAGCCAATCAGCGCCGCTATGGCAAAAAAAAGCATTGCAAAACAGCCGCAACAGTACGAAAACGGCGCGCACGGCAAAAGCGGAGCAGAAGCATGCCTCCACTTGCCCTTCTCCCCGCCAAGCATTCCATCGCAAAAATATCTGTCATTCGGCGTCGCTGATTTCGACCTGCGCCCAGAATTACCCTCGGAAGGAGAATCGTCATCTACAAGTTCAAAATCGCCAGAAACGGATTTTCGGAAATCTTCCTCTGCGGAATCGAGTATTTCAGGATCTGCCTCGTCTTTATTCATTGCCTATTTTGAGCGCCTGGGCGAAAACCTCGCCGCGTCGACTATGCTCCATATATGAAACACCAAACCGACGGGAATCGTCACTACGAGCGCATAAAATAGGGCAGACAGTCCGAAAAAAATCAGCCCCGCCAAAAGTCTGCCCTGCACCAGCTGTCCGAGCCCCGGAATAAAGAAACTCGCGATGGCCGCCACCACGTTTGCCAATGAACCCTGTCTCATACAATTCCCGCCTTTTAAATCTCAAATTTCCCTGCTGCCCTTAGCGCAGCAGCATATCGAAATGCCTTAAAGACTACATCGACGCAATAGCCGCATTCTTTATTAAATTCGCGCCGTCCTTAAAGAAAGCCGTTCCCGCAACTATGGTATCAGCGCCCGCGCGGATAACCGCGCCTATATTGGACGAATCCACCCCGCCGTCCACCTCTATGCGAAACGACAATCCCATTTCGGAACGCATGCGCTCCAATGCCGAAAGTTTCTCGAGCGCCGATTCCCTGAAGGGCTGTCCGCCGAATCCAGGCTGAACGCTCATGACCAGAACCAGGTCCACTTTGGGGAGGAAATCCGCCACGCTGCCGACAGGCGTATCCGGATTGAAAACTATTCCCGATTTTTTCCCGAGCAGATGAATCTCGTCGAGCGTCTCAGCCACGGGATAATCGGGCTCGACATGTATGGAAATCAAGTCGGAACCCGCCTCCGCGAACTGCGCGACGTACAAATTCGGATTGTCGAGCATCAGGTGGACGTCGAAAAACATTTCCGGGAACCGCCTTTTCAAAGCTTTTACAACGCCCGAACCGAATGACAAGTTGGGGACGAAGTGTCCGTCCATCACGTCGACGTGAACCCATCTCAAACCCGCCGCGCGAATTTTTTCAACGCTTTCGGCGAGCGAGGAATGGTCTCCGCCGAGAATGGACGGAGCTATTTCGAGAGTGTTTACCATATTCCAATCACGGCGTCTTTTATCTTTCCACCGAGTTCGCGCATGAGAACCGGCATATTTTGGTATTCGGCGCCTATGAGGCCGTTCGTCGCATCGGGATATACGAAAACTGAAGCCTCCACTTTTCTGTCCTTAAATATGACGTCTCCGTTTGAGCGTGTGAGGGTGCACCGGGCGACCGCAGTGACTCTATAGGAAGCAGCCAGGGCGGTGTCGTCTGGACGCGTAGCCACCCCCGAACGCCGATAGCCCACGAGTTTTGTCTCAAGCCTCGCCTGGGCTTCTCCCTCCGAAGCGATACTCAATTCGGGGGTCTGGGAGATTGAAAAAGATATGGCATTTGTCAGGAGAGCCGAAGCCTGCGCCGCGTCAGACTCATTCCTTACCGGCACTACATAAACCGACGAGAACGGAAGATCTACAGCGGTGCCTGCCAATCTATAATGCGAGCAACCGCTTAGGAATGCCGCAAAAAAAACGGCTGCGGAAAATGCGACTGTTAGAAAATTTTTGGCCATGCTTAAAGCGCCCCGTCTATTTCATTTTGAGTCCACTCGTAAATTCCGTCGTCAAAGAGGTAGGGCTCGAGCCCCTCGCCGTATGTCGGAATAAAAGTTTCGTACGCCTCAGCCTCTCCGGACGGAGTGATGCGCTCGACTACGGCAGCCCCGGGCTGAAGCAGAAAATCGTCGACGCTCATGCTTTCAAACCTGTCGTTTGCAAACTCTTCGAGCCTCAAATCCTCCTCCAGCTCGCTGTCTGTCGGAGGCTCGTAGCGGCCCCATATCCAGTCATACGGCGTCATTGGGGCGGGTATGCCCTTGTCTATTTTATCGAGCTGCGCCTTCGCCTCCTTGGCCGCGTTGCTGTTGGGCGCTATGGTTATGGTCTCATTGTAAAATATCGACGCGGCAACTCCGTTATTGCGATAGTAATAATAGAAATCGCCAATTATGAGGCGGCTTCGCGCGTAGATGTCCTCCATGTCCTCCAAGCCCTGCTCCGCGTCGGAAACTCCCGCCTCCTCCGGGAACAAAACGAGATAATCGTGAAAGAAACTTATGGCGTTTTTCGTCGGAGTCTGGTCGTACTCAGGCCCCTCCACCAAATTGCGGTAAAGTTTCGCCATCTGCATGTAAGCGTCGGAAGCGAACATGCTCTGGGGATAATTGTTTATCAACCTGTCGAGCGCGTCAAAGGCGATGTCAAAATTGTCCTCATCCTCACCTATCAGGGAGATATTCATCAATGCTATAGGGGCGTAGTCACCGTACGGGGCGTCGCGCACGACGCTCTCGTATATCTTTATGGCGTCTTTATAATTCGGGAACCAGGGGAACCAGCCCCATATATACGGAGTAGCGCCGCCCTGGATAAGCGCGGCAATATTGTATTGTTCGCCTATTATCTGGTTGAATTTAGGATAATCGGGATAGCGCCTGACTATTTCCTGAAGGGCGTCGTACCCGTCCATAAACTGCCCGCGCGCAACGTAGGCTTTTGACATCTGAAAATATGCTTCGGGCGCAAAAATTGAATCGGGATACTCGTTTACGACGAGCTTATAATAGCCTATCGCCGCCCAGTAGTCCTCTTCGTCCATGGCTTTCTTGCCCTCGTTCATTGCCTGAAGGGCGTTAGTGACGTTGACATTCTCGCCTATTACATTTGCGAGAACCCCGCCCTCTATCTGCCAACCCCTTTCGGGCGTCCAGACCAAATCCGCCCGGCCCGTCCGCACAAACGCGAACGCGAACGCGACAACTATGGCAATAAGGCGCATTTTCATTATTCCCATCTCAATATGAATTTGGCGGAATTTGCAAACACATTCTTTTATCGGTTTTTTTTCATTTTTTTCAAAAACTCCCAAACTAAGCGGGCAATTTTATCACAGCTGGATTATATTCGCCATAAAAAAGGAATTATATGACACAGCTTGGAGAATGTCCATATGTAGAACACCTGCCCATAGAATGGAGCGGAAACGTCAGAATCATGACTTGCCGAAGCGTATCGGGCAGCCAAAAATACGAAAAATACCAGCTTCCGCTCAATTTCAACAATACTGACGACTGGCTATACCTAAACGACAGATACACCGCATGCACATGCGCAAGCTCTCTGTGCTCATGGTTCGAGTGCGACGATTTTAGCGCCTCGCAATACTTTAGGATTCTCAACGCCATGCCAAATATCGAGTATTCCGTAATACTCTCGTATCCGGTATCGACCAGCGTCCTAAACGGGTGTTGCCTAGACATAAACAAATTCAACGAAAGTTTTTCGGCAAAACTTTGCTTCGATGCTTCCGATATCCACGGTTCAGACTGCGGCAGGTATGCGGAATTTTCCCTTCGCATAAACGAATCCGGAAATGTTGAAAGCGGAGAGTTTTCGCCGGATTATTTTATAGGCAAATACGGCGGGGCTTCAGGATTGAGAATTGTTCGCGGAGGCCTTGAAATAGACGGATTTCAACCCTGCTCTACCATTTAATTCGCCCGAAAGACATGCGGATAACGCCAATATCACACAAGGTACAAGGGCCTTCAATCACTGAAAAGGCTGCGAATCTTATGCGCGCGCTCAGAAAACAAGCCCAATCCGGAGCTAAAATCGCCCCGAAAAACGAGCGCATAAGGCGGGGAAAAATTTGTTCGGCCTGTCCGCTATGGAACAAATCAGGCAACTTGCTACTCGGAGAATGCATGCATAGGAAATGCGGCTGCACGAAATTCAAGCGCCTTTTTCTCTATGAATCATGCCCTATCGGGAAATGGTAAATGCAAAAGCGCGCCTCATTTTAGAGGCGCGCCCGCAATTTTATTATGTGAGACAAATATTTCGCCCTCTAAGCGGATCTCCCGCGCTTAGCAAAGGCGATCAGGCAAGCGCAAAGCCCCAAGAGCGCCGCTATCTCCGCGGGTTCAGGAACGGCGACATACTGCATGTAGAGCCCGTC
>CASFWX010000039.1 GCA_949298545.1 uncultured Verrucomicrobiota bacterium | reverse complement strand
GCGAGAGCGAGAATCGGGGTAATCTTTTTTATAAGTATTGCCGCGTCCGAGTCCACCATGCAGCCGAGGAAATCTCCGCTTCTCGACATGACGTAATCTCCCGCGCCCGGGGAGAATGTTCCGAAAACGGATTGCAGGAGCCCGACGTCGAGCTGGGCGTATGATGGGACTTCAAAGTCGGATCTGAAAGGGCTTTGCCCGTAGTACGACTTGCGCCAGTCTATTACGACGCAGTCGGAGAAGCCGAATTGATTTTCGGACAATTCAAGCGGAGTGAGCTTTTCCTTTTCCAAAAACTCTTTCGGTATTCGCACCGCCAGTAGGCGCGGTTCTTCTGCGACAGAGTAGACTTTTTTCGGATTGAAGCGGTAGGACTTTCCTGATACCGACATCGAGAGAGTCTCCGGGGCGAACCACTTGTTCAGGGTAGGCTCGAGGACTGTATCGGTCGCGCCGAAGACGAGCCACGGCTCCCCGGAGATATTGACTGGCAGTGCGCTCATTTCTATGGCGCTTTCGGAGGGCCCGAGCAGACTTTTTCTCGTGTAGTTAAATACGATTTTTACGAACGACTGCTTGATCTTCTCAAATATTTCCGAAGCTGTTTTAGGGCGCAGGTCGCGGACGTTTTGCGAGAGCTTTTCCTGTGCTCCCGCCAATTCGGTAACTCCGGCGGCGAGATTTTCGGCGTGCTCGCGGATTTTTTCTTTTTCGCTTTTTTCTATGTTTACGAGCGCCTGGGCGCGCTTCAGATTTTCCTCGTAGATTTGCGTTTTTGTGGTAGCCACTTCAAGCTGTGTTGAAAGCGAGCGCTTTTCGATTTCTATGGCGCGGTTTTCCATCTTGAGCTGTTCGCTTTCGGTCTTGAGGGTTTCGAGGTATTCCTTGTTGCGCCTCAATTCCTCCTGAACCGCCTGAAGCTTGAGCCTCGAGGTTGAGTCGGCTTCGCGCATGTCTCCTATCTTTTTTTCCAATTCAGCCCGCTCGAGAGCCGATTTTTCAAGTTTTGATGCCGCTTCGACAATGTCTTTTTGCAATTCGATGTTTCTCGATTCGCTTGAGGAAACGCGCTTTTCAAGTTCGAGCGTCTTGCGCAATATTTCGGCTTTTTCCTTTTCGAGCTCGCCCTTGGCCTTTGCCAGGCGCTGGAGTTCCGTTTCGCGCACGTCGAGAATCTTTTTTTGCATTTCAGCCTCTTTGCGGCTTTCTTCGGCGGCTTTCGAGAGCTTTTCAACGTCGTAAGTCAGTGCCACGCGCCTGTCGCGCTCGTTGTCGAGCGACATCTTGAGAAGGTCGACCATTTGCGAGTCGACGAAATTTTGCTCTGCCGATTCCTCGGCTTTCTTTTTTGACTCCGCATCCGCTTGGGCGGGGGTGTCGAAGTTGGCAATGCTAAGCAGGCTTAGAAGAAGAAAGTCGCATATGACTATCAATAAGGATTTGCTCATATAAAAGTCCTCCCAATGTATTTTTTCTTTCCGATTTTATGGGGATTTGCAAGCTTTTGATTGGGCGCTTTTTTAATGGTAAAAAAGGTTTGAAGAAAACGCGCCCCGGCTCCATTGTTTTGCCGTAAGATGAAGAAAGGAACAATATGAGCCGCAAAGGCAAAAATCCTGAACTGTATTGCGAGCCCAAAAAGGCAGCGCTCCACACCGTCAAACTCGGCGGCGACCAGGCCGAAAAGCTCGATTCGTGGCTCGACAGGCATTTGTGGGCTCCCTATTCTGTTGCGTATGCGCGCTTTGCCTACAAGGGGCCGGATGTAAACGTTGTGATGTACAATTCCGGCAAATTGGTCGTCCAAGGGAAGGGCACGGAGGATTTTGTCCGCTATGTTTTGGAGCCCGAAATCACCGGAGTTGTCGAGCTTGGATACGATGAGGTATTGCACCCGGAATGGTATCAGCTGCATGCCGGTGTGGACGAAAGCGGAAAGGGCGATTTGTTCGGGCCCCTGGTTTCGGCGTGCGTTGTTGCCGACGGAGACGCCGTGCGCGCATGGGTTGCAGGTGGCTTGAAAGAGTCGAAGAAAGTCAGCAGCGATGCGGCCGTTTTAAAGATGGCAAAAATGGTGAAAAATACGAAGGGCGTTGCGGTAAAAGTTTCTTATGCCGGCATGGAAAAGTACAACGCTCTATACATAAAATTCGGCCGGAATTTGAATAAGCTTTTGGCGTGGTTTCACGCAACTTCTATAAGCGGTGCAATCGCCGTGCGCCATGCCCCTTGGGGAATGCTGGACCAATTTACTAAGCAGCCGCTCGTCCAGAGACAGCTCAATATCGAAAATTTCGAATTGAAGATGAGGACGAAAGCCGAGGAGGATCCCGTTGTTGCCGCCGCATCAATCATTGCGCGCGCGACCTATATTTACGCCATGCGCAAGCTTTCGGAGGAATGCGGAATCGAGCTTGTAAAGGGCGCCGGGGAAAAAGCCCGCGAGCAGGCTGAACAGATAGTGAAAAAATTCGGGGCGGAAAGTCTTAAAAAATATGCCAAACTGCATTTTAAAACGGCGGGCGAAGCAGTAAAAGCAGCGGGAGAATAAAGTTTTGATCCAAATGCCAGGAGTATGGCGGAGTAAAAATGGCTGCGAAGAAATCGGTTAGCGGGCGCCTCGCCTCCTTTGATATGGAATATCTCGGGGGGCGCTCTTACATCGTCGGAGTGGACGAGGCGGGGCGCGGTTGCTTGGCGGGGCCGGTATGCGCTTGCGCGTTGGCGGTCAAGGCGGGGGCATATTCGAATGCGGGGTTTATTTCAGCGCTGGCGGATCTCGACGATTCAAAGCGCCTTTCCCCTTCATCGCGCGAAGCCTTGTACGGCAGGTTGGCCGATTTAAAAGCGCGCGGTGCGATAGACTTCGAGGCGGCCTTTGCGGGAGTCGGGGAAATCGAAAAATACAATATTCTCGGCGCGACAAAGCTGGCAATGGAGCGCGCCGTCGGAGCCTTAAATTTGCGGCTTTCACTCAATCTCGCCAGGTCGGGAGCGGCGGCCACACTGTTCGGAGAGGGCGATTTGGATTTGTCGCGCGCAAATCTCCTGATTGACGGAAATCCGCTTAAAAAATTTCCCTTTGCCCATCTGGCGATAGTCGGCGGGGACGCCCAAAGCTTGGCAATAGCGGCAGCATCGGTCGTTGCAAAAGTTTCGCGCGACAAGTATATGGTTTCTCTTGCAGAAAAATATCCGGAATACGGTTTTGAAGAGCACAAAGGCTACGGTACGCCCCGGCACCTCCAAGCTCTCTTGCTTCGCGGCCCGTGCCCGGAGCACAGGAGGGATTTCCTCAAGAAATTCAGGGGCGCGCCCGGCGGTGGCGCAAAGCAGGCGGAACTGTTTTAGATTAGTCTTGTAAAGGCGCGAAAAAAGTTCGTAATCGGCGAAATATTTATGGACAAGGACGGTTCAGCTATTTTGGCGTTTGAAGACGGAAGCGTTTTTAAGGGGCGCGCTTTTGGCGCGGCAAAGACTGTTGTCGGCGAAGCGGTTTTCAATACATCGATGACGGGCTATCAGGAAGTTCTCACCGATCCTTCATATTTCGGGCAAATAGTCACTATGACGGCTGTCGAAATCGGCAATTACGGAGTCAATCCAGACGATGAGGAATCAGACGGCGTAAAGGTTTCCGGCTTTGCGGTTCGCGAGGTAAGTCCGATATTCAGCAATTGGCGTGGAAAGATGTCGCTGCAGGAATATCTTCTCGCGAGCGGTGTTCCCGGAATAAGCGGGGTTGACACCCGCGCGATTACTTTGAAGCTGCGCAGCGCGGGCGCCATGAAAGCGTGCCTGTCCACCGAGGGGATTTCGGCGGACGAAGCTGTGGAGCGCGCGAGAGAATGGGCGGGGATTGTGGGGAAAGATTATGTGCGCGAGGTTTCATGCCGCAAACCTTACGCGTTTGCTTTTAATGCAGAAGCAATGGGGCCGTTTACGGTTCCTGGCACTAAACTATACAACTTCACCCGCAATGGGCCGGTTTTCAAGTGCGCCGCCATAGACTACGGCGCAAAGAAATCGATATTCAAGCGGCTCTCCTTTCACGGTTTTGATGTAGAAGTGTTTCCCGCCTCTGCTTGCGCCGAAGAAATTCTCGATTCGGCTCCGCAGGCCCTGTTTCTTTCAAACGGGCCCGGAGATCCGTCGGCTGTCGGCTACGCGCACAAATGCGTGGAAAGGCTCATCGCGTCCGGACTTCCTACTTTTGGGATATGTTTCGGCCATCAGGTGATATCGCATGCGATAGGCGCGGGGACTTATAAGCTCAAATTCGGACATCGCGGGGGCAACCAACCCGTTAAAAATCTCGAGACGGGCAGGGTTTCCATAACCTCCCAAAACCACGGATTCGCCGCGGACGCCAAGTCGCTCGAATCCGCCGGCGCCATTGTGACGGAAATAAATTTGAACGACGGAACGGTCGAGGGTTTGCGCCTGAAAGATAAGCCCGTATTTTCGGTCCAATACCATCCTGAAGCATCTCCCGGGCCAAACGATGCCGATCCGCTATTTTCAGATTTTTATAATTTGGTAAAAAAAAGCTTGAAATAGGAAGAAAACAAACTTCAATTCTTTACCATAGTTTTTAGAGCAATGAAAGCGCACAGATTTGAAGCCTATTATTTTTACTTTACCGACGATCGGCCATAGCGTTCGGCGGACGGCTTCGTCCGTGTGCAAAGAGGAAACCCGAACGCGCAGGCGGTCGGGTTTTTTTATTGTTCCGGTTTTATTTGAAAATTACATCATCCCAAAAAGAGAAAGAGAAATAAGATGAATCAAAAAACGATGAACGGTTCCATGACCGCATCCGGCAGATGGGTGGGGTTTAGGAAAGAACTGAAGGTGCTCGACTGCACGATAAGGGACGGGGGTCTCATGAATTCGAGCTACTTCTCCGACGAAATTGTGCGCGCCGTGTACGATGCGTGCGCCGATGCCGGAATCGACTACATGGAGTTCGGATATAAGAACAGCAAAAAAATTTACTCACCGGATAAATTTGGTCCCTGGCGCTTCTGCGACGACGACGACATCAAGCGCATAATAGGCGACAATAAGCGCGACATAAAGCTTTGCGCCATGGCCGACGCCGAGAAGTCGGATTATAAGACGGATATTATCGCAAAGGAAAACAGCCCCCTCGACATGATCCGCGTGGCAACCTACATCCATCAGATACCGCTGGCCATAGACATGATAAAGGACGCCACAGACAAGGGATATGAAACAACGGTCAATCTGATGGCAGTTTCGACCGTTAGGGAGAGCGAGCTCGACGAGGGTCTTGAAATGCTTGCCGCCAGCGACGCGTCGGCAATATACCTGGTAGACAGTTTCGGCTCTCTTTACAGCGAGCAGATTCGCTACCTCATGGCGAAATACATGCGTGCGGCGCGCGAGTTCGGCAAAGAGGTGGGCATACACGCGCACAACAATCTTCAACTGGCATTTTCAAATACGATAGAAGCGATAGTGGACGGCGCAAACATGGTAGACGGAACCCTCGCCGGGCTAGGCCGCGGGGCAGGGAACTGCTATCTCGAGATGCTTGTCGGTTTCCTGCATAATCCTAAGTACAGGATGCGTCCTCTTCTCAAGTGCGTTCAAGATTATATTGAGCCGATGAGGGAAAAGCTCGGTTGGGGCTTTGATTATCCGTACATGGCTACCGGTTTCCTGAACAGGCACCCAAAGAGCGCAATGGAATTCAACGAATCCGACCGCAGGGGGCATATAGTCGAATTTTACGACGAAATAAACAAGTAGGATAAATAAAAAAAGCAGAATGAGTTTTAGCTTGCGTCCCGCCCCTAAGGCGGGGCGCTTTTTTGCGGCTATTTGAAGCATGGTCGAAATAATTTTGTTGCAATCCGGTGCAAAAGAATTTCACTTTCAGCTTTCATATATTTTTAGAGGCAATTTAAACGCACGCAAAAAATGGCAAACAACAAATCATCGAGAAAAGATATACGCAGAACGGCAACGCGCACGGCGGCCAACAAGGCGGTTCGCAGTCGCATAAAGACTTTGTCGAAGGGAGTTTCCGCTTGCAAGGATGCCGAAGCATTAAAGGCGGCGGGCGCAAAGCTCGCGTCGGCAATGGACAAGGCTGCCAAGAAGGGTGTAATACATCCCAACAAGGCTTCGCGCATAAAAAGCAAGCTCGCCAAAGCCGCGCTTAAATTCGCCAAGTAGGGCTTTTGCATGCGGTTGCATTTTCCGGCCTGCGCGCGAGCGCGGTCGGAAGTTTTTTTTGTCTCAAATGCTTGAAGCGCGCCCAAAACGGACGATATAATTCCCGTATGAACGACCTTTGCGAAGCGAAAATCGAAGAAATTTGCGCGTCTCCCTACGGATACGCCATATTCGTTTCCGCATGCGACAAAACTTTTGTAATATATGTCGACAGGGAGCGCGGAGCAGCGGTAAAGAGCGCGTTTGAAGGTCGTTCGGCGGCAAGGCCCTTGACACACGAATTTGTCGCGCAAATGCTTGACGGCCTCGAGTGCCGCGTCGAGAGAGTCGTAATATACGACGTTTGCGACGGCGTGTTCTATACGCGAATGAGCGTAAAGATGTCAAACGAGCTGGGGGAAAAACTCGTCGAAATAGACGGCCGCCCAAGCGATACGCTGTCGATAGCCTTGCGCGTGGGAGCTCCGGTTTGCGTGCTTTCAAATATTCTCGACAAGCTGGTCGACGTGTCTGACGCCCTCAAAAAAATCAGGGGCTGCGGAGAAGTGTAGGCATGCCCGCTCCTTTTAGCTTTCACGGGGACAACGCGACGTTCTTAGCGCCTATGCAGGACATATGCGACGCCCGTTTCATGGATATTGTCGCAAGCCGGGGGGTTCCGGATTTTTTCGTCTCGGAATATGTAAGAATACACGAATTTTTTAATTTTGACTCGCGCGTTTTAGAGGCTGCGGCGAACCTGCACGGGGGGCGTCCGGTCTGTTTGCAGTTTATCGGTTCCGATCCGAAGCACATCGGGAGGGCTATCGCGGAGCTTTCAAAGTATCCGGAGATTAAAATGCTCGACCTGAACCTCGGTTGTCCCGCCCCAAAGATCTATAAAAAGGACGCCGGCGGCGGATTGCTACGCCACCCGGAAAAAATATCTTCTATCCTTCGGGCTATGCGAAGCGCGTGGAGCGGCGTGTTGAGCGTAAAGATGCGTTTGGGATTTTATTCCGCCGATGAGTTCCCGCGGCTTCTCGATTGCGTCCTTGAAAATTCCCCGGATTTTATAAGCGTTCACGCCCGCACAGTATCGCAACTTTACAGGGGCGAGTGCGATTATTCAAAAATTGCATACGCGGTTTCCGCCGCGCGCATTCCCGTGATAGCAAACGGCGACATAGTGTCCGCGAAAAAGGCAAAGGGGATTATAGACGCAACTGGTTGCGCGGGAGTAATGGTTGGCAGGCATGCTGTAAGGAACCCGTGGATATTCAGGCAGATTCGCGAGACGCTGTCGGGACGCGAAGTTTATCAGCCGCGCCTATCCGATGTGAGAGCTTATGTAGACGAGCTTGCCAAAGCGATTTTATCATCGGATTCCGAGGTGCGCCACCCGGATTCGCGATTGAAGAAATTTTTAAATTTTATAGGATTGGGGATTGATCCTGAGGGAGCGTTTCTCTATAAGATGAGGCGTTCGCGCGGAATGGATGAGCTGATGGCTGTCTGCGACGAATTCATGCTTGAAAACTCTGCGGGGGACAAATATTTCCCTTTTGAACCGTATCCTCAAATTTGTTCGCGCCCGAATAAAGAGTTATGACGGATTTAGAGAAAATAAGGCTTTTATCCGGATATATCACACCGGAGCGGTTTACTAAGATGAAGCGGGCTTCGCAGTTGCGCACGCGCATGATAACGATTGTCATGGAGGATATTTACCAGCCGCACAACGCGGCAGCGGTCTTGCGGACGTGCGACGCGTTTGGAATCCAAGATGTTTACAGCATTCAAAACCGCTACCTTCTTTCAATAAGCGGTGAGGTCGATATGGGGACCTCAAAGTGGCTCGACGTATTTTCCTATATTGCTCCGTGCGCGCGTCGCCCGAAGCGCGGCGAGGGAATGAAAAAGAGCGGAGTTTCGGAAGCGGAATGTGCGGAAAACACCCGCAGGGCGCTTTCGGAAATTAGGGGAAAAGGCTATATATTGGCGGCTTCTACCCTCCGCGAGTGCGACTGTAGCCTGGCGGATTTGCCATTAGACAAGCCATTGGCGCTAATGCTTGGAACCGAACTTACAGGGCTCAGCGCCGAGGCGGAATCCATGGCTGATATGCGCTTTTCCTATCCGATGTGCGGATTCGCTCAAAGTTTCAACCTATCGGTTTTTGCTGCGATTTGTTTGGCGGATTTGTGCAAGCGCATGCGCTCGTCCGGGAACTCATGGAGGCTTTCGAAATCCGACAGTGAATCTTTGCTCTTAAAGTGGCTTAAAAAATCGGTGTCCGGCTGGGAACGGATAATATCCGAAGCGGAGGGCGGTGAGCCGCGCTCGTAGAGAAAAATCTGCCGGCCCCAAGGACTTCGCGGATAGAAAAAATATTTTCCTATAAAATTACGGCGCCGCGCAACGCGGTTCAAAGAATAAAATGCCGTCTTTACTTCCTTAGCCAATTTCCTCCCGCCAGATGCGACACCGCCTTTTTTATTTCGAGCTTTAGAAGGATCGGTATGCATTTTTGCACCGGGAAACCGGAACGCTCGGAGATTTCATCAATGCACGTTTCTGAATTGTCGCTTAAAATTCGGAGTATTTTGTCCTCATCTTCAGAAAAGGAAATGATGGGTTTTGGCGCGGCTTTGCCGGGTGGTATTTCAAGTCCGTGCTTGCGATTCTTGCCCTGGAAGGAGAACTCGATTTGCCCCGAGAATTTTAGGGAATCAATAATGTCTTCCGGGGAGGAGGCGAGTGTTACTCCGTCGCGTATGAGGGCGTTGCAGCCTCTGCTCGAGTTGTCGCCGATGCGTCCTGGTATGGCGAAAACATCGCGGCCCTGTTCCGCCGCGGTGCGGGCGGTTATCATGCTCCCCCCGCGCAGGTCGGATTCAACAACGAGTGTGGCGAGCGACATGCCCGATATTATGCGGTTGCGGATCGGGAAATTCTGCCTGTCGGCGCGCGTTCCCATGGGAAATTCAGATATGATAGCCCCGCATTCGCAGAGTTTTCGATAAAGCTGGGTGTTTTCCGGAGGGTATACTACATCCGCTCCGCAGCCGAGCACGGCTATTGTCCTGCCGCCTGCATCTATTGCTCCCTCGTGCGCTGCTGAGTCTATGCCGCGCGCCATTCCGCTCACAACCGTAAATCCGGCGCGCGCAAACGCCGCCGCGAAATTGCGCGCAGTGAGCCTTCCGTAAGTTGAGCATGAGCGGGAACCGACTATCGCTATGCACGGCGCGTTTAAATCGGCATTGCCCATTTTATAAAGGCCTACCGGCTTGTCGGAAATCTTTTCAAGCAGGGAGGGATATTCCGAGTCCGTATAAGGAATGTATCTGGCTCCGACGGAATCCATTGCCCGCTCCACTTTTTCCAAATTTATTTCTTCCCTGGTCTCCACTATTGTGCGCGCGGTTTTTTCCCCTATCCTTTCGACTGATTTCAATTCGGATTCGCTCGCGCGCAGGGCGGCGCTTGCGCTTCCGAAATGCCGGATTAAACGCATTGCCGTCACCGCGCCTATGTCGGGAATTGAGCACAGGCGCACGTAATCTCTCCAGGTATCGTCCATATTTCCAGATACAGATAAGCTGACAAACGCACTTTTATTCAAGCTTAAAAGAATCTAGCACTCTCTGAAATGGCTTCCGAAAAATTTTCCGCGGAAAGGGAGTTTTCGGAGAATTTTGCCGCCGCCAATCTTCCGGCGCGGCCGAGCCATTCCGAGGCGATGCAGGCTGAAATGAAAGGATCGCAATTCCCGGTTTTTGCGCTTCGGGCAATGATTCCCCCGCATAATCCGCACAAAAAATCTCCGCTTCCTCCACGGGCGAGAGCCGGCGACCCGGAAGTCAGCAAGAATATTTTATCCCCGCGCGAAATTTTCGATATGGCCCCTTTTAGCAATATGTGCGATTTTAAGCGCATGGATGTTTCCACGAGAGATTCGTCCGAAGCGTCGGCAGCCAGGCGGAGAAATTCGCCCGCGTGCGGAGTCAGCAGGGCGGGTGCGTTCCGCAGGGGGAGTATAGCGGCTGCCTCTGCGGAAATTGCGTCCGCGTCGAGAACGAATGGTTTGTCGGGAAATTCCTTTAAGAGTTCGGAAATTAACTTTCGGGCGGATGGAGAGTTCGCCATTCCGGAGCCGGCCGCAATCGCGTCGCTCCGTTCAGCCAAGGCTTTAGCAAGCGGAATGTTTTCTTCCGATATGGAACCGTTGTTGTCGGTTTTTGCTCCGCTCCATATTGCCGATGGTTCCGAAGCGGCGAACTGGGCGGTGCAGAATTTCGGAACGAGAGCGTTTACGATTCCCGCGCCGGAGCGGAGGGCGGCCTTGACGTTCATGAGTGGAGCTCCCGGAAAACTCTCGGAACCCCCGATTATCAAGATGCGGCCGAAATCACGCTTGTCGCAAAGTGCGGGACGGATTTTCCCAAGCCGTCTCAGCAGCGATGGAGAAGCTATAAATTCTTTCGGTTCGGCAGATTCGACAAATTTTTGCGCAATGGAAGATGCCTTGTATTTCCCGCCGAAGAATCCTATGTCCGCATAGCGGATACGGCCGGTGAAGCGCGCGTTAAAAGCTTTAAAAATAGGAGTCTTAGCGATGCCGGCAGCGTATGTTGCGTCGGCCCGGAATGCTTCGGGGGCGTCCATTTCATCGGAAATCCCTGCGGGCAGGTCTATAGATATTTTTATATCAGCTTGCGCCGAGTTCGCAAAAGCCACCCGCTCTGCCATATCAGGGCGCATGGGAGGCATAAAATTCATTCCGCTTATGCCCTCGACAATCAGAAAAAATTTTTCTCCCTCGAGGCATTTTTTGTCGGTCCAGTTTATAATGCGGATATTGTCGCGGCGGCAATGCACGAGCGCGGAGAGCGCGTTGCGGGTGTTGGGTTTGAGTGTTTCGGGAGGGTCTATGAGAACAGAAAGCCTGGCTTGATTAAAATCTTTTAGAATCCTTTTCGAGGCTATTAAAGCGTCGCCTCCGTTGTGTCCTTTGCCGCATAGGCATAGTATATTTGCATCTTTAGGCATTCTGCTTCCAAACTCCGAAAGAAATTCTTCCGCTATGGCGTTTCCCGCCTCTTGCATTGCGAGCTGTTGCTTTTGCAGGCAGCTTCCGAAGAGCAATTCTTCAAATTCCGCCGATTGCCGGCATGTTAGCACGGGATGGAAATCCATATTATTTTGCGACGATTGCGTAGGCTATGGCGTAGTCTTTTAAATGGCTCATGCTGATAAGCATTTTTCGTCCGCCCAAGAGTTTCATTTTATTCATTGCCACTTTGTCAAGGTGCGCGGACGGGGCGCCGGAGGCCCCGTTTTCAACCCAGAGTGACAATGGCGTCACCCCGCCTGAAAACCCCGTTCCGAGGGCTTTCGCCATTGCTTCTTTCGCCGCGAAGCGGGCGGCGTAGTGCATGGCAGGGTCGGCTTTTGATGAGCAGTATTTTATTTCCGGGGGGGCGAAATTTTTTTCCGCGAAAGACTCCGGATATTTTTCTAGCATCCTGCGTATGCGCGCTACGTCGACAATGTCGACGCCGACGCCGAAAGTATCCGAAATGGCGTTTGCATTTGCAGGCGATTCAGAGTTTTCTCTTTTAGCCTCCATAGTGTGAAATGAGGGATTTCATTTCAGACACGGCTTTCTCCATTCCGACGATTAGGGCGCGGGATATTATGGAGTGTCCGATGTTCAGTTCGTTGAATTTTGCTGCAGAAAGCAAGCCTTCAAGATTTTTGTAGTTTATGCCGTGTCCCGAATTTATGGTCAGGGATAGGATTTCTCCGAACTTTGCGGCTTCCGATATCCTCTCAAGCTCCATATTTAAGGCTTCCGAATTCCCCCACGCATTCGCATATGCGCCAGTGTGCAGTTCAACCATAGGTGCGCCCGCTTTGGCGGCAAATTCTATTTGCGATGCGTCGGGATCTATAAAAATAGACACTTTTGTCCCGATTTCCGAAAGTGATTCAACGCATCTTTTTATCGTGTCGAAATTGGATTTTACGTCGAGGCCGCCCTCGGTTGTGACTTCGCGCCTGTTTTCAGGAACGAGACAAACATAATCCGGGCGCACTTTTAAGGCTATCTTCAAAATTTCTTCCGCGCAGGACATTTCGAGGTTTAGTTTGGTCGATATATTTTCGCGCAGTGCGAATACATCGGAATCCCGCATGTGCCTTCTGTCCTCGCGCAGATGGGCTGTTATGGAATCCGCTCCTCCGCGCTCGGCGGCGAGGGCGATTTGCAAGGGAGAAGGTTCAATGACTATTTTTGAATCGGCGGGCGTTTCCCGATAGCGCGCCTCTCTGAGCGTGGCGCTGTGGTCTATGTTCACTCCTAATTTTGTCATAATTTTGAGCTATTCAAATTTTTTCCATAAAGAAGGCATGAAGAGAGCTATGACGGCGTAAAATTCGAGTCGCCCCATAATCATGAGCACGGAAAGCAGCATCTTTGAATGTCCCGCCATAAATGCGTAAGTCTTGTCCGGGCCGACTTCTCCGAATCCTGGACCGACGTTGCCAACCGTGGTTATCAATGCGCTAATACAGCCTTGAAAAGACAGATTCGGCTCAAATATGGCGAGGGCTGTGAAAGCTATTAGAATGGCGAGTGCGTATAGAACGACGTATGATAGAATATCTGTTGCATCGTTTTCGTCTATTGTCCGTCCGTTTAGTGAGACATTGCGCACTACCTTCGGGCGGAAAGCATGTTCTATTTGGCGGCGGCAGAGTTTAAACGAACCCACCAAGCGTGATACCTTTATGCCTCCTGAAGTAGAACCCGCGCATCCCCCTATGATCATTAATCCGAAGAGCATGACATGCGTTGCGGGAATCCATGATTGATAGTCGGTGCTTGCAAAGCCGGTTGTTGTTATGAGGGAAACCGTCTGAAAAAATGAATGGGTTATTGACTCTCCAAAAGTTTCGCCGGACATGTCATCAGTTATAATCAAGGATATTAAGGTCCCCCAGCAGAAAATCAGCAAGAAGTAGGTCCAGAATTCCCCGCTCGCCAATATTTTTTTAAAATCAAGGCGGACGATTGGGAGTATTGCCGCGAAACTAATGCCCCCTATGAACATAAAAATTATGACTACCCAATTTATGAGCAGACTGTCGTAATGGGCTATGCTGTCTTCGTAGACGCTAAATCCCCCGGTGGAGACAGTGGAAAACATATGGCAAATGCCGTCGAACCAACCCATTCCTGCCAGTTTGAAGGAAAGCAAGCACAGCGCGGATATACTCAGGTACAGATATAGTATTTTCATAGTGCCGCTGCGTATCCGTTCGGTCTCAAGCCCCCCCCCCGAATTTACGCTGCTTTCGCGAGAGTATAGTATTCTGCCGCCCGCTCCGAGAAATGAGAGTATCGCCACGAAAAACACGACTATGCCGAGGCCGCCTATCCAGTGGGAAAGGCAGCGCCAAAACATGAGGCTTTTGGGAAACTCCGAGAAATCGCCGAATACACTTGCGCCCGTAGTTGTTATTCCGCTTGAAGATTCAAAAAACGCGTCGGCGAACGGGCAGTCGAGAATCAATATATATGGTATGGATCCAACGAGGGAAATCAAGATCCATCCGAGTCCGATAATGCATAGAGCCTCTTTGCGGAACAGCTTTTTTGGCGCGTTCCTGCTAGGCAGATACAATGCGAAGGAAAACATCGAAGAAAGTGCAATCAGGCATATCCATGTTTCGAGAGCCGCACTTTCTATGGGAGAATCGGCGTACATGAACGACACCCCGGCGCACGCCGAAAACGCCAGTGCTATAACCAAGAGCAGAAGCGAGAGAACTTTGAATATTATTGAGTAGTTCACTGCTATCCGATAAAGAGGCGGACAGCCTCTTTTACATTCTTTCTCTCAAGTATTATTACGAGCCTGTCCCCGCCTTTTATTATATCAGAGGCGGAGGGGAGTTTAGCGGCTTTGTCTCCAACAAGCGCGGCAATTATAGATCCGGCGGGAAGCTTGAGTTCGCTCACGCTTCTTCCGGCGCTCGGGCTGTCGGGCGCAACTTCAAGTTCTATAAATTCGATTTTACCGTCGCGCAAAGAGCCTAATACGCTATAGTTTTTATTCGTCACATACTTTTTTATTTCTTCGGCTGTAACGCGCCTTGGCGAGGCCGTCGCCTCTATTTCCAAAAATCCGCTGATATTTTGAAGGACTTGTTCGTAATCGGGCTTGTTTATCACCAGCTCTACATGTTTTACTCCGAGCTTGCGCGCCTGGAGGCAGGTCATGACATTTTGTTCGTCGTCTTTGGTGCAGGCTATAAAATAGTCGGCGCTTCCGATTTGCTCTTCTTCCAGTAATCTGAGAGAAGCTGCGCTGCCGTTGATGACCGTCACATTCGGAAAATTTTCGGCGAGAAAACGGCATTTTTCCAGATCCGATTCTATTACCCTTATTTTAAAGCGGTAGTTGGATAGGCGCCTTATTATTGACACTGCAGTCTCTGTTGCTCCGGAAAGCACAACGCGGACACTTTTAGACATGCTGTCATTCGAAAAGTAGCGCCGCTTGGAAAGCAGGGCTTCGGGCGTGCCGAGAAGCGTGATTTTGTCCCCGGCTTCAAGTACGGTGTCGGCGGTCGGCACGGAAAGGGAATCTCCTCGCTCGATGTATCCTATGCGCGTGCCGCTGAGGAACCCGAGTTCGCGGAGCGGCTTGCCGATAACTTTCGCGCCGTCGGAGACCTTTAGTTCCTGGAGCTCTATCTGTCCGCGCGCGAAGTCTTCAACCGCCATGCGCTCGGGGTTCCTCACGTGTTTTACAAGCTCCACTGCGGCAAGGGCCTCGGGGTTTATTATCAAATCGATATTAAAATATCTGCGGTAGTTTACTATGGCGATGTCTTCGTAAACACTGTCATGCACGCGGGCTATGGCGGTTTTTGCACCGAGTTTGTGCGCTACGGAGCAGGCTACTATGTTGAGCTGGTCGTGCGCGGTCATCGCCAGAAAGAAATCGCATGTTTCGACACCGGCAGCCAATAAAATTTTTGCCGAAGCTCCGTTGCCGCGCAAAACTCTTACATCGAGATTTTCCTCGACGTCTTCGGCTATTTCATCGTCAGACTCGATTAGGGTGACGGAATGTCCGTCTTCGCTGAGCACCTGGCACAAATAGTGTCCGACATCTCCGGCTCCGACTATTATTATTTTCATAATATATTTTTAAATTAGCAGACTTTGTGCGAATAAAAAGCTTTTTTTTAAATTTGCCGGAGGGTCCCTTTGCCGCGGGCAATTTTTCTCCGGCGCCTGATAATGCTTTGTCGGAATTTTCTCTACCCCCCAATAGAGCTCGCAGGCTGTTGACTCTTCCAGATGGGCATTGGCGAAATTAGCCCAAAAAACAAAACCGCCATCGTGGAAATAGTGGCGATGGCGGCTTTTTAAAAAAAGAGAATATTTAAATTTAAACTCGATAAAACAGCTATGAAGCGGAAGTCCGCGCGCTATTGCCTTTAGGTTTCTTTTGGGAAAATTCAAGCTTTTGGGTCTTTTCAGAGAGGGACACCTTTACAATTCCGCCATTTTCAAGAATTGATCCCTTTAAAATTTCCTCGGCGAGTGCGTCTTCAAGCTCCCGCTCTATGGCCCGCTTCAGCGGCCGTGCGCCATACTTTTCATCCCAGCCCTTTGAGATTATGTAATTTTCGGCGCTCTCTGAAAGTTCGAGCCCCATGCCTTTTTCAGCAAGCCTGCCGCGCAGTTTATCGATCTCGAGGGCGACGATTCTCTTCATGTCCGACTTGTCCAACATTCTGAAAAGAACGATGTCGTTTATTCTGTTCAGAAATTCGGGTCGGAAGGATTTTTTCATCTCCTCGATTACGGTTTCCTTGAGCTTTTGGTAGTCTGAAGCCGCGTCGATTCCCACGCCGAAGCCCATGGAGGGATTTTTTTGAAGTATGTGGGCTCCGACATTGCTGGTCAATATTATGATAGTATTGCGGAAATCCACAGTTCTTCCGAGGCTGTCAGTGAGGCGCCCGTCTTCAAGGACTTGCAAAAGCAGCTGAGAAACGTCGGGGTGCGCCTTTTCTATTTCATCGAAAAGAATGACGCTGTAAGGCTTTCTGCGAACCTGTTCGGTGAGCTGGCCTCCGTCCTCGTGCCCTACATATCCCGGAGGCGATCCTATCAGGCGAGAAACAGAATATTTTTCCATGTACTCGGACATGTCTATTTGTATGAGAGCTTCCTCTTTCCCGAACATTTGCGCCGCGAGAGTTTTTGCCAGGTAGGTTTTGCCAACTCCCGTGGGGCCGAGGAAGAGGAATGATCCAATCGGCCTTTTGGGGTCTTTGAGGGCTGCTCGCGATCTGCGCAATGCGCGCGCAACCGCCGACGTCGCTTCGTCTTGCCCGACGACCCGGCTGCGCAGGTATTTCTCTAAAGAAAGCAGCTTTTTGCTCTCTTCCAGTTCCATTCTTGAAAGGGGAATCCCCGTCCATGCCGAAACGACGTGATATACGTCGTCCTCCGAGACTTCAGCGCGCTTGTCATCCATGGACTTTTTCCACGCTTTTACGATGTCGTCGCGGCGGGCGATTGCAGACTTTTCTGCGTCCCTCAAAGAGGCGGCCTCCTCGAAGCGCTGTTCGCGTATGGCGAGCTCCTTGCGCTCGTTGAGGTCGGCTATTTCGGAGTTGATGGAAAGCACTTCCGGGGGGCGCTCCATCATTTTTATGCGCGCGCGCGAACCGGCTTCGTCGATCACGTCTATGGCTTTATCGGGCAGAAAGCGGCTGGTGATGTAGCGCTCCGACAATTTGACAGCGGCCTCCAATGCGGCGTCGGAATATGTGCAGTGGTGGTGCTTTTCATAATTCGGGCGGAGGCCGCGCAATATCCTGATTGCGTCGTCTTCGCTGGGTTCGTCGACTTTTACGCTCTGGAAACGCCTGTCGAGCGCGCTGTCCTTCTCGATAAATTTCCTGTATTCGGCCATGGTTGTGGCGCCGACGCATTGCAGGGAACCGCGCGAGAGGGCGGGCTTGAAAATATTTGACGCGTCCATGGCGCCTTCGGCGGCTCCAGCGCCCACTATCGTATGGAGTTCGTCTATAAAAAGAATCACGTCGCCGGACTTTTCTATCTCCTCCATCACCGCTTTTATTCTTTCCTCGAACTGGCCGCGGTATTTCGTGCCCGCGACCATGAGAGCCATGTCGAGTGCGACCACGCGCTTTGAGGATAAAAGTTCTGGAACTTCTCCAGAAGCTATTTCTTGGGCGAGACCTTCAACTATGGCAGTTTTCCCGACGCCGGCTTCGCCGACGAGGACGGGGTTGTTTTTTGTGCGGCGGCAGAGTATTTGGACGACCCTCATTATTTCGTCCGAGCGGCCGACGACTGGATCGAGCTTTCCGGCGCGGGCGAGTTCGGTGAGGTCGCGGCCGAAGGCTTTGAGCGCGCTTTGCTTGCCTTCCGGAATTTCCCCGGAAGATTCCTGCTGGGGCGGTTCGGGGGTGTCTCCGACAAAATTCGGATCGAGTTCCGCCAATATTTGGGTGCGGCAGGTCGATATATCGACTCCGAGCTGGCGGAGAACCGTTGCCGCAACTCCCTCGCCTTCGCGGAGGAGACCCAATAAAATATGTTCTGTGCCTATATAATTATGGTTTAACTGGGCGGCTTCTTGGGAGGCGAATGCCAGAACTTTTTTAACTCTTTGGGTGTGCTGGATCTCGCTTACAAATTCCCCGTCGGGAACTCCCTTGCCGACGAGCTTTTCGATTTCGGCGGTGACTTCATCGAGGCCGATATTCATCTTTCGGAGCACATTGACCGCCACTCCCTGGCCGAGTTTTATAAGCCCGAGCAGTATGTGTTCCGTCCCTATATAGTTATGCTTAAAGCGCATTGCCTCGCGGCGCGCCAAAGCTAAAACCTGTTGGGCTCTGGGTGTAAATTGCTGCATAGTTTCTTATCGTAAATTTTTTTTTTATTTTGTTCCGTCGGTATTCCGGCTGTGTCCTCACGTGCAGGTTTCCAATATGCGCTCGCGCTCTCAAGCGAAGGGGAGGCGCGGAGCGCCAAGTTTGGATATTGTTGAATTTAAAAGCCTTGCGCGGAGAATGTCCCTTTCGCGCGGCGAGGCTCCGAAATCTCCAAACTTCATTTGCAGGTGCGACGGCTTCACGGATGTGAAGAGTTCGTCAACTACAGCCATTGCCGCTTCCGGAGCGGGCATGCAGCCCATGTCGGCGGCGAGGCGCAAATGAGACAGGCATGCGCACGCTTCGGCGGTGTCTATCATTTTGCAAGATGTTAGAATTGCAAATGCGCGGGCAAATTTGTCGGCGAGAAACATCGGATTGTCCTCCATTAGGCGGAGGCGGGCGTTTCTTTCAAATTCGGCAATCTTTCTGCCGTATTTCGATATCTTTTTTACTATTTCGCGCTCGGAGAGCCCGAGGGTTTGCTGGTTTGAAAGCTGGAATATTGAGCCGTATGAATCGCTGCCTTCGCCTTCTGCTCCCCTCACGACCATGCCGAGCTGGTTGACTCCGCGGACTACTTGCTTCATCGTATCGGTGAATGACAGGGCGGGCAAATGCATCATAACCGATGCCCTCATTCCCGTACCGACATTTGTGGGGCAGGCTGTAAGGTAGCCTATGCCCGGGCTATACGCAAATTCAAGCCTGCTTTCCACCGCGTCGTCGAGGGCGTTTATGGAACGCCATATGACGCCCAGGTTGAGCCCTTTTCCGAACATCTGAAGGCGGATATGG
This sequence comes from uncultured Verrucomicrobiota bacterium, assembly GCA_949298545.1. Lineage (GTDB taxonomy): Bacteria > Verrucomicrobiota > Verrucomicrobiia > Opitutales > Intestinicryptomonadaceae > Merdousia. The sequence goes on along the minus strand of CASFWX010000039.1, from coordinate 2,181 downwards.
TCTTCTTCGTTTATCATGACCGACGCGGAAAAATCCTTTGAAACATAGACTCCCCGCCCGGCTCCGCCGCCGGAAAGTTCGCGGCTTATGCTGCGGTCCTCAACGAGCATTTCGCGGCTGAAGTCCGATATTTCCGAAATCTCGTAAAATATTCCGTCCCGGAATTTCGGGAGCTTGGAGAGTACTTCGCAACAATTTTTTAATATGCGTTTGAGCGCATTATTGTCGGCGGAGTTTGGGAAGCGCTCTCCGGCGAGGTTGCGCGCAAGGCGTATGCGCGAGCTTATGGCAATGCCCGCGTTCGGCTTGAATTCGGCAACTTCGTTTTTATCTCTAGACATTTACTTTGAAAGGGACTTAAGTTTATCGCGCAACTTGGCGGCGTCTTCATAACGCTCTTCGGAGATAGCCTCTTCAAGCTTTTTGCGCAGATTTTCCGCGCTTTCGCTTTCGTCGCTTTCGGTTTTGCCTTCGGAGAGCGGCGGAGCGGAGAGGGCGCTTTTTTTTAGTTCGGCGTCGGCCTCTTCCAAAATTTCTTCTATGTCTGGAGGCTCGCCGGTGGAGGGGCTTTTTAATTGTTGGGAAATATCTTCTGCCTCTTCGCGCTGAAGGGCGGATATGTCGGAGTTGGGGCAGTGGTGTTTGGGAGTTTTTCCCGCGTGCGAAGCGGCGCCGTGCATTTGAGTCAACATGCCGAACAACTTGGGCTTTAGCGCAGAATAACAGTCCGGACATGAAAAGCGCGCTCCCTTTTCCAAGTCGGAAAGTTTTGCCCCGCAAGTCGGGCAGTATTCGCCGTTGGCGGAAACTTTTGCCTCTTTTACGAGCGCTTCTTCAATTTCCTTTATCTTCGGGAATATTTCCGAGTAAACTCCAAACGCGTCGAGAGACGCCTTCTCGGCGCACGCCGAACAAAGGTGTATCTTGGCCTTTTTGCCGTCTATTATTTTCGTAATGTGCACCGTTGCCGGCGCCCCGCAGATATCGCATTTGTATTCGCTTGCCATACCTTATTTTTTAACGCGTGTTTGCAGCTTGCCGCGTTTTCTTTCCCGTAATTGGGTTGTCCAAATTCACTCTATCTGGGCGAATTTGAGGAGTTCTTCGGTTGAAGGGACATCGCGTATGATTTGCGACTGCATCGGTCCCACACCTATATATCGCAGATTAGGCTTCGCTTTTAAGTTTCCATCGCGCGAGGCAATATCTATTATCGCTTTCAAGCAGAATGCGACGTATTTTTTAGCCTCGCTGGGAAGGTCGGCGAAGCTTCTGACCGCCGAAATGTCTTCGCTCCAGCAAGGAAGGTCTTCATAGACCGGCTCGAGCGTCTTGCGGAGCGCGTCGGAACGCGGAACCCCGCGGTATATCTTGCCGTCAGGAGATTTGTATGCCGTGCATACTTTTAGATTGCCGTCTTTCCATTCCCCAGAATATGAAAGGGCGTCCAGCTTGTTTATCACAATGTCGTCATAGCCGCCGTAGCGGAGGGCGTCGCCTTTTTCGACGGCATCAAACCACCCTACCATGCGCTGCCTTCCGGTGCTGGTTCCATACTCCAGTTTCTTGAGCTTTTGTGCGAGGGGATGGGAATCGTCCATCTGGGTTAGAAAAACATGCGTGCCGACTTTTGTGTCGTAAGCTTTGCAGCAGCCGAGCGTATGGGTTTGGCGCAAAGGTATTCCGGCGCTCTGGAAAAATTCCGGAACTCCAGTGTGCGACGCTGTGACATTTGGCGCGAAACCGTGGCGCTTATCGAGCCAATATGCCTGTCCAAATTCCCCTATTATGTAGCGCCCCTGCGAAAGGGCAGCGATGCAGGCTTCGCGCACATCACCTATCCGCGCTGCAAGGCGGCGACCCGCGTTCCAATAGGTTTCAGTTATTTCGGAAACATTTAAAGTGAACGGAGACGGGCCGGCAAACTTTTCAAAGGAAAATTCGTCCTCGGAAAATATGCCGTCGTTTATTGCGTCGGCATTGGCCCTCAATTCTGCCGCGCTCAGCTTCGCAAAGAATTCCGACCATTTTTCGGGGGAGAGGCGGCATACGTGCTTTATTGTCGAGCATGCCCTATCAAGCCTCGCAGCCATCTTGCGCGCAAAATCCTCCCTGCTTCCGAGAAAGTCGCAGTAGCAAATTTGAAACTGCCCGACTTCGTCGGAGTATGCAGGTGTGATT
>CASFWX010000038.1 GCA_949298545.1 uncultured Verrucomicrobiota bacterium | reverse complement strand
TATCCATAAAAGAATTGGAGAGTGCGAAAATCATATTTTTCTAAAAATATATCTTCTTCGCCTATAACTTCTGTCATCTTACCAGATATCTTTCCGCGAGTTTCATTTTCTTCATAACATTCACATTTCTTCTTATTTTACGGCAGGCGGATATACGCGGTATATATTATATTCCATAATTAGAGTTTAAGTACATCTAAATCGGAGAATATGCAAGATTCAATATAAACTGCATAATATTTTATAGTTAGCCTCTTCCACGAATTCAACTTATGCTTGTCTCTTTTTTCATTTACATGCGCTTTTCTAAAAAATAATCTGTTTTTATGTTTCTAAATATTAAACACGCCATTGCTCTGCTATATTTATCCGTATTAAGCGCACAAGCACTCGAATATGATATTTCAAGGAATGGAATCCGTTTTATGTTGGATAATGATGTAGTTCTGCAATCGAATTCGAAAGGTCTATGGGCGATTGCCCAAGATTGGCAAGGCGGAAAGCCAAGCGATTTTGTCTACGCAAATCCATCTAAAATAGAAATCCTCAAGAACTGCTCTGTAGCATTCGGAGAAGCAAAGACGAATACCGGCGTATGGAGGTTTAAGGACGTATATTCAAAACACAAAAATATGATAAAGTGTGTCAGGCGCTATGAATATAGGGGTGAGAACGCTCCTAAAATCTCCCTGCAAAACGAATTTGAAATCCCCGTCAAAACCGAGAAATTACTGGTTCCCGCTGTTGTTTATTACGGCAATCCTTCAGGATACAAACACGGCAAGGAACGCGTGCCGACTTTCTCGGAAAAAGATTCGCCAGATGTGCTATTTGAAGAACACAGGCTTCCCATGCCTTTTGCATGCGCAGAATTTCCAATAGGGGATAAGACATATTCCGTCGCGCTGCACACAATACCGTCTAAAGCCCAATGCGGCAATATTCCCGATCAATGGTGGACTTTAGGCGCAAGTCTGCGGAAAAATTCGACCGCCTTAATATCAAGCTCCGGCGCCGTTGCATACAATAATGAATGGGGGAGGATCAAAAGCCTGCAAAGAGCGAGCCATAAATATCCCGACACATATTTGAACATAAAAGACGGAACCATTATCCAAAAGATTTTTTATATATCGGCGGACAAATGCGATAATGAAGGTTCCGGTTTCATGCAGGCTGTAGACGCGTCTTTGGAAATTTTCGAACCATATTCCACAGCGGGAATGCCCGCATATAAGGATATTGTAAAAAGCAAGTACGAGTTTTCACGCACGCGATATATAGAAGGCAAAGAGCATGCGGGCTTCCTCTTTTATCCCAATACTAACGATGCGAAAAAGCCCAAGTGCGTCGTTTTTGGCTGGTGCGGGCAAGCTGCCGCTCCGGGTTATGCATACCAGCATCTGCAGAAATTCGGCGATGCCGATGAAATGCGTGGGAGAGTGCAAAAATCCTTAGATTTCCTAAGCGGCAGCCCATTCGGGGAAAACGGTTTTAAACTCAAATACAATATAGACTCAGGCGAATGGTCCCAGGAAGACTATCTTTCCCAAGCCCAAGGGTTGCAGAATATGTTAATGGCGATAAACTCTGCAAAAAGCAACGATCTCAAATCCGGCAATGCCCCTGAAAAGGCCCCTGAATTAACAGGCGAGCTCTCATCTCCGCCATTAAGTTCCGGACAAATTGGAGGCAAAAAAACAAAAGGAGCCAACATGCTCTTGAATACCTCAAAATGGGAAATGTTCGCCCGCAAAGCCTGCAACTTTCACGCAGATAGAATATTGAAAAATGATTGGCATTCGCTTTCCACAAATGAAGCATTCTTTGCAGCACCATTTGCCTTGGGATATAAAATTTTCGGCGATGAAAAATTCAAGTCGGCGTGCATAAAAGTCGCCGACACCTTCGCAAAGCGCCACATTAATATGCGCGAAGTCTACTGGGGTGGCACGCTCGACGCCATCGGCGAAGACAAAGAAGGAGCCTGGGCGGCATTTCAGGCATTTTTATCGGCTTACGACATCACAAAAGACGCAAAATACATAGATTATGCCAAACATGCTGCATACATAACACTCACCTACACCGTCGTTTGGAAAATCGACATGCCCCCGAGCCGCCTCTGCGACGCCGGATTTAACTCCGTCGGATGGACATCCGTATCGCCTCAAAACGAACATTTAGACGTTTACGGTGTTTTATACACCCCACAACTATATAGATTGGGTAATATATTAAACGACGGACGTTTGGTGAAATTGAGCGAAGTCATGTTCCGAACATGCGGACAGCTAATTGATGAACATGGCTCACAAGGCGAGCAAATCCAACATACAAACTTCGCCCAATATAAAGTTGATATAAATGACGATGTTTTTTCTTTCCGCGGCGGATATGCCGAGAATTGGACTGTTTTCTGGATTACCGCCCATTTTCTCAATGCTGCCGCCCAATTTGCTGAATTGGACGCGCCGTTTGCAAAATAAAAAAATGCAATCTTCAGTTATCTCAATCCTCAGTGATTTTCCCGTTTACGAGTAAAATCACATCGCATGGGAATATTGTGAGATTTACAATGGCGTCTTGCTGCGTTTTAACCACGAATGGCGGGCTAAAGACCTAAGAAACACATTTATTTACAAGGGAATTTCGCATTTCTGATGGCGCCTAATATAAAAAAACTTGAATAAGACCCTTTAAAAGTTAACTTCCCTTTTGTTTATTGGGGGAAATTTTTTGTATGGCTATTTTTCCATCAAGATGTAATATCCCCTGGAAATTGAAAGGACATTAAATGAATAACAGCATCAAAACGTTTACATCGATAATAGTTGCGACGGCATGCTTGATAGGCTGCGCATCGACGGGCACAGGCAGCCAATGCAAAAGAGAAAAAGAAATCGGCTTCCAGCTGTACTCATTGCGGGACGCCTTCAAAAAAGACTATGACAGCGCCTTAAAAGCGTCTGGAGACATTGGATTCAACATAGCCGAAGCCGCGAATTACAATGACGGCAAATTCTACGGGAAAACGCCTTCCCAATTTAAGAAAGATACCGAAGCTGCCGGAATGAAATTGCTGTCCTCGCATGCGATGAAAAAACTCGACAAGGACGAACTTGAAAGCGGCAACTTTGAAAAATCCCTTAAATGGTGGGACCAGGCCATTGCCGCCCATAAAGAGGCAGGAACAAAATTTATAGTTATGCCCGCCATGCCGCACAAGCTCACCGAGAAAGAACTCAAAACTTACTGCGACTACTACAATGCCGTTGGGAAAAAATGCGCCGATGCCGGGCTGGTTTTCGGATACCACAACCACGCCTTTGAGTTCGAAAAAGTGCCTGGAACAAATAAGACCATGTATGACTTTATTCTCGAGAATACCGACCCGAAATATGTATTCTTTGAGATGGACGTTTATTGGGTAGTGCGCGGCCAGCACAGCCCGGTGGAATATTTGAAAAAATATCCCAGCCGCTACCGCCTCCTGCATATTAAGGACGACAAGGAGCTCGGCGAAAGCGGAATGGTAGGCTTTGATGCCATATTCAAGAATTTGAAAGGCACCGCTGTGGAAGCTATCATTGTCGAAGTTGAACAATATAATTTCGATCCGGTAAAAAGCTGCGAACTCAGCTATAAATATTTGAACGAGGCCCCATTCGTGCCCGCAACATACGGGAACAAGTAAGCTAAAGCGTTTGCGATCTTACAGGCTCAAAAAAAACATAAGTCTGTAAGATCATTTTTTTTCGCTAATCTTCCGACACCTACCTGCCTGCATGAAATTTATAGAATCGTTTTCCCTAAAAAAACTCACATTTGCCATATCCGCATTATTTTTACTTCCTTTTGCATTTGCCTCTGAAAGACCAGTTTCAAGCGGTTCAGGAACGGGAAGAGAATCTATGTTGAACGTCGCGTATTGCGATCGCGAAGATTCCTATTCACAAAGCGCGTGCAAATTAGACATTCATTTCCCCAAGGCAAAATTAAAAAAAGCTCCGGTTCTGGTATGGTTTCACGGCGGAGGCATAACGGCGGGAACGAAAAATTCCTATCCGTCCGACATGCTTGAAACCTGCGCTGTCGTTTCCGTCGGATACCGACTCTCCCCGAAAATCAAGGCGCATGAAGCGATTGAAGACGCCGCAGACGCAATAGCCTGGATTTTCCAAAACGCGGAAGCCATCGGCATCGACAAGAAAAAAATCTTTATCGGAGGGCATTCCGCCGGGGCATATTTGAGCGGAATGTGCATTGCCGCTCCAAAATATTTAAAGTCCCGCGGAATAGAAAACACGGATATAGCCGGCGCCATCTTGCTCAGCGGCCAAACGACAAAACACTTTCAAGTCAGAAAAGACCTTGGAGACAAAGATTCGCAATGGCTTCCTAAAATCGACGAGCTTTCAATATTGGGCAATGCCGAAAATAAAATGCCTCCAATATGTCTTATTGTCGGAGACAGGCGCGTTGAATTTCCCGAGAGAGTGGAGGAAAATTTCCTTCTTGCCGCCGTTTTAAAAAAGCTAAAATCCTCACCTCTTGTCGAGATTTACGAGCTTGAAGGGTTAAATCACTCGTCTGTATTTTGCGCATTTTCCCCCATAGCAAAAGATTTTATAAAAAAAGCGTCCGCGCTTAAAAAATAATCGACCTTTTTATCGTTTTTCGATTTTCCCGAGTATCTATAAATACTCTGGCAGATTTGCATGCATATTTTAGTGCACTGATTTAGACCCACCAGATCCGCTCATGAAAAAAAGATGCGCAGAAATTTAAAATCCCCTCGCCGCTGTTCGGTTTTCGCCTATTTAATTTAAGCAAGGCAGGAGATTCGCAAAACGAAATAAAATATCCCTTCTCCGAGTGAATGAACTAAATAATCCTTTAGTAGAAAAATTTTTTCAAAAATAAAGTACAGAAAAAAGCGGCGACCCGAGAAAATCGAGCCGCCGCAAATATTTATCAGCGCATCAAGTGGCTATTACATCATGCCGCCCATTCCGCCCATGTCTCCGCCGCCCATGGGAGCTGCAGGAGTCTTGGGTTCAGGCTTGTCGGCAATCATGCACTCCGTGGTAAGGAGGAGGCCCGCAACGCTCGCGGCATTTTGCAATGCCGAACGCGTAACCTTCGTAGGATCAACTACGCCTGCCTTTATGAGGTCTTCAAACTTTCCGGTGGCGACATTGTATCCCATTCCGCCCTTGGCCTTAAGAACCTCCTTGACAACGAGAGCGCCTTCGTCGCCCGCATTTTCGCAAAGCTGACGGAGAGGAGACTCTATCGCCCTGCGGATAATCTGGGCCCCGACCGCCTCGTCGCCTTCAAGCTGGAGTGCGTCAATGGCCTTAGCCGTGCGGAGAAGAGCCACGCTGCCTCCTGCGCTTATGCCTTCTTCGACAGCTGCGCGAGTTGCATGCAAAGCGTCGTCCACGCGAGCTTTCTTTTCCTTCATTTCAGGCTCGGTAGCAGCGCCTATCTTAATGACGGCGACTCCGCCGGCGAGCTTTGCAAGGCGTTCCTGAAGCTTTTCCCTGTCGTAGTCGGAAGTCGTCTCCTCAATCGCCTTGCGGAGCTGTTTCACGCGGGCTTGAATGTCGGAAGATTTTCCCGCGCCCTGAACTATGGTCGTGTTCTCCTTGCCGACAGTTATGCGCTTTGCCTTGCCGAGATCTGCAAGCTGAATATTTTCAAGCTTGATTCCGAGATCCTCGGTTATGCACCTGCCGTTGGTAAGAATGGCGATATCTTCGAGCATTGCCTTTCTGCGGTCTCCGAATCCTGGAGCTTTTACCGCGCAAACGTTGAGCATGCCGCGAAGTTTGTTGACGACCAAGGCTGCCAATGCTTCGCCCTCTACGTCCTCGGCTATTATCATGAGAGGCTTGCCAGTCTTTGCAACAGCCTGAAGGATCGGAAGAAGCTCGTTTAGGTTGGAAATCTTCTTCTCGTGAATGAGGAGATAAGCGTCCTCAAGAACGCACTCCATATTGTCTGTATCGTTGACAAAATAGGGCGAGAGATAACCCTTGTCGAACTGCATGCCTTCGACAACCTCGAGCGAAGTGTCGATGGATTTTGCCTCTTCGACAGTTATTGTGCCGTCTTTGCCGACTTTATCCATGGCTTCGGCGATGATGTCGCCGATTTCGCGGTCCCAATTTGCGGAAACGGTCGCTACCTGGCGGATTTCCTCCCTGTCTTTGACGGGCTTGGAATTCTTGGCGAGCTCCTTGACGGCGGCGTCTACAGCTTTGTCTATACCGCGCTTGAGATAGATCGGGTTGGAGCCCGCGGCCACATTGCGGAGGCCTTCGCGGTAAATAGCCTCTGCGAGAACCGTAGCAGTTGTAGTTCCGTCTCCGGCGTTGTCGGAAGTCTTATTGGCAACCTCCTTTACCATTTGGGCGCCCATATTTTCAAAGACGTCCTCAAGCTCGATTTCCTTTGCGACAGTGACGCCGTCCTTGGTTATTACGGGAGCCCCGTATTTCTTTTCGATGATGACATTTCTGCCCTTGGGGCCGAGTGTGGATTTTACGGCTTTTGCCAAAATCGACGCACCAGAGAGCACCTTTTTGCGTGCCGCTTCGTCAAATATGATTTGTTTTGCCATGATTATTTTCCTTTATTTGCTGGTTATTTCAAAATCGCGACAATGTCGTCCTCGCGCAGTAGAGTGTACTTTTCATCTCCGACATTGACTTCCGTTCCGCCGTACTTGGAGATGAGAACCCTGTCTCCCACCTTTACCTCGAAGGGTGAACGTTTGCCGTCGTCGTTGAGCTTACCGCTTCCAACCGCCACTACGACCGCCTCTTGCGATTTCTCCTTGGCGGCGTCGGGTATGATAATGCCGCCCTTGATTTGTTCCTTTTCCTCGACCTGCTTTACGAGCACTCTGTCGCCGAGGGGTTGAATATTTGTTTTTGCCATATTTGTGATTTGCTTGAGTTAATTTAAAGCCTGAAAAGGCAATAAAAAACCAAAACCTCCATCGGCGCGGAAATCCCTACTTGGACGGGCACCGCGCAAACGGAAAGATTTTGGAAATATTACTGTTTGGGTTTATCGTCGTCGACAACCTCAAAATCCGCATCTACCGAACCGTCGGGCTTGGCTGACGAATCCTGAGCGGCGCCGCCTGAAGAAGCGTTTGCGGCATCTCCCGCACTGCCGCCGGCATCCGCTCCGCCTTGAGTGGCGCTTTGGAACGCCTGAGCGTTATCCTGGAAGAGCTTTGTAAGCTTCTCCACCTCCCTCTTGAGGTCGTCCTTTGAAGAATCCTCCTTTTTGAGAACCTCTTTGGAGGATTTCAAAGCGTCTTCAAGAGAAGTTTTCACATCTGAAGGCAGCTTGTCTGAATGCTCTTTGAGCTGCTTCTCTATTTGATATATCAAATTGTCGAGCTCGTTGCGGGCCTCGGCGGTCTCCTTGTGGAGCGCGTCTTCAGCCGCATGCAGCTCCGCCTCTTTGCGAAGCTTTTCAACTTCGTCCTTGCTCAAAGTGCTGCTGTTTTGAATGGTTATCTTCTGCTCCTTGCCGGTTCCCTTGTCTTTGGCGCTAACGTTCAAAATACCGTTGGCGTCTATGTCGAAGGTCACCTCTATTTGGGGCAAACCGCGGGGAGCCGGAGATATCCCGTCGAGCCTGAAAGTCCCTATGAGCTTGTTGTCTCTGGCCATCGGACGCTCGCCCTGAAGAACCCTTATATCAACAGCCGTCTGGTTGTCGGCATAGGTCGAGAAAATCTGGGAGGCCTTCTTGGGAATTGTCGTATTGCGCTCTATCATCGGGGTGGAAACGCCGCCGGCAGTCTCTATCGAGAGCGTAAGCGGTGTGACGTCCAATAAGAGAACATCGCGCACATCGCCCTGAAGGACGCCGCCTTGTATTGCGGCTCCTCGCGCGACAACCTCGTCGGGATTGACCCCTTTGTGCGCCTCTTTGCCCGCGAGCTTGTCGGCAGTCTCCACGACCGCCGGCATGCGGGTCATTCCCCCAACCAAAACAAGCTCGTCTATGTCGGAACGGGACAACCCGGCATCTTTGAGGCAAGCCTCGAACGGCGCTATCGTGCGCTTTATCAGCGGCTCCGTAAGCTGTTCCAATTTCGCGCGGGTCAGCTTGACGTTCAAATGCTTCGGACCGCTCGCGTCCGCAGTTATGAAGGGAAGGTTGATGTCAGTCTCCTGTGCGGACGACAGCGCTATCTTTGCCTTCTCGGACTCCTCCTTCAAACGCTGAAGCGCCATCGGATCGCTGCGAAGATCTATGCCAGTATCTTTCTTGAAGGTATCTATCAACCAATCCATTATCGTCTGGTCGAAATTATCTCCGCCAAGCTGCGTGTCGCCGTTTGTGGCTTTTACTTCAAACACTCCGTCCCCTATTTCAAGAATGGAAATGTCGTAAGTGCCGCCTCCGAGGTCGTATACGGCTATGGTCTCGTCATTCTTCTTATCAAGCCCATATGCCAACGATGCGGCGGTCGGCTCGTTTATAATCCTTCTCACATTCAATCCGGCTATGGTTCCGGCGTCTTTCGTCGCCTGGCGCTGGGAATCGTTGAAGTAGGCCGGAACGGTAATCACCGCATCGGTTATCTTTTCTCCAAGATAACTTTCCGCGTCTGCCTTCAGCTGCTGAAGAACCATTGCCGATATTTGTTCGGGCGAAAACGTCTCCGTCTTCCCGCCGACTTCGCATTGTATCATCGCAGCCCCGTTTGCTCCCTCTATTACTTTAAAGGGAAGGTGCGCGGCGATATCCTTTACCTCCGAATACTTGCGGCCAATCAGTCTCTTTGCTGAAAAGATTGTATTGGTCGGATTCGTTATCGCCTGGCGCTTCGCTGCTTGTCCGACAAGCCTCTCGCCGGATTTCGTAAATGCTACAATCGACGGCGTAGTTCTTCCGCCCTCTCTATTGGGAATGACGGTGCTTTCTCCGCCTTCCATCACTGCCATGCAGGAATTTGTTGTACCAAGGTCTATGCCTAATATTTTACTCATATGCATTCTTATTAGCACGACTTGTGCCAGCATTCGCCCGCTTGACGACAATACGTTAACTATAAAACACTTACAATATAAGCCACCCCTGCCAGCCCGGCGGGCAAAACCGATTTATGCGACATTTTGTCCCAATGTGCGACATTTTGAATTTGATATTTCGCTTCCTTAATCAGTAGCAGCCAAAGAGACTTTTTTATATAATCTAAGTTGCGGCACAAATATGCTTATTTCCTACATTGCAATCCAACACGAAACGACCGAAGCCAAAGTTATAAGCGCCCCAATCAGGCATTCCCAAGGGACGCACTTGAGCCGTCCCGAAAATCCCATGCCGACGCTTCCGCCCGTCACATGGAAAAATGAGCCGTGCGGCATTTGATCCAAAGCCACTGCTCCGGCATTTGTCATAGCCGCGCCCCATGCAGCCGAAATGCCTGACACCAATACGGCGTCTGAAAAGGTTCCCGCCGCAATCGCCGATCCCGCCACAGTAGAAGCCGCAGCGCAAGACATTAAAGCGCCGGAAACAGGAGCTATCAGAATATCAGGCGCCCCCAATAACTCCATAAATCCAAGAATATGGCTTTTGAGAGTAGAAGCTTTTATAATGCCCGCCAGACAGCCCGTCCCCAAAAGGAGCGACGCTATGGGCGCCATTTTCCCAAGCCCGAACTTTGCGTGAGCCCCGAACTTTTTAAAGTTGGAAGTAAAGAGCGCACAAACGAGAGCTCCGCCCGGCAAAGCGACCATCGGATCTATCGATATTCCGCAAACCGGGCGAAGAACGAGCAAGCCCACCGCGGCTGCAGGACCGGATAGAGCGGCAAAAATATTCGGCAAATCTTGCCTGTCTTCCGCTTTTGCCCTCGAAGGCGCATATTTAACTCTTAGTTTTTCCCCACTGCCTTCCAGAAAAAGTTTAACAACCAAGACAGTCGACAATATGCCGACCAATGCCGCTGGTATGTTTGCCGCCATTACGTGCAGGAGAGACGCTCCATATTCCGAAGCGGCGGAAATAGTGTTGGGATTCGGCGAAATTACGTTTCCGCTTTTTCCGCCGCCCACCAGAGCAACCAATAGCGCCGAACGCGACAAGCCTGAACGCGACGCCACCGCCAATGCTATGGGCGCAACTGTCAGAATTGCGATGTCCACAAATACTCCCGATGCGGTAAGTATGAAAGCCGCCAATACAAGCGCGAGCGACGCATTGGTCTTTCCGAGCACGTCCGTTATATATACAGCTATTTTTTTTGCCGAGCCCGTCTTAATCATAACTCCCGCCAGAGCGCCTGCCGTAAGAACGCGCAAGATTGCAGAAAGTATGTCTTGGGCGCCTCGCGTCATTTCCGAAACGACGGCGGACGGATCGCCTACCGCCAAGGTCCCTCCAAGAAACGCCCCGAGCATAAGCGCGTATGCGGGGGAAATCCTTTTAAGTATAAGAAATATTGAAATGGAAAGAGCTAGAAGCGCCCCCCATGCGGGAATGGAAATTGCGTCCGTCATAAATTTCGTCGCAATATGCCTAATTTTATTTCTCCCTTCAACTTTTTTTGCTTTAAAAAACTTGCTGAACTGCGCGTTGAAATTGAATTAAATATGGCGCACTTAAGCTCAGGGCTATCCATTTGCATTTCGATAAATCACCTTTCCGGCAAGAATGCGGAGGAAAAGCCGCAGGGCTTCTAAAAGAACCGCCAGTATTTCCAAACAACAAAAGCACACCGGCAATCCCGGTGTGCTTTTGCTTATTTTAATTGACGATGCGATTATGCCGGACGAGTCCAATAAAACTCTATTTGTCTTTGAACTTCGAAACGAGATCGTTGATAGTCGCCTTTGCGTCGCCATAGACCATGCGCGTATTCGGGCGGAAGAAGAGTGCGTTTTCAAGGCCCGAAAATCCCGTTCCTTTGCCGCGCTTGAGGGCGAGAACAGTCTTTGCCTTGCTCGCCTCGATGATCGGCATGCCGTAAATCGGGCTCGATTTGTCTTCGGCGGCGGCGGGATTTACGACGTCGTTTGCGCCTATGACTATCGCGACATCGGCATTTTCCAATATCCGGTTTGCCTCCTCCATCTCCTTTAGCTGCTCGTACGGGACATCGGCTTCCGCCAAGAGGACATTCATGTGCCCTGGCATTCTTCCAGCAACGGGATGTATTGCAAAGCTGACTTCGGCGCCGTTGTTTTCAAGTATTTCGGCAAGCTCTTTCACCGCATGCTGGGCCTGGGCGACCGCCATGCCGTATCCGGGAATGAATACGACATTCTGGGCGGCTTCAAGAACGTAGTAGGCGTCGTCAGTGCTCATGGGCTTCATCTCCCCGTCAAGCTTCTGCGATGCGGATCCCGATGTTGCGCCAAAGCCCGAGAAAAGGACGTTGCCGAGAGTCCTGTTCATGGACTTGCACATTATCACCGTAAGGATAACACCGGAAGCCCCGACGAGACAGCCTGCCACAATCAATACATTGTTTAATATTACAAAGCCAGCCGCGCAAGCCGCGAGACCAGAAAGGGAGTTCAAGAGCGAAATCACCACCGGCATATCCCCGCCGCCTATTGGCATGACAGCCGCTATTCCGAGCACGAGAGACAAGACAATCGCCGCAACAAGCATCGCATAGGCAGCCTGGGAATCGGCGAAGGCTGTAAAAGCTACGGCGCTAGCAAGCATAAATATGGCTATTATGGCGTTTAGAGCCTTTTGTCCCGCAAAGACTTTAGCGCGGCCGGATATCTTCCCGGAGAGTTTGCCCCAGGCATATACGCTTCCCGTAAACGTGATGCCGCCAATGAGAACGGCGGCTATCATGCTGATTTTTGTAAACACCGAGGCATCTGCTCCTTTTATGTCGCCGAAATGGAATTCAGCCCAGGCAACCAAAAGGCTGGCAAGCCCGCCAAAACCGTTTAATAGGGCAACCATTTCCGGCATGGACGTCATTTTCACCCGCTTTGCCGCAATTATGCCTATTGCTGCGCCCAATAGCAATCCGCCTCCGACAAAAGCCCAAGCAACGGCGTCTCCCGCATCGAGTATTTTCTTATCGAAAAGCGTAAAGATTACCGCTATTGCCATTCCGACTGCCGATATTGCATTCCCTTTGCGAGCGGTCTCCGCCTTCCCGAGCATCTTTATGCCCAGAATGAACAATACGGAAGATACTATGTATGCCAAATTGATTATTACGGGATTCATCGCTTTAGTTTCCCTTCTTTTTAAACATAGAGAGCATTCTATCCGTCACCAGATAGCCCCCCACGACATTGATTCCCGCCAGCACGAGCGCCAAGAAACCGAGGCTCGTGGCAAACCAGCTGCCGTCGGTTCCACCGGTCGAAATCAGCGCGCCGACTATCGTTATTCCGCTTATGGCGTTTGATCCGCTCATGAGGGGCGTATGCAACTGGCTCGGCACTTTCGATATAAGCTCAAAACCGAGAAACGCCGACAGCGTAAATATAAACAGCAGAAGTATAAGTTCCATTTTTTTCCCTTCTTAAATTTTGAAAGCCCGGCTTACATGAAGCGCTCGTCGGTGATTTTTCCGCCGTATGCAACCACCGCGCTCTTCATTATTGGGTCTTCCATATCCACCTTAAACTCTCCGTCTCTTGTGAAATGTTCTATAAAATTTCTAACATTTGCACTGTACATTTGGCTCGCAGTAGCGGGCACGCGGGCTTCCAAGCATGTGTCGCCGATTATCATCACTCCGTTTGGCGTTATAACTGTCTCGTCGGGCTTTGAGCCTTCGACGTTCCCGCCGCTTTCCACCGCCATATCCACAATTACGCTGCCGGGCTTCATCGCCGCAACCATCTCTCCGCTTATAATGCGCGGAGCCTTGCGGCCAAATAGCTTGGCTGTAGTTATTATCACGTCGGATTGCGCGCAAACTTTCGCCATGCCCTTGCGCTGCATTTCAATCTGTTCCGGTGTCAGCGCTTTGGCGTAGCCCTGGGCGGTCTGTCCTGTCTCGCCTATATCTATCTTTACAAACTTCGCTCCGAGACTCCTAACCTGCTCCTCGACAACCGGCCGGGTGTCGAATGCCTCCACCCTCGCGCCTAAACGCTTTGCGGTGGCTATCGCCTGAAGCCCGGCAACGCCAACTCCGACTATGAAAAATTTAAGCGGGGAAATCGTCCCGGCGGGAGTCATCATCATCGGAAGTATCCGGTTTATAACCGACGCGGCTCTAATCACCCCGCAATAGCCCGCCAAATTCGATTGCGAACTGAGCACGTCCATCTTTTGGGCTATGCTGCTGCGCGGAATCATTTCGAAGCTCGCCGCAGTCACTTCCGCGTCGGCAAAGGCCTTTATCAGCGCCTTTTCATTAAAGGGATCCAAAAGGCTCAGATGAAAAGAACCTTTTTTATATTTTGAAACTTCAGCCTCCGACGGCTTTCTGACCGAAACTATAAAATCAGCTTCCGACGCAAAAGCGGAGCCGACTACTGTCGCTCCAACGCTCTGATAATCGGCGTCCGAAAACCCGGATTTCACCCCGGCTCCCGATTCGACATTTACATGCCAACCGGCCTTGGACAGCTTTTCCGCATCCGCCGGTATTAGGGCGACACGCGTCTCGCGCGGATCGCGTTCAGATATGACGTACAAAGTTTTCATTTAAAGCAATCCGATTTAATATTAACTTTCTTTTAAACAAGTAAATTTGTGATTTTTTCAGAAAAGATACAATTTTGTACTTTCTTCCTTCCGATTTCAACAAAAAACGCCTGACACATTTCAGACGTTTTCAGCTATTGCGATTATTTATATGACAACGATATTATTGCCTATCTATTTAACTGGGATTTTCACAAGGAGCTTCTTTATTTTTGAAGGAAACGAATCTTCGACCGAGCAGCCTGGCTTGTGAGCGTCCTCCGGGAAAAAGATTGCAAATTCGCCCGGCTCGAGAACTGCGCACTGGGAATTTGAATCTTCCCCATAGCTGTAGAACTCTATATCTTTATCTTCATCATAAGGTTCCGAAACTTTCAAGGAGGTTGAATCGGCAAAATAGAACTTCTCCCTGCCTTCGAGAATCAGCTGTATGTCGATAAATTTTCTGTGCGCCTCCATTTTTTTTAGTGCCGCCGGGGCAGTTTCGTAGTTCTGAATAATGAAGCGCATGCCCGATTTTTGCATGTTTCCGACGGAAATCAGCTCTGCGGGGGGATTTTTTATAATTTCGAGCGCCTCTGCAATTAAGGCGGAACAACCTCTGACGAGGCCGGAATTTGAGAGTTTTTCCTTTATCATGGTATTACAGTGTTTAATTGTTATATTTTACAGATGAGAAATCTTTGTCTCCTCGACATATCCGGCATTGAAAAGCTCTCTGCGAACCCGGACGATAGCGCGAATGGGCAAAGTTTTTCCGCTTGCCCCAAACCGCACTCGCAAGCGAGTATCCCACCTGGACAAAGCCTGGCAGGGGAAGCTGCTATGATTTTTTTCAAGTCCGCCAAACCGCTATCCGCGGAAATGAGGGCCGATGCGGGATCGAAACGCGCGACTTCAGGCTCGGCGGAAGCGACTTCATCGGCGCTCAAATAGGGCGGATTTGCAACTATAAGATTAAAAGTTCCGCCGACGTTTTCAAGCCAGTCTGACTCGTATATCCTCACGCGCCCAGAAAGCCCGCCCAAGCCTTCGAGATTTTCGCCAGCCAAAGCCAGCGCCTCAGGATTATTGTCCACCGCCTCCGTTTCGGAATTTTTATAATGGGACGACAAGGCTAAGGCGATAGCCCCGCTGCCGGTGCCAAGATCCAATATTTTAATTCCCGCTTCGCTATCAGGGAAAATTTCTTGTGTAATAATCTCGCAAAGGGTCTCCGTCTCATTGCGAGGAACGAGGGCGCGGGCGTCGCACTTGAGCGTTATTCCGAAGAATTCCACCGAACCTATTATATGCTGCAACGGCTCCCTGCGCGCCCGCCTGCGAACCATCTGGCGAAAAGCCGCCAAGCGTTCCTCGCCCATCGGCTCGTCAAACCTGAGAAACAAATCCAGGCGTTTGCAACCAAGCGCGTGGGACAAGAGCAACTGGGCGTCCGCCTTTGGATCGGGAATACCCTTGCCCGCAAAGTATTCGGAGCATTTGTCGAGAATCTCAAGAATGGTTTGCACGGGCTCTACCGGTTCTCCGTAAGGGCTTGTATCCTTTGGGTGTAGTCGGCGTCTTCAAGCGCCTTTATCAGCTCTTGAAGTTCGCCGTCCATTATTTGCGTAAGAGAATGGAGGGTAAGGCCTATCCTGTGGTCGGTCATGCGGCTCTGCGGAAAGTTATATGTGCGGATTCGTTCAGACCTATCCCCGCTGCCGATTTGCTCGCGCCGATTTTTTGCGTACTTGTCATGCTCCTCTTGGCGCTTCATCTCAAGGAGGCGCGAACGAAGAACTTTTAAGGCCTTTGTCTTGTTCTTGAGTTGCGAACGCTCGTCGGCGCACTTTACTATCATGCCTGTCGGCTTGTGCAAAACTTGAACCGCCGAATCGGTCGTATTGACACCCTGCCCGCCGGGACCGCTTGCCCGCGCTATGGAAATTTCTATTTCCGACGGATCTATATGTATATCCACCTCTTCAGCCTCCGGCAAAACCGCCACTGTCGCCGCCGACGTGTGTATGCGCCCCGAGGCCTCCGTGACAGGAACGCGCTGAACCCTGTGTGTCCCGCACTCGTATTTCATCGACTTATACACGTCGTCCCCGGACAGCAAGAAGCAAATTTCTTTAAACCCGCCGGCTTCCGATTCGCTCGAACTTAAATTTTCAACTTTCCACCCGCGCTTGTCCGCATACCTGCAATACATTCTGTACAAATCCGCGGCAAACAGCGAAGCCTCGTCCCCGCCAGTGCCTGCGCGTATTTC
>CASFWX010000037.1 GCA_949298545.1 uncultured Verrucomicrobiota bacterium | reverse complement strand
TGTATTCTAAATGGAGCGGGCGGTGGGGGTCGAACCCATAACCTCAAGCTTGGGAAGCTCGCGCTCTGCCAATTGAGCTACGCCCGCTTTGAAATTTATCACAATGAAAATACTTCCCGACAATTTGTAAAGTATTTTCTATTCGGGAATGCTTTTATCCCTAAAATAAGTTACAACAAATCGCAGATATCTCGCCCTTATATCCACATGACATAAGGCAACTCTCTGCGGCTAAAATCTTAATCCGACACAATAATATTCGGAAAAATATCTATTGTCCCGCTATTTTTTCTTTCATCTTTCTTTGGCGATAAGCTTTCACAATGAATTTAACCCCAAAATATGTAATCGGCGTCATTATCAAAGTGAGAATCACACCCCCAGCGAAGAAAGACATCAACAAATCGGTCCCGCATTCCAAGAGCGCACTATAGCTTTGTTCGTTTATAACTTTACCCATCGCGGCTTTTATCGATGAATATGTCAGTCCATTGGCAAGAATTAAACTCCCTATATAACATTGCAAAGGATATATCACAAAAATAGAAAAATGATTTGTAATAAATGTTCCCAAGGTCGCACCAATCTTGCTCCCCTTTAAGATAAAAGACGTCGGAATCGAGAATATGAGCTGAAGGCCGAACGGGCATATACACCCCCAAAACATTCCAATTGCCCATCCCCTGGCTATATATTCCGGCGTCGCGTTTTCCCCCACCATCTTATGGTAAAGACTTATAAACTTTTCCTTGAGCTTTATCATTTATGAATAACTTATTCTTTCGAATTTTAGATATCGCCTTTTAGCTTTTTTGCTTAAATCCTCCTTTAGCGATATCTTAAAGTCGAATTTATTGATAAAATGAGAAACTAAAAACTAAGCAAGACAAGATTTATGTTCGGACCCCAAATTTTTAGGAGTCCGAACATAAATACGCATTTTATCTCGACGACATTGTCGCAATGAAGAAACCTGCCACTAAGGCAGTGCCTATAACGCCTGCAACATTCGGTCCCATTGCATGCATAAGCAAATAGTTTGAAGGATCCGCTTTTTGTCCTTCAACTTGCGAAACTCGCGCAGCCATCGGGACAGCTGAAACTCCGGCAGAACCTATGAGAGGATTAACCTTGTCCTTTATGAAAAGATTCATCGCCTTTGCCATCAATACGCCCGCCGCGGTCGAGAAGCCGAAAGCCACTACACCCAATGCAAGAATCGAAAGCGTATCGGCGCGTATGAACCTGTCTCCGGTCATAGTAATGCCTACAGACGTACCCAAGAATATTGTCGTTATATTTATGACCTCGTTCTGCGCCGCCTTGCTAAGCCTTTCGCAAACTCCGCTTTCGCGTATGAAATTCCCAAGCATAAGCATTCCTACGAGAGCTGAGACATCAGGAACTACGAGAATGCAAAATATAGCAACTCCCAAGGCAAAAACCAACTTCTCGAGCTTGCCGACTTTTCTCATGCTCTTCATGCGGATTTTGCGCTCCTCCAGCGTGGTCAAGGCGCGCATTATCGGAGGCTGGATAATCGGCACAAGCGCCATATAGCTGTAGGCGGCAACCGCAATCGGCGCGAGTAAATGGGGAGCGAGCTTGTTTGTTATAAATATCGACGTAGGGCCGTCCGCTCCTCCTATAATCCCGATTGATGCGGCTTCAGGTATGGAGAATCCCAAGAGATACGCACCTATAAAAGTTGCAAAAACTCCAAATTGCGCGGCTCCTCCGAGCAAAAGCGTTTTGGGATTGGCTATTAACGGGCCAAAATCCGTCAACGCCCCTACCCCGAGAAATATCAGCGGAGGAAATATCTCCAGCAATACCCCCAACTGCAGATAATAATAGAGGCCGCCGCTGCGCGGACTATACACTGAAACTATCTTCGAACCTTGGAAGACCTGAGCGCCATCGCGCGCATTAACTCCTGTGATATCGCCGGAAGCCTGAGCCCAGAGTAATATGTCATCGGCTTTTAGCTTCAATGTTTGTCCCTTAAATTTAACAGAATACGTCGGTTTTGCCAGCTCTTCCGGCGATTCATTCAAAGCAGAGGAAGAAGGCCGGACAACCGCTATTAGATCGGGAATTCCCTTTGCCTTTTCGAATGCATCTTTCCTGGCCTCTTTTGATGTAACCTTTTCAACCATCGAGAAATATTCGGATATCTTGGCCTGGGCTGCCTCGCGCGTCACGCTGGAACCCGTATCAAAAATATCCGATACCTTTGAAGGTATCTGCCTGACAACCCTCGGAACAAACACCCTGTCACCTTCTGATACAAACACCTTTTCAAGGCGTCCCTCCACGGGTGAAATTATAGGTGCCGCGGGCTTATTTACTATACCCTCCGTCGGAAGGTTGGCAAGTAGAGCTCCGAATGCTATCGGGACGAGCAATAGAGGCTCAAATTGACGATAGACGGCTAAATAGAAAAGTACGGCAGAAATAATCCACATTACAATCATTCGCCAGTCTAGATAAATAATACCGGTATCCAAAAACAAATCTTTCAAACTTTGCAGCATAAAAATCCTTTTTTAAAAATTACGCGTGAAACCATTCTACTTCTCGCTGACTTTTTTCCTCTCATCAAACAATGAAAAAATCCTGCCAAGTAGAGCGGTCAAAGCCGCCTGTACCGACAAGACAAGCATTACCAAGCAGAACCCGACTGCTGAATACGCCAGTATTTGGAGCATACCCGGGTTCTCGGATATTAGAATTTCACATAATAACATATTTTACCTTTCTATTTTCTTTTCTTTATAAAATAAATTTACTTGCTCTTAAAACTCACCGATTGAAATGAACGCGCCCGCTTTCGAAAGGGCTCAAGGCCCGTTTGTATTTCGCTTCGGAGACAATCAAAAAAACGGCTCAAATTGCGATTGATATGCAAACTCTCAAAATTTACCGCGAAAGAAATATCCGGCCAAAATGTACTCAATCGCCTTCCAGCATGATTTTTCAAGGGAAGCCCCCCTATGATTGGCGAATTGAGAAGCCTTTAAAGGCGCGCGCATTGCTTGCGCGCATAAAAAGCGAGAAAATAACCCGCTCGCTCATTTTTCGCGTTCGCGCCTGGAAAACGAATGTGGCCGGATAAAGCCAAATATCAAATCAACATTGCGACAAGATTAGAACGCTTTATGCGCAAATGCATTCCCGAATCGAAAAACCTGCCTAAATTTCCCAGCGCCCCACCACCCGAATTAGCCGCGCATACCCGCGCAAATCCCCAGGTGAATTCTATCGAAATACCGTCGAAATACCTTGATGGCGCAAGTGAAGCATAAAATTTAGCCAATGGAAAAGAATCTATACTCCCGGCGATCAAATCGGCATCAAAACACCGCAGGGTATGGGATCTCCTTGTTTTGCCGCGACCTTGAACATTTGGCCTTAGCGCGAAATCGCCCATCAGATGCGGAACTATCGCGAAAACTTCCGGTTTTAACCCATCGCTAAGAATCGCATTTGTTTCGCTAGATCGCACGCCGACGTCGAATTTCGAAACAAAAAACAGCCCTCCCAAAAATAATAGGAGAAAGGATAAGATTAAAAACTGAGACTTGAGCGGTTTTTTCAACCCGGTCAATGCTTAGAAAGCTAAAAGGCCGGTCAAGCAAAATATTGGATTTTTAACGCAAAATTAAGCTGGAAAAAATAATATTTACGAACCACCGCCTTATTTCCCTAATCAAAATTTGAGGAGCGCACAACTTGCGCATTTAAGGAAATCCTCCCCCTACTTCAGATTGCCTGAACCGACTTGCACACGCATTGGTATCTTGGCGAAATTTGATTATTGCAAAAAAGAGAATCAAATGCCTTAGTAAAAATTTTCTCCATGAAGAGCGATTTGAAAATCTTTCTGCGTTATGTTTGCCCTTCAATGGTGGCAATGGCCGTTGCAGGTTCCTACAGCATCGTCGATACGGTCTTCATAGGTTTGGGTTGCGGCAAGGTCGGTCTTGCGGCAATAGCGCTCACATGGCCCTTAATTTTGCTCTTTTGCGCTTTTGGAGACTGTATAGGTGCAGGAGCCTCTGTCATAATCGCCCAATCGCGCGGCGCAAAGAATGAAAATACGGCGCAAAAAGCCTTTGGGAACATGCTTTTATTATTGGCTTTCAGCTCAATTGTCTTTGGAGCGCTGTTTCTTGCCATCCTAAGGCCTGTCTTGGCAATTTCCGGAGCTGATTCCGAAATGATGCCATACGCAATTCCATACGCTACAATATTAATTGTCGGAGGATTCCCATGCATGTTCACAATGGCGGCCATATCTGCCATAAGGAGCGACGGCAGCCCCATAATAGCGATGTGGATTGTTATAATTGAATTGCTGGGAAACATCATTCTCGACTGGCTATTTATACTGTATTTTGGCTGGGGAGCAGAAGGAGCGGCTTACGCGACAATCGCCAGCCAAGCAATTGGAGGGATATTTGCAGCAGCCTATTTCATATCGCCATTTTCCAAGCTTCGATTCGCCTTGGCAAATCTGATTCCGAATTTCCGCCTGATGCGCGAAATAAATCTAACCGGGATCCCAATATTCGGAAATACCATAGCGATAATCGTTATGCTCGTTCTTCACAATACACAATCCCTGAGATACGGAGGAACCGACGGACTGGCGGCATATACTTTAGTAGCGGCGCTTGAATCGCTGGGATCATTGCTAATGACGGGTCTTGCCTCGGGGCTGCAGCCGCTGGTTGCCCATCTGTACGGGGAGGGCGACAACAGGCGCCAAAATCGCATGGGCAACTTGGGATATGCCGCCGCTTTCGCCGCAGGAATAATCCTCATGCTGTTTTCATTTGCAATGCGCGATGAGATGCCAACATATGCGGGATTGTCTGGAGCTGTCGCAACTCTAGCCTCCCACGGCGTGCTAATCAGCTCCACTGCGTTTGTATTTCTTGGAATTATCAGAGTTGCAGCTTATTATTACCAATCGACGGGAAAAATCCTGCATTCTTCGATAATAATCTACGGCGACGCTTTTATAGTTTTGCCTCTCTGTTTATTTATTCTTCCCCCGTTTTTCGGAATGGACGGAGTATGGCTGGCAATGCCGATCTCAAAACTGTTTGTTTTCGCATATATCTGCAAACTATGGGCGCAAAAAAAGCGAAGGCGCATGCAATAGTTTTCAACTCGATCACTCTATAAGTACTGAATCTGAACAAACTTTTTTCAATTTCTTAATCATTCAACCAGGAAGACAAAAAACTGCCTGAGAAACATACCTGTCTGACGAGCGACATTTTCGCGCGGGCATGGAGAAAGCCCTATTTTGCGGGGAAAAGCGTTTCTACAAACAAAATGCCCCGCGCCTGGAACATACGAGAGCCGCGACACTATTGGCGTCTGATGCAGACTCCTCCACAGATTTTCCGGACAGAATATCCGTAATGAACGTTGCAGTAAAAGAATCACCCGCGCCCACAGTATCGACAATTTCTGTTTCGACAGCAGCCCCCTGGAATTTACCACCGCGCGAATAAATTTTATATCCGTCCGGACCGAGCGTGAGTATGAGATATTTTAATGCAAAAGTTTCAAAAATAGAATCACATGGATCTTTTGCACCGCGTTCCACAAACAAATCAGCAATAATATCCAACTCGCTTTCGTTAATCTTCAAAACGTCGGCAACGCTTATAGACTTTTTCAATATGTTTGCATCATAATAATTTTGGCGCAAATTAGCATCAAAAACAATAAGGCAATCTTGACGAAGATTCCCAATCATGCTCCAAAGAGTCTTTCTGGAAACCTGACTGCGCTGCACGAGACTGCCAAAAAGAAAGGCGTCCGAACTTGCAATTCTATTAGCAATGGCTCTGTTTTCGGCGATATAATCCCATGAAGAATCTCTCGCGATATCATAATTGGGAATTCCGCTTTCCAATAATGACACTTTAACCAATCCAGTCGGATGAGTCGAGTCTATGGAAACTCCCGCATCGGAGAGGCCGTGAGAGCGAATAATTTTTAATGCTTGTTTCCCATTCTCGTCGTCGCCTAGGGCACTGACAATAAGGCTGTCCGCGCCGCGCTTTGAGCAGTAATAGGCAAAGTTAAGGGGAGCTCCGCCAAGTTTTTTTACATCGTCAAAGACGTCCCAAACTATTTCACCGAAAGCTGTAATCTTTTTCTGCATATTGCCAAAAAGGATTTAATATAACGATTTATAAAACATGTAAAAAAACAAATTAGTCAAGTAAAAAGCTTAAAGATTAAACCTTAGTTTCGAATAAGAAAATAGCGGATTGTAGAAAATAGAACCAGATTTGAGGCATCAGTCACCAGATACAAAATCCGATATGAGATCCGCCGCCTTTTTCCCAGACTTAAGCATGCCGCCAAAAATAGGCCCCATGCGGTATCCACCCATAACATTATTGGCGCTCATTCCGCATGCGAAAAGTCCCGGATAGTATTGTTTTGTATTTTCAACAGTCGAAGCTTCCCCGCTATCAACCCACATTGGTTTTTCTCCCATGATGCCGCCGGTTGGGGTATCGAGTTTTATCTGAGCTTTATCGACAGCCAAACGCATGATTTCGCTTGGATGACCCGTGCCGTCGAGAACGCATTTTGAAAGCACTGTAATCGGATCTACATGCATGCCGAGCCGTTCAACTGGAGTCCAATTAATGACGAGCCCGCCGACCCTGCCCTGTTTAAATACAATATCCTCCACGCTTACCGAATTAAATATTTTTGCTCCGGCCTTCAACGCGCCAAAGATAAGTCCACTAGCCATTTCGACCGAATCGAGAGAATGATATCCAATTGCTTCGGGAACAGGCTTATGAGAAATGGAGAAGTCGTCAAGTATGTCGAGAGCATCGCCCTGGACAATAACTTCATTGAAAAGCATGCCTCCGCCCCAAGTGCCGCCGCCTGGAGCAAGCTTGCGCTCGAAAATGGCGACTTTAAAGCCTTTTTGCGAGAGATAACGCGCCGCTACAAGAGCCGATGGACCGCCACCGACAATCGCCACATCGACGAACAAATTTTCTAAGAGTTTATTTCCGAAACTGCGGACAATTGCCGCTGAAATCGCATTTTCAATATCCATAATCGTTATAAGAGAAAAACTAGATACTCCGGCTATCGGAATTGTAAAGTTTAATTTTGCCAGTTGTTGAAGTAAACTATTGCAAAGTTCGAACAATTAAGGGAGCATAGGCAAATTGATACTCGGGAGAAGGCCTATTAAACATACCTATAATTTTTTCCGCAATGATATGAGATATAAGCATATTATATGGGATTGGAACGGAACACTCTTAAATGATGCAGGATTGAGCGTTGAAATATTCAACGAAATGCTTGAAAATTCCGGGCGCGAGAAAATATCGATAGAGGAATATCAAAACAATTTTTGTTTTCCCGTATCTGAGTTTTATCGGAAATACGGTTTTCGGATAGACAATGATGAATTTTCCCGGATAAGCAAATTTTACATTGAATCTTATAACTCGAGGTGTTTCGAATGTGAACTTCGCGAAGGGATACGTAATTTTCTAGAGGAAGCGAAGTCGGCCGGAATAACTCAAAGCATACTTTCCGCCTATGAAAAAAGTTGTCTAAAATCTGCCGTAAGATACTATGGGATAGAAAAATATTTTATAAGGATAGATGGGCTCGATAACATATATGCAGAATCTAAACTCTCCCTCGGATTGGGAATGATAGAGGAATTAAAATCATCGCAAGAGCTATGCAAAGAGGAGATAATACTGATAGGCGATACGACACATGACAATGAAGTAGCGAAAGCATTGGGAATTAAATCTGTGTTGATGTTAGGCGGACATAATTCTCCAAACAAATTAAAAGGTACAAGAATACCTGTATTCAACGGTGTGAAGGAGCTTGAAGAATATATATTGGGGACGGCTGACAACAAAAACATCAAGGAAACATAAAACAAACTTGACTGTTTTAACAGGAACGGGTAGAAGACTTTTTTAAATTTAAAAGGAGAGGTGACAGAGTGGCCGATAGTGCCTGACTCGAAATCAGGTGACCATGCAAGTGGTCCGGGGGTTCGAATCCCCCCCTCTCCGTTTAAAATTTCGCGCAACAAGCCAATTTTCAGCAAGTTCTGAATCTGGGCTTATTTATGAGACAACACCCCTGTTTGCAAATAGTTGATTATT
>CASFWX010000036.1 GCA_949298545.1 uncultured Verrucomicrobiota bacterium | reverse complement strand
GGGAGAGGAGGGACAAATCACATGGAATCTCCTCTCCCATGTATTTTTTAAGTGCCAATCCTAAATATTTTGCCTACGCATCGAGAAAAATGTCTTTAGCATTTGAGAGCACTCGGCTTCAAGAACTCCACTTTCAACAATTAACCTATGATTGAGTGTCGGAACTTGATGTATCTTCACCGCCCCGCCGAGAAAACCCATCTTAACATCCGCAGCTGCGTAAACGACCTTGCCCAATCTCGACATCACGCATGCGCCTGAACACATTGGACACGGTTCTTTTGTGACATAGAGAGTGGCTCCATTAAGTCGCCAATCGCCGATTTTTGCGCTCGCCTGAGTTATCGCTATCATCTCCGCGTGAGCGGTCGGATCTCCGCACTGCTCTACCCTGTTGTGTGCCTGGGCAATAATCTCGCCGCCAAGTTCAATAACAGCTCCCACTGGAATTTCTCCCTCTTCCCACGCCTTCAACGCCTGATTATACGCAAGTTTCATATAAAAGGAAGAGTCCCTCAAGAGATATGACGGTCTCATCGGTTCAAAAGGGCAAGGCGGCGTTTCTTTTTTTGAAGACAAGCTGATTCCCGAAATGTTTTCCTTATGGGGCATTTTATTTTTTGATGGGTGATAGTATTAAAAAATGGGCAATTCGGCAAGAGCTTTTAACAAGTTTGAGTTTTAAATAAAAGATTGACTGAACCTTAAAAAAAAACATTTTGATAATTCTTTTATTAAAAAAGCAAAAATAATGCCTGATAACAACTGTGTAGAAATTGAAGGAAAAGTCGTTTCGGTTCTTCCCGGAACGATGTTCAGAGTGGAAATAGCCAACGGTCATCAAGTGCTTGCCCATATTTCGGGCAAACTCCGCAAGAATTTTATAAAGCTCACCGTAGGCGACAGGGTTAAGATGGAAATGACTCCGCAGGACCTTGAGAAAGCCCGCATAGTTTACCGCCTCAAGAACAACGACGCTCCCCGCCCAAACCCGATACGCAGTTTCGGCCCCAGGCATAGATAGGGAATTTCGCCGTTTTTTTCTGAAACAATGAAAACAGGAAATGTGAGACTCTTGTCCGCGTTTCTGTTTTTTTTGTTCCTATTGCTTTGTGCGGCAAGCCTCTTAACCGGAAGCGGATCAGCCGCTGATGCGCACCAGCTACTGTCGCTGCTTTTGGGAAAAGATGCCGATCCGACAGCGCTTCTGATATTCCGCGAAATACGCCTGCCCCGCCTATGCGCCGGAATTTTGACCGGAGCGAGCCTCGCCCTGGCCGGGGCAGGAATGCAAAGCATATTCCGCAACCCTCTTGCGGATCCTTCAATTACAGGGGTCTCCGCCGGAGCCGCGCTTGGGGCGGTACTGGCAATAGCCCTTTCCTTCCCTCCAATGCTCCTTGAGATATCGGCATTCTCCGCCGGTTTGATCGCCGCTGGAACAGTATTTTTCGCGGGCAAAATAGACGGAAAGATATCGGCTTTTTCAACGCTTTTGGCGGGAATAGCGGTAAACGCTTTATGCGGTGCGATTGTGGGATTCTTTATGTATTCAGTCAGAGACGCGGGCTTGAGAGGCTTCGTCTTTTGGACCCTCGGTTCTCTCGACCGCTGCGACATGACTTCCGTGGCTACAGCCTCGGCGCTGGCCCTTCCATCATGGATTCTCATGTTCGCCCTCGCGCGCCCATTAAATGTAATGCTGCTAGGGCGCCAACAAGCCTTTCATTCTGGAGTCGACGTCAAAAAAATTTGGGTCCTGACGCTCGCGGCAGCCGCTGCTATGACCGCTTCAAGCGTGGCAATATGCGGAATAATAGGATTCGTGGGGCTTGTCGTTCCGCATATCATCAGGCTCGCATGCGGGCCGGACAATCGCGCATTAATGCCTCTTTCTGCGCTTGCAGGAGCA
Source organism: uncultured Verrucomicrobiota bacterium (assembly GCA_949298545.1). Classification (GTDB taxonomy): domain Bacteria; phylum Verrucomicrobiota; class Verrucomicrobiia; order Opitutales; family Intestinicryptomonadaceae; genus Merdousia. The sequence goes on along the minus strand of CASFWX010000036.1, from coordinate 23,942 downwards.
TGCCTGGTGATGGCATCGGACATTTTATCACGGTGCGTCTCCCCCACAGACCCCATTCCGATAGGCGCAATAACCTCTCTGCTCGGAGCGCCTTTTTTTATAATGATTTTGAGAGGCAAAAGGAGGGGAGATTTTGATGATTGAAGTCAAAAATGCAGACTTCTGCTACGGCAAGCGAAAGGTAATCGAATCCGCCTCAATAAATGCGCGCGACGGGGAGATACTTGCCATTCTCGGATCAAATGGAGCAGGAAAGAGTACGCTGTTAAAAGTCATGAGCGGTTGGCTTAAAGCCTCCTCCGGAAGCGTATCGTACAACGGCGTAAACATATCCGATATCCCAGAAAGGCAACTTTCACAAATACGTTCAGTCCTCGAACAGGAATGCAATGTAGCTTTTGACTATACCGTCGGCGAAACCGTCCAGCTCTCTCTGTACGCATCAAGCTATTCAAATGTAGGCGAAAGAGTTTCTTCAGCACTATCCGAAGTCGGCCTCGAAGGTTTTGAAAAGAGAAAATACTCAGAACTTTCCGGCGGCGAAAAACGCCGCGTCCAACTGGCGCGCGCACTCTGCCAGTTAGGCATAGGGAAAGAGCGGATTGGGAAATCCCTCCTCCTTGACGAACCCTCCGCCGGGCTCGATCCAGCCAACGCGAACGCGGCGATGTCGGCTGCAATGCGCGCCGCGCGCGACGGCGCGTCTGTCGTGGCAATACTACACGATCCAAACCTCGCCTGCAGATGCGCATCGCGAATAGTTTTAATGAAGAACGGCAAAATATTAGCTGAGGACCTCCCGGAAAAAATCATGGCTGCCGGAATCCTCTCTGAAACCTACTCAAGCCCTTGCGAAGTATTTGAGACTCACCTTGGGAAATTTTGCACGTTTCCGCCCCGCTCTGGCAAAATTTGATAGTGTTGACAAAATCTCCAAAGGATATTTGCTAAATCTAAAATATATGCAAAGACTTCATTCCTATTGGCGCATGCCTTATATCGAGGCTCCAAAAGAGTCCGGAAAGTCTGGCAAAAGAGCGAAGAAAAACCCTTTTGCCGAAATGTCAAAATCAGACGACTTCCGAAAGAATCTGATTCTCTGGCGGGGAGAACATTCTTTTATAGTGATGAACAGGTTTCCGTATAACTGCGGGCATCTGCTTGTTCTTCCCATCAGGGAAATAGGAGATATAGAACAACTTAAAGACGACGAAAAACGGGAATTTTTCGACGCGATAATACGCGCAAAAAAAATCCTGCGCAAGGCCATGAAGCCCGACGGCTTCAACATAGGCTTTAATTTGGGCGCAAAAGCCGGAGCGGGAATTCCGCAACACTTGCACTGCCATGTAGTGCCCCGCTGGGACGGCGACACTAATTTTATGCCTGTAATATCCGACACCCGCGTCCTTCCCCAGGCGCTAGACAGCCTCTGGGAAAAACTAATACGCCAAGCCCGACATGCAATCTGAACAAATTCTCACTTTTGAATCTGCGGACAGATTGTCAGACATTTACGGCAATCGCCCCGAAAATCTCGAAATTGCGGAAAAGAAACTGGGAGTCTCTCTCCTCGCCCGCGATGCATGGCTGAAAATATCAGGATCGGACAAAAAAACAGAAACCGCCGCAAAGTTCTTTGAGACGCTTGCGGGAGCGAGGAGGCAAGGGATAAGGATAAGCCGTTCCGACTTCCTCAAAATGCTTGAAAAAGTCTCCGGCGGCAAAATTGGTGAAATATCCGAAATCTTTGCGGACCCGATAATAATTAATCTCAAGCGCAAGAGCGTAGTTCCAAAGACAATAAACCAGAAGAAATACTTGCGTTCCATACGCGAAAACGACATCGTTTTCGGGATAGGCCCGGCTGGAACAGGCAAGACCTATCTGGCAGTGGCAGCCGCTCTCGAACGCCTCCAAATCGGTGCGGTGGAAAAAGTCATACTCACCCGGCCAGCAGTCGAGGCCGGAGAAGCCTTGGGATTCTTGCCCGGAGACTTGCAGGAAAAGCTCCTGCCCTACCTGCGCCCGCTATACGACGCCATGCACGACATGCTCGGAGCCGAAAACACACTCAAATTGATGGAACGCCAAGTGATAGAAATCGCCCCTCTCGCCTACATGCGCGGGCGCACGCTTTCAAACGCGTTCATCATACTCGACGAAGCACAAAACACCACGATGGAACAAATGATGATGTTCCTGACCAGGCTCGGAGAAAACTCGCGCATGATTATTACCGGCGACATCACCCAAATAGATTTGCCGCGCAATAAAAAATCGGGGCTTCGTGGCGCGACGGAACTATTTACGGGCATAGACGGTATAAAATTTTTCAACTTCGACGCGGGAGACGTAGTCCGCCATCCGCTCGTCACAAAAATCATCAACGCATACGAAAGCCGCAAAGATGTTCGGTAGGATAAAAAATTACAGGCAGGAACGCGCGCGGCGCAAACTCGACGGGGGTGTCAGCCGCACAAGCTCATTGCGCAAATGGAGATATTTTGGAATTTTCGGAATGATATTAGTAATGTCCGTACTGGTGTACGCGATTTGTTTCCTTTACAAGGCTCCCGTCGTTCCGCAAATGAGCCACAACCGCGACACTCAGCTCCATTTGGTCTCGCCTTTCACATTTTCATACACGAGCGAAGTCCAAACACAGCTCAAACGCGACAGGATCGCGGAAAGAATCCCCCCACTTTACAGGATAAACGAATCCTCCATAAGCAACGCCGAAGGCGCCCTCAACAAGCTCATATCTTTTCTCAACGAAAATCAGCCGGCCTACGACGCGCTCTCCGATAAAAAAGATAATGAATTTTTTGACAAGCTTTCCTCGAATTTGCGGAAGCGAACTCTAATAAGCGTAAATCCCTCCGACCTGCGCACGGTTTACGAGCATACCACCCTCAAAAACCGCTTTAGCGCTTTCAACCATGCATTCTTTCACGTCGAGAATATAATAAAAAACGGAATTTACGAAGACAACGACGCCATATTTTCCATAAACCCCGACGACGACGCCTCTCCAGCCTCAAGAATTGAGGGAACAGATTTCAATGCGCGCGCAATGAGTGAAACGGAGGCGCAACGCGCGCTTCTTTCCCGCATAAAAACTCTCGGGGCGAATGAAAATTTAGCACTTGCGCTATATCGCATGCTCAATCAAAACCTGCGCCCCAATATAGAATTCGACGAGGAAAAGACAAAGGCCAAGCGCATGGAAGCCGCCTCGCGCGTAGATCCCGTCGTAATAAAAGTCCGCGAGGGGGAGACTATTGTCGATTCAAACTCGCCAAGCACGCCGCTCATTGCCGAAAAAATAAAGGCCTTCAAGAAGGAGCTCGAGGCCCGAGGAGGAAGCGTAAACATTGGCAACTACATAGACTTTGTAGCATCTTTTCTCCTCGTCCTCACAGCCACGTTCTTCATTATTATAAGCAAGACCCAAAAAAACAAGCAGCCCCGCACGGTCGCGATTTTCTGCACCCTCCTGCTGCTGAACCTCCTTGTCGAAAGGCTCGTAATACACCTGAGCAATGCCGAATACTTCGACACCAACACCACTCTCCTGCAAATCCTCGCCTACGGGACCCCACTGATGCTCGGGCCGATAATACAGGTTCTGCTTTTCGGATCATACACAGGATTTTTAATGGCGATTCTCATAGCGTTTCTAACGACGATGATGCTTGGAGAGAGCGTGTTTTTCTGTCTCCTATTCCTTTCGGCGGCGCTCGTGGCGATATATTTTTGCGACGGTGCGACAAAGAGATCGCGCGTAATATTGGGCGGATTGATATACGGCCTTTTCATAGCGTTTTTTGCGTTCATTTTCGGGGAGGTTGCGGGCGTGGCCGACGATAAAATCTGGCGGCAGTCGTCAGTCGCCCTCGCTACAGGCGCAATAACGGGAATCCTCGCAACCGCGGTTTTGCCCGTCATTGAACTAATATTCAACCGCTACTCAAACATAACTCTCCTGGATTACACCGACTTCAATAATCCGCTCCTCAGGCGCCTTCAGATAGAGGCGCCGGGAACATACCACCACAGCGTCATGGTATCCTATCTCGCCGAAGCGGCCGCTGCGGCAATAAACGCCAATCCCATGGTCTGCCGGATAGGGGCTCTCTACCACGACATCGGCAAACTCGTAAAGCCGGAGTTCTTTTCCGAAAACCAGAGCGGAAGGCGGAACCTTCACGACGATCAAAATCCGTCGATGAGCGCCTTGATAATAAAGAACCACATAAAAGAGGGCGTCGAGCTGGCAAGGGCATCAAAGCTGCCCAAACAGGTCATCGACGCAATTATAGAGCACCATGGGACGTCGATGATAGCGTATTTTTACAACAAGGCTGTCAAAAGCGCCGAGAGCGCGGCAACCTGCGATCCCGCGCGCGCGCTCCGCGAGGAGGGAGTCGACGAGAGCACCTACCGCCACGAAGGCGTCAAACCGCGCACTGTAGAAAATGCAATAATCATGCTCGCCGACTCATGCGAGGCTGCCTCGCGATCGCTTAAGAAAATCACAAAGCACGGCGTCGAAGACCTCGTAAACTCCATTGTGAGGACAAAAATGAACGACGGCCAGCTCGACGAGTGCCCCATAACCGTAAAGCAGCTCGCAAAAATACGTCAAAGTTTCGTATTTACAATGCTAAACATGCTTCATACCCGAATCGCATACAATAACGATAAAAAATGAAATACCCATTATCCGAAATAGCCAAACTTTTTGACAAACCCGAAATCATAGGGGACACTTCGCGCGAAGTCGGCGCCATAGCGAGCCTCGAGAAAGCCTCGCCAAACGATCTCTCTTTTCTCGGCAATAAAAAATATTCCAGCCAAGTGCCTGCAACAAATGCCGGGGTAGTTCTATTGCCGCGCGACTACAAGGGAGATTTGCCAAAAAATTCAACTGTGGTAAAAGTGGACAACCCGTCTATAGAGCTGGCAAAAATCTGCTCGATAATAGAGAAGCGGCTCTGGCCGGAGCTCCCTCCTTCGATTCATTCCAGCGCCTCAATCGACAAATCCGCTAAAATAGGCAGCGGCGTATTCATAGGCCCCAATGTAAGCATTTGCGAAGGCGCGGAAATAGGCGATGGAGCCGTTTTGCAAGGGAATAACTACATTGGCAGGTTCGCGAAGATAGGGGCAAAATCGTTCATAATGCCATGCGCGGTTGTCATGGATTACTGCGAACTCGGACAGAGAGTCAGGCTGCAGCCTGGAGCGGTTGTCGGATCGGACGGATACGGATATGTATTTTCAGAAGGACGGCATGTAAAAGTTCCGCAAGTTGGCAAAGTCGTACTGGAAGACGATGTGGAAATAGGCGCAAACACCTGCATAGACAGGGCGCGTTTCGACAAGACAAGCGTGGGCGAAGGCACAAAAATAGACAACCTTGTGCAAGTGGCGCACAACGTTCAAATAGGGAAAGGCGCGCTTCTCGTATCGCAAGTGGGAATTTCCGGAAGCACGCAAATAGGAAACTTTGCGGTTTTGGGAGGACAAACAGGGGTCGCAGGGCACTTGAAAATCGGAGACGGGGCAATGATAGGCGGACAGAGCGGCGTAAACGGCGATATTCCACCCAAATCTTATATGCGCGGGACTCCCCCGCGGCCGTATCTTAAAGCCCACAAAATAGAAGTTCTCATCGGCCACCTCATAGAACTCTTCGATAGGGTAAAAGAACTCGAAAAACATCTGGGAATTTCAAAGAAGACATTTTCAAAAAAACATTCCGAATAAGTTCTCTGCCCCAAATAAAAAAAATAAAACGCGCTTGCAAGAGCGCGTTTTATTTTCCCATGCGCGTTCCCTGCCCCCGCCATCGGCATGATTCTAACTATGCTCTTTTCCTCTTCAATGCGTGCAACACCTCTCCGAGCGCGAATCCACTAACAAATATCGAACATGTGCTAAAAGCCGGTATCAGAAACATATTAAAGGGCGATTCCGGAATCCATGGAATAATTTGTGAGACATAGCTCGGGAAAGTCATCCAAATTATCACAGCGATTCCCACCGCTACGCCTGCTGCGGCTGCTATATTCCCGACCCGCCTGCCCATAATTCCAAGCAAAAATAGCCCCAACATTCCGCCGCCGAAAATTCCAGCAAGCAGCCAAAATACGTCCAAAGCGCTTTTTGAATTCGTAAAAAACAGCGCCATTGCGGTTCCCATGATGCCCCAAACTACAGTCGATATTCTCAAAAACGCCATCTCGGAAGCTTTTGAAGCGCTCGGGGCAAAATATCTCTTGTAATAGTCGGTGAGCAAAATTGTAGAAGACGAATTTAAGCTGCATGATATGGTGCTCATGGCAGCGGCAAAAACCGATGCAACGAGCAGCCCCCTAAACCCAACCGGAAGCTCGGTCACCATGTAGTAGGGAAAGACATAGTCCGGTTTGTCGGCGTATGCCGCCGGAAGCAGCTCGGGATATGCCTTGTAATAGCAAAAAAGAGCTGTCCCAATATAGAAAAAAATCGCCGACAAGGGCAGATAAACGATCCCGCCTATCCAAAGGCCCTTGCGCGCTTCGGCGTCCGACTTCGCCGTTATATAACGCTGAACGTAGTTTTGGTCTATCCCAAAATTCTGCATGTGTATGAACAAGCCGTACAGCATGATGACCAATACGGTATTCTGGGAGAGCGATTCGAAAGAAACGTCCCAACTCCCCAAAGAAAACTTTCCGGCGGAAAGCGACTCGGATATCAACGCCCCAAAGCCTCCGGGGATTGAAAGCGTAATAATTACCGCGCATGCGATAGCTCCGGCAATCAATACAACGGTCTGAATGGCCTCTGTCCATATAACGGCTACTATTCCGCCGACGAGAGTATAGAGCGTAACAGAAATGCCCGTTATCAATATTACTGTGTATATATCCCAACCGAGCAATACGCTCATAGGCAAAGCCATCAAATACGTCACCGCGCCCATGCGAGCCAGTTGGGTTAGCAAATAGCACGTTCCAGAATACACGCGCGCCCAAGGTCCGAAACGCTTCTCGAGATGCTCGTAGGCAGACACGCTGCCGATGCGCCTATAAAGTGGAAGGAAAAAATACACCGATATAAGTGTCGCGATAGGAAGAGCGATGCTATGCACAAACGGATTCCAATTAGTCGCGTACGACTTTCCGGGAAGGGCTAGAAAACTTATGCTGCTTACAAACGACCCCAAAATGGAAAGCCCCGTAAGCCAACCAGGAAGCGATCGGTCTGCTGCCGTAAACCCCTCTACCGATCGCCCGCCGGAACGCATGCACAAAAACCCAATCGCCATCGTCGCCGCGAAATAGAGCAGCAAAATCAAAGTGTCTATCGAGGAAAAATTTGAAACCGTTTCGCAATCCATAATATTCTCCTATAATATAATCAATATGGCTTCCCCAATCCCCATTCGTCAAACAAACGCTCGAGTTTGGATATTATTTTCGCCCCAATTTCAGCAGTTTCCCCTGATACAGGCATCTTCGCCTCTCCAGCTTCAAGCCCTCTGGCGCGCATGCCGTATATGAGGTTTATAGGAAAAGTAATTTCGTCTATTATTTTTCCGGCAATTTTCATTCTTTCGGAAATTTGAGAAACTTCCCCAACTTTTCCCCTGCAAAAGGCATCGTACTGCATTGCCATATACTCCGGAAGTATATTCACAAATCCGCCTATGCAGCCGACACAGCCATATGAAAGCAATTCCGGAATCCGCGTATCCGCTCCCGAAAATACCACAAAGCCCAAATTCTTTCCCGCTGCAACCAATTCTTTATTATATTCAAACTCCGCCCCGCTCTGTTTGAAGCCAAACATCTTCGCGCGGCGCGCAAAACCTTCCACAACACCCATTCCTATCCGCGTTCCGGTTCGCTCGGGAAAATTATAAAGCAAAGTTGGAAGAGTATAAGTATCTGAACAGCGCAGGAAAAATTCAAGCATGTCAGATTGCGTTTCAGGATAAAAAAATTGCGGCATGAGCCCGATTCCGCCATACCCATTGACCTCCGCACAACGAGCAATCTCTGCCACGTCCGAGACGGTATTCGCCGTGCAATTAGCCATCATGGGGAAATCTCCTCCGTTCGCTTCGGCAACAAACTCGAGAGTTTCCTTGAGCGCCCCAATACGAAATTTTAAAAATTCGCCCGAACTACCGAGCACCATTAAACCGGAAATGTTGCAGGTTTTTAGCCAATCGATGTTGCGCTTCAAAACCTCCTTCATGAGCCTCCCTTCCGAATCCGTCGGAATCTGCAATGCCGCAATGACACCTCCACGCGGTTCGCCGTTAACACCCCTTATTGCATTTATTTTCTTTTCCATATTTAAACGTTTCAACAACCGAAAAAATTTTGCAAGAAAAAAAACTTACAATGCTTGTCACAAGCTTAAAGTGCCGAAAATGCAAGAATAAGGGAAAAAATATCTATTTTATATAACAAGCGAATACAAAACATGTTAAAATAAAGAAGGTGCATGTGAAAAATTAAAAAAACTAAAAAGCTCCAAGACCGTTTTAGCAAATAGAGATAGGGAATATTATATGCATTTCGGCAAGAATCCGCGCCTATTACTTCAAGTTTTCAAGAGTTTTTTAACAAGAATTTTTGCATGTACACCGAAAGTTCTTTGTAGAATGGAATATTTTATAAGGGATTTAGCGTAGACCTTAATGCTAGCAATGATAACGGCAAAAGATTGGAGCAAACCCTGTTTTACAATTATGAAAAATCCATAAACCACCGAGCATGATACCAGAAAGTTAAATTATCCGAGGACAGCCCATATCTACTACTTCCCCTGGGGGAAACTAATAGAGAAAATACCTATGGCAAATATAATGTTTTTGATTACCATTAACTTAATAATAAACATTTAAATAATGTTGACGTAGAGTTTACTCTCAGATAAGCAGTACATTTTTTAAATATTGCCTAGCAATTAAATTTTTTTGTGAAAGAAACCACCATATATACGAAAGAAGATCAAAGGATGTCAGATACTATTTATTTTCTGAGATTCCCTTTGATTGTTGCCATAGTATTTATGCACACAAATATAACGGAATCGCAAATCCCCTACCAAATTGGGTTGGCATTTTCCGATTTTAAAATATATGACGTCATAAAGGCTCTAACCACAAGAGTTCCTATATGTTTTTTTATATCTGGATATTTATTCTTTCTCAAGACCCCTATATTTTCAAAAGAAGCATATCGTAAAAACATAATAAAGCGCATTCGTACGCTTGTCATTCCATACATTATTGGGTGTTCCACAATAATAGTAGCTTTGTTTATCTTCGACATGCTCACAGCAAGCAAAAGCCATGCTTCGATTTATGAGAATTCGGTAATAAACATATTGAAAAGCTTCTGGAACACTGAGAACTCATATTTACCAGTCAATGGCCCACTATGGTATGTGAGAGACTTGATGGTCGTATGTTTATTCTCTCCAATTATATATTTCCTTATAAAAAAACTTGATTTTATATTTATAATCTTGCTGGGTATACTTTGGATAAGCAAAGTGTTTGAAAACATACCCGGCTTAGGACTGACGTCTTTCTTTTTCTTTTCTCTAGGAGCCTATTTTAGCATATACAAATTCGACTTTATCAAGCTTGTAAAACCTTTTTTTTGGATTGCCCTTGTGCTGTTTATTATCATAGGCATGTTCGACATAATATACGGAAGAAATGATATATTAAGGTGCATACAAAATTTGCTGGGACTTGTAGTTTTCTTTGTTCTGGCATCAAAATTAGTAGAACACGGATATGCCTTCCCAAAACTTCTTGTTGCTCCAACTTTTTTCATTTACATATATCATACTCTTATTCATTCGACTGTAATAAAAACGCTCGCATTGATCATTAAACCCCATTCAAACATAGGGTTAAATCTTTTATCTGTCTTAGCTCCCTGTATTACGATATCTATATTGATAGCTATATATTGGATTATGAATAAGTATTTCCCTTCTATACTAAGAGTTATCATTGGCGGAAGGCGTCCTAAATTAAAAACACCAGAATAAAGTTGGAAGGAGTTAGACAAAACGCCCATGGGAATGTAAAGTAGATGTTTTTCAAATAAGAAAAGCTCTATGGCAAAACCAAAGCGCCGCTGTCTAACATATTATACGGGAAAAGTAGCCGAGGATGCGAAGTAAAGCTAAAAATATACAATTGTAGATTGTAAAGGCAGCCATGGGCCTCGCTGTCGACAATATGCCGCTAGTTATTGTTCCGCTCTGATTATGAGGCTCAGCACTTGTTTGCGCATGTATTTTCGTTTATTACTCAAGCCCTGTCCCTGGCGATGCGTCGTTGGGGAGACGGAATACGAAATTTTAGAAACTTATCTCAAAAAGCAATAGCCGCCTAAAATAATTGATGGCATTAGTGAAGTGTCAAAGCAAATATTTGTGTGCTATTGCTATTGTGTTGTCCGCAGGAACGCTGCAGAGACGGATAGCAAATTTACCCATCAAGAAGAAATAACCAGAAAGCTTAAAAGCGACATACATTTTGTGCGCCTGCATGCGCCGTGCGATGCGAAGTCTAAAGAAATAGAGCAATAGATTATTGGAGTAATACTTACCGAAAAAATGAATTTTTACAAGGCGGCTGAAAGCGAGCTAAGATTTGCCTTAAATGAAACCGTCTCGCGAAAGTAAAAGGCGCCGAATGGTAGAAATCCGAACGGCTTTTGCGAACTAATATTCGCTGTCCCCCATCGGAACAATTGCCGTATAAAACATGGCCTCAAGCGTTGATCTTTACAAACAATCAACCGCATCTAATAACATCTGCTGCCAATTATGCTCCGGATTTTTGAAAGTGAAATGGAATTCTGTTTTCCGCAAGAAAGCACCATATTCATTGCCTATAAAATATATAAATTTGAATTTCCCATGCGGACACTATGCGACCTGAACTGTATTCATGCAGGTTTCTTTAATCACTCGCTCCAAAGTGAGCGATTAAATGTTCATCATAAGCGGTGCCAATCTTTATTTTCCCGCATAAAATCCCCATATAGATTTTTATTGCAATTTAATTATAAAGAGATTTTTAATTTTATAATATGCCAATTATAAGACGAGAACAAAATCACACCAGAGTGACAATTAGAGATATTGCAAAGCACTGCAATCTCTCAATAGGAGCTGTTTCAAGCGTATTGCAAAATCGTTATAAGGAGAGGCGTTTTGCCGAGTCTACCGTGCAAAAAATACGCAACGGAATACGCGAATTGGGATATATTCCAGACCTGAGCGCCCGCCGACTCCGCAAATTGAGTTTTTCCGAATTCCCTCTCGTTCTTGCCGTCTTGAGCACCTACGAAGCGCCGCCAACAACGATAATGAGCTATTTGTACGAACTGCGAAACCTCGTCGATTCCTCTCCCAAAATTACTGAGAAATACGATGTTTCCATTGTTTTGGAAATGTACTCTGCAGGCAAACTCCGCGAAAAGAAATCTCTGCTTAGCGGAGACAATTTCAACGCTGCTATAATAGCAAATACCACCGCAGAAGACGACGAATACCTGCGCACCGTGTGCCTTCCCTATCCCAATGTAATTGCCGGACGCAATATTGAATCATATTACTGCGTCACGGACGATTCTGGACACGGCAAAAAAGTATTGGAAATATTCAAGGAATCCGGGCGCAAGAAAATGGGGATATTGCTTGGGAACCCCACAACCCAGCTGACGCATGCCCGTAGAGACGACTTTGTGCAAGCGGTTATTGATTCGGAAGGAGTTTCCCCCGCGGAAATTGTCGCCGCCGGACTCGGTGAAATGGACGGCTATGCGGCAATGAAAAAATTTCTGAGCGGAGGCGGAAATATAGACGCCTTATTCTGTTCCATAGACGCCCTCGCCGTTGGAGCATACCGGGCAATTAAGGAACATTCCTTGGTGATTTCAAAAGATATATCGATAGTTGGAATAGGAGACTACTCGCACCCGGATTTTCTCGATCCGCCGCTTACGACAGTGGGGACGTCAAAAGTTGAAAACGCACAAACAGTATGCAAGATGCTTTTGAACCAGATCATTCCTGACGGCAAATCCGCTTATGTCGCGAAAGTTCCCTTGCGCACAAACCTTCGCAATTCGCATTAAGCCGCCAATTGGAAAATTCGGAACGGTTTTTAACTGGACTCAGGCGCCGAAATCAATATAAGATTCCCAAATGAAAAATAGCATCGTCCTAATTGCGTTATTCTTGGCGGCGATCATCTCCTCGCCGGCTTACCTCGAAAATAAGAAAATAGACATTAGTTGGATTTCCGCCGACTCTGAAGATCAAAAATCATTTGATTTTTCAAAGGTTCCCGGGACTCCCATAGCTCATTCGCCATCGACCTCAAAAATCTATCTGGGATCTCCCTATATATGCATGCTGGACGACGGCACATACATAGCTTCTCACGATTTGTTCGGCAAGTGGAACTACAAAGAGGGAGCTGTCACCCGCATATACGAATCGAAAGACAAAGGTGAGACCTGGAAACACATTTCCGATGTCTACGGACAAGGTTGGAGCATACTCATGCCGCATAAAGGGGAACTTTATCTGCTCGGAAACGGAGCCGGGATTGCGGGTTTTGTAGTGAGAAAATCGAGTGACGGGGGGAGGACTTGGACGGAGCCCAAAGATGAAAATACCGGCATAATAATAAAGGAGAGCTGCACTTCCGACCCAATGCCCGTCTGCAAGGCCTACGGAAGAATATTTATTCCCCAGACAGGCGGCGGCGCAATGCCATTTAAACCCAAGGGCTGGGCGCATCAAAACTCCTTTGTAATGTCAGTTCCCGAAGACGCAGACCTCCTGAAAGCCTCCAACTGGACCCGTTCAAACTCCGTTTACATTCCCGAAGAAATGGCATGCCTCGCACATGTCGGTTGGCTTGAAGGGAATATTGTCCTAAACCGCGAAACTGGAAAAATCTTCAACCTTCTAAGAACGCACGGAATTACCGACGAACTTGCCAGCCGCTACGAAATCTCGCAAGACGGTAAAACAGCCACATTGACGCCTTTCTCTATGTTTTTCCGCATGCCAGGGGCGTGTAAGAAATTCTACATCCAGTATGACGAAAAGAGCGGAATGTATTATGCGCTATCAAATTGGACTATGGAACGCGACCGCGGAGCAGTAAAAAACTGCCCGCACCCGATAAAAGCCGAACGCACTCGCAATACTTTGGCACTCTCCAGATCAAAAAATCTCGAAGATTGGGAAATGTATTCCATTATTCTCAACGCTCCGGATTTGGAACATGACGGTTTTCAATACCCGTCATTTATCATCGACGGCGACGATATCGCGTTTGTATCAAGAACCGCCTATTTCGACGGCGAATCTAAAGCAGACAACCAGCATAATTCAAATTTCATCACTTTCCATAAAATTAAAGATTTTAGGAATCGGAACCTCAATTCAAAGCCTCTTTGCGGCAAATTGAGATAAAAGAAATACAGTCGGCATTTTTACGGGGCGCCCGACATTAGGGCGCTCTTTTTATGAAAGACTGCCTCTTGCTTTATTTCCGCTTTCCTTTGCCGCTTTGAGCATGAGACAATATAAATGCACCCTGTAAAAAATTTCAGGCATGCCATCAAGCGAGAAGTTGAAAACGCATAAAAAACGCCAATGCGCGATTCTACAACTTGACAAAAAATAAAGACAGATGCAAGCGACTCTCGTTTTCGCAAACGCTACATAACGCAAAAACGCAAATAAACGCACCCCCGATCGGAATCGAACCGATGTTTCCTGAATGAGGTTCAGAAGTCCTAACCCCTAGACGACGGGGGCTCGTTTAATTTAGAAAATGCCAAAGTACTAAAAAACTTAGAGATGTCAAGTGCCGAGTAAAAAAATTGGAAACCGGGCGCATATTAGTGCGTATAAAAATAATAGCAATATATAGAAGATATACTCAACAAATAGCAGATCTAAAGTGCTTCACAAAGTCCGATAGAAACTTGACATTGCAATACGCATGTATTTTCATAATCCTTCATACTAAAACGCTCGAGTGGTGAAATTGGTAGACACGCATGATTCAGGTTCATGTGGCTTCACTGCCATGGGGGTTCGAGTCCCCCCTCGAGCACCATTTTGAAAGCCCGCGCTCTAAAATGTTTTGCGCGGCTTTTTATTTTTGATTGCGCAAGAGCCGTTCCGCTAAGAGGCAGCATTATTGAATTCTAAAATGTCAAACGGCTTGGAGAGCAATCCAAGCGCGCTCCGCAGAAAAAACAAATCAACCGCGCGCGTTCTTTTTCCAATTCTTTATCTCATCTAAACGGATTTTGTATTTTTTTTCCAATCCCTCCTCCGTTGGAAGATAATATTCGCGCCCTGCCAAGGAATCCGGAAGGCATTGCATATCGGTGAGCTTCGCGTCTGTATTGTGCGCGTATTGATATCCTTTCCCGTAGTTTAAATCCTTCATCAATTTCGTAGGGGCGTTGCGTATAACGAGGGGAACCGGTTCCGCCAATTGCTTTAACGCGTCAATCTTGGCCTTCTCGTATGCGACATAAGCGGAGTTTGATTTTGGAGAAATTGACATATAAATTACCGCTTGCGACAAATTTGCCGAACACTCTGGCATTCCGATAAAGTGGCATGCCTGATATGCCGAAACAGCCACGCCGAGCGCTTTAGGATCCGCCAATCCGATATCCTCGCTCGCAAATCTGACTATGCGCCTTGCCACGTACAAAGGATCCTCGCCGGCTTCCAGCATTCGGGCAAGCCAGTAGACTGCCGCATCGGGATCGGAATTCCTCATGGATTTATGGAGGGCGGATATTATATTGTAGTGTTCCTCTCCGGTCTTGTCGTAAAGCAGGGATTTTTTTGAAGTGCATTGCTCCACAACCGCCTCGGAAATTACAATTTCTCCATTTCCAGAACAAGGGGAATTGAGGACGACCATTTCTAAAGTGGAAAGGGCGCTGCGCGCATCTCCGTTGGAAAAAAGCGCAATCGCCTCAATGGCTTCGGGTGCGGCTGAAACTTTCATGTTTCCAAAACCTCGCCGATCCTTTAGAGCTCGAAACAACAAGTTTACTATTTCCTCCGTTTTCAGTGCGTGAAGGACAAAAACTTTGCAACGCGAGAGCAACGCCCCGTTTATCTCAAAGGACGGATTTTCCGTAGTGGCGCCAATTAGGATAATGCTTCCCTTCTCTACAAAGGGCAGGAAAGCGTCCTGCTGCGCCTTATTAAAGCGGTGAATTTCGTCCACAAACAATATAGTTTTTTCTCCGAAACTGCGATTATCTTCCGCCTTTTGCATTACGGCCCGTATTTCTTTTATCCCGCTTATAACAGCTGAAAAATCTATAAAAGAAGCTTTTGTTTTATTGGCTATGATTCGCGCCAAGGTGGTTTTCCCTACTCCGGGAGGCCCCCAAAAGACCATTGATGGAATTCTGTCCCCTTCTATGAGCCTGCGAAGAACCATGCCTTCACCGAGCAAATGGCCCTGCCCGACAAACTCGTCGAGAGATTTCGGCCTCAAGCGCGCCGCGAGAGGCTCTGTTTGCTCTCCGTCGAAAAACGACATCTGCCCCATAAAAATTTCCCGTGATTTGCAAATTACTGTAAAAATCTGCCGCTAGCGGCAAAAAGGATTCTTAAGGAAGTCCAAAATAGGCCATCGCGCCAAAATAAAAAGCAAAAAAAATTGCACCTTTCTGCCTGAAATGCCGTATTTCAAAAATTCCACTAAATAATGCAAGTTTTATAAATAAATGCCGTTCTCACATATCCCACAGTGGATTTTGAGGGCAGTCTATGGCACAGGCAGGCCCAGCTAGTTTTCCATAGCTGGCAAACCAAAGATTCATTATCCTAATTGGCAATACTGCGGAAAATCCGTCTTTGGGAATAAATGAAGCATTGTTCACGCCGCGTAAAATGTTCTCGTCTGAGAAAAATTCCAAAGCCTTCAAAATTTCTGCAATCTCTCGAAAGCTCTTAGAAACCCCTGTAAGAATCCCCACATATGGCTTTGTTTGCAAAAAAACATTTTCCGGCATCCGCCTCTAATCTCCCCGCGTTGCAAGGCAGTAAAAAAATCTTGACCCGAAGAATAATACCCTATACGGGTATATGGTAATTTGAAATTATGAAGAAGTGCATAGAATCGGTAAAAGTCGTCAAGCGCCTCAAGCGCATACAGGGGCAGATAGGCGGCATAATCAGAATGATAGAGGACGAAAAGAACTGCGAAGACGTCCTAATACAAATCGGCGCGGCAAAAGCCGGATTGCATAAAACCGGCCAAAGCATACTCGAAGCGCACATGCGCCACTGCATGATGGACGCCATTAAAGCCGGGAGAGGAGAGGCTGCCTTAAAAAATCTCACAGGCGCAATAGAACAGTTTTCAAGGATAGTTTAGAAAGATAAATATGAAAAAATTAGCAGACATATTTTCCGGCGTCAAAATGACCGCACTTGGGGGGGTATTCCTGGCCCTTAGCTTTGCAAACATGCTGTCTGGAAACAGAACCGGCATAGATTTTGCCTGGGCAAGCGTCGTTATATGCGGATTTCCGCTGCTATACAAGGCATTGTCCAAACTATTTTTGAAAAGGAAAATCTCGACGCCGCTTTTAGTGTCCACAGCAATGGCCGCGGCTCTTTACATAGGAGAAGTTTTTGCAGCCGGAGAAGTCGCCTTCATAATGGCCGTAGGAGAAATTCTTGAGAAGAAAACAATCGCAAGGGCAAGGCGCGGAATAAAAAATCTCATAAGCCTTGCGCCTACCCGCGGAAGAATAATAATGGAATCTGGAGAAAATATTGTTCCCGTGTGCGAAATAAAATCTGGAGACATACTAAGAGTTCTCCCGGGAGAATCCATACCCGTAGACGGCAAAATTATTTCTGGCAGCACTTCTATCGACCAATCAATCATGACTGGAGAATCGCTCCCTGTGGACAAGGGACTTGGAGACGAAGTCTTTTGCGGAACAATCAACCGGTTTGGATCCATTGATATCCGCGCATCAAAAGTCGGCAAAGATTCGTCGTTTGAGAAACTCATTCGCATGGTAAAATCTGCCGAAGAAAACAAGTCTCCAACCGAGCGTATCGCCGACAAATGGGCAAGCATTCTCATACCGGTTGCATTGGCAGTGGCAATTATAGCATATGCCGCAACTGGAGATATCTCAAGAGCAGTGACCATTCTTGTCGTTTTCTGTCCTTGTTCGCTCGTCCTGGCAACTCCGACCTCAATAATGGCTGCCATAGGACAAGCTGCAAAATACGGCGTCATAATAAAGTCAGGGGCGGCACTTGAAAAAATGGGCGCCGTGGACTGCTTCGCATTTGACAAAACAGGGACATTGACCATAGGCAAACCTTCAGTGAGCGACATCGTCCCTCTATCGGAAAAATATTCCGAAGACTCCATACTCTCATTTGCCGCCTCAGCAGAGTCCCTATCGGAGCATCCGCTTGGCAAATCCATATCTGAATACGCCCGAAACAAGGGACTGAATCTTCCACGCGCTGAGAATTTCTCGATGGCGCCTGGAAGGGGAATTAAAGCGAAAGTCGGGAATGAGCAAATAATCTGCGGCAACTCTGATTTCATGCGCGAAAACTCAATCGACCTTCCGGAGTCTCCAATCATGGAGAAGTTTTCCATGGAAGGGAAAGCGACAATAATGGTCGCCATAAGCGGGAAATTGGCCGGAATAATCGCACTTTCAGACTCCATGAAGGCGGATGTTGAAAATGCGATAAGGGAGCTCAAAGAGGCGGGAGCCCAAGCAATTCTGCTTACTGGAGACAACAAAAGAAGCGCTGAATTTTTTGCCCAAAAAGCGCGCATAGACAAAACGTTTGCCGAATTATTGCCCGCTCAAAAAGTTCAAAAAATAGAAGATTTGCGGAAAAACGGATTTGTCGTATCAATGGTCGGCGACGGTGTAAACGATGCCCCTGCGCTAAAAACCGCAGATGTCGGCGTGGCAATGGGATCGATGGGAAGCGATATCGCAGTTGAAGCTTCAGACATCGCCATAATGGGTGATGACATCGCAAAAGTTCCCTATTTGAAGCGCCTCTCCAATGCTGCTGTGCGCTTGATAAAATTCAATATCTCCCTTTCAATGACGATAAACTTCATCGCCATAATTCTTTCGCTTTACGCGGTTTTAACGCCTGTTAGCGGAGCGCTTGTGCACAACGCAGGCTCATTGCTTGTCGTGATAAATGCAGCTCTGCTATACGACAGAAACTACATGAAGCAAAAATCCTGATCTATATATTGCAATTCCCCCAGCAGAAAAACACGCCGATTAAATGCCCTATCCTCCTATTTAATCGCCATTCCAAAATATCGCGACCCAAACAGAGAGATTCTTTTTGCGCGGTGCAGATGTGATTTCTTGTTGCGCGTTATTTTTATCTAATATCGGAGCGGCATATTCATAATCTGAGCAATCAGCAATGCCGTCATGGATTTTTTTTCACCCTATACCCTACTCCGCGCACCGTTTCAATGAGATGCGATTTCCCCCCGAGTTTCCTTCGCAAGTTTACGATTGAAACGTCCACTGCGCGGTCGGTGACCGGATATCCGTCGCCATGCAAAGCCAGAATTATAGCGTCACGCGAGAATACCCTTCCGGGCGACGACATAAATAAATCCAAAATAGAAAATTCGTTCGACGTTAAATCTATCGGCCTTTCCTCGATTGAAACCTCGTGAAAAGCCCTGCTCAACCTGATGCCGGCATATTCATAAGAATCAGAGGCGTCCTCCTCCTCTCCGGGCGTAGATCTGCGCAATTGCGCTCTTATCCTCGCTATTAAGACGCGCGGGCTAAAGGGTTTTGTAATATAGTCGTTCGCCCCGAATTCAAGCCCGCTGACAATGTCCGATTCCTCGCTGCGGGCAGTCAAAATAATTACCGGGATATCGGCGTATTTTTTCATCTGGCGAAGCTTTTTGCAAAAATCCAGGCCGTCCATTCCGGCAAGCATCAAATCCAACAAAACCAGGCTAATCTTTCCCGGCGAATTGAGCAGTTTGAGAGCTTTTTCGCCCGAATCTACGCGAAGAGTGTCATATCCGTTTTTCTTCAGATTAAAGGCAATCAACTCGGCAATTGAGTCTTCGTCCTCCACTATCAATATCGTTTCTTTGCTCATATTAAAATAGTAAATTTAGATCCCTTCCCCAATTTGCTCTCCGCAGTCACAGTGCCGCCGTGAAGGATTGCGATATGTTTCACTATGGCCAAACCCAAACCCGTCCCCCCGAGGTTTCTCGAACGGCCCTTGTCGACCCTGTAAAATCTCTCGAATATGCGCGGAAGATCCTCATCGGGAATACCGGCGCCATTATCCTGAACGCTTATGAAAACTTTTCCGCCAATTCTCCCCGACTCGATCGATATTTCAACTCCGTGCCCCGCATATTTTATCGCATTTGAAATCAAATTCCCCAGCGCCATCTGCAGCAGGGTATAATTGCCTCTAATCGACAAGTCGCTAGGGCATATAAAGGTTATCTTGTCGGAGTGCCGATTTGATTCGGAATCGTACTGTGATACGGATTCTTCTATGGCTGATCTTAGGTTTATATCCTCAAATGTTTCCGTTCCGAACATCTGGTTAAATTCTATTCTTGAAAGCAGCAACATATCGTCGACAAGAAGATTCATTCTAGCCGCCTCTTTGGATATCAGCTCAATGAAATGCAGAGCTTCCGCGTCTTTTATGTCGCACGATCCCGCAATAGTTTCAGCAGCCATTTTTATGGAAGTTATCGGAGTTTTAAGCTCGTGTGAAACTCCCGCAACGAATTCTTTGCGCAGAGACTCGTTGCGCTTTTGCATGGAGACGTCGCGCATGACGACCAGCGCGCGCGGAGTTTTGGACTCATAGGGAAGTACGCCGCCAATAAACTGATATATTTTATTGGGCCCAATCTCTATTTCCGACTCAAATTTGCCGAGTCTAAAAACTTCGTCTATAGCATGGAGAATCGATGTGTTTCTGAAAGCTGCCGCCGTGTTTACCGCCTCAGAAGAGGCGTCTATGCTGAAGAGTTCCGCGCATGAACGATTGTACCTGCGCACTCTTTCGTCTTTTGAACAAATAAAGACGCTTTCCGACATATTTTCAAAAATTTCGTCCAACTCCAGATTTCGCTTGTTGAGCGAATGAATTTTTTTCCTGATGACTTTAGCCATCGCGTCGAAGGTCTGGGCAAGCAACTGAAGTTCGGAAACATCGTAGGAGGGGATTTTTACGTCGAAGTTCTCTTTCGACAATTCGGAAGCGATATCTGTCAGCTGCCTAATCGGGTAGGATATTTTGCGCGCCAATACAATCGACGAGGCCAGGGCAAACGCAAATGCTATTGCTATAAACAAGGCTATTTCAGCCAATACAAGATTTTCCACTTCGCTCAAATTCGACATGAGAATTGACTGCCTAACACAGAACGGATATTGGCCGTCGCGCTTCTCACCAGCGGGGATTGCAATATACATCATCGCCTTGTTCAATGTTGCCGAATAACGAACAACTATGTTCCTCTTGCCTGAAAGCGCCGCGCTTATCTCCCTTCTCGCCGAGTGGTTGGACATATTCGACTCGTCAAAATCTGTGTCTAAAAAAACATCCCCGTCCGCGCAAACGATGGTTGTTCTTATGCCCATATTTTGGGAGTATGACCGGCATATTTCCGACAACGCGCCCCGGGAAGTCCCATTTAATAACAGGCTTGAAACGAAATCTGCCGAATCGGACAGCAGCCTTTCTACTCCTTTGCGATATGTCCGATCAATTATCGAATACGACGCAAACGCACATGCGGAGATTACGATAATTACGAGAGTCAATATCGTGAAAAACAATTTATAAAATAGTTTTTTTGTAGAAGGCCTGCTTATCATAGTTTCATCATCATAAAAGTGGGAATTAAAATTACTCCGGTCAATAAAGATTTTTGCCCTAACAAACTTCTAACAATTTATTTGTCTGCGCCTAACAAAACGAATCAATAATATGCGAAAAATTAATATAACCAAAATCCTGAACTAATAAAAACAAAACATTTATATAGGAAGATTCGCGCCGTCGATTTGCAAAAAATCGGCATAAACAAAATACAACGTTATGAAATATAAATTCAAATTAGGATTCACAGCAGTAGTATTGGCAAGCTTCGCCGCGCTGTCGGAAGCCCAGGATAAAACGACTTTGGATTTATTAGTATCCAAGGGAATTATAACCCGCCATGAGGCGGATTCCGTGGCGAAGAAAGCGGTCGCCGTAACGGCAAAAGAAAAAACTACGAAGTCGGTAAAGCTTATCGGCAGAGTGCAAACACAATACGAGAACATAAGCACGTCGGAAACAATAAACGGCTTAAAAAACGAGCTCGGGACAAAAAGCGACTTCCTCATGCGGCGCATTTTTCTGGGCATGAATGCAGATATTGGAAGCGGCTGGTCGGCAACTGTAATTGCAGACTTCTGCAGGTCGTCGTCCAATTACCTTGAGTACGCTTACATATCAAAAAAATATGACGGAGAATTCCTCTCCGGAATCGCCGACATAGGATACAAGAAGGTTTACTTTAACCTTGAAGAGTACACATCGGCTTCAAAGCTTCTGAGTATCGAGCGCTCGCTTGCATCGCGGTACTTTTCGGAAGATAACAACGGAAGGCGCCTCGGACTTGGCGGGCGGCATACGGGAATTTATTGGCAAGGCAAAACGCCGGTTGAAGGTCTGGATTACGGATTATCAATAACAAATTCATACAGCAATAATCCATCTTCCATTCCGGACGGGGCAAAGGACGGCCTCCTATATGCTTTTAATGTTTCATACTCCGACAGGATAAACGGCGACATCTCTCTCAAAGCCGGTTTGAATACAGCCTTCACAAACAGCATGAACACCGCCGGGTCCGCCGGGGATCAAGGCGGATATCTAATAGGGCTGAATCCTTACATAACCCTTACCGCTTATGGATTCAATCTTTGGGGAGAATTTCTCATGGCAAACATTGAAGACGCCAAAAACGCCTTTTCTGAAAATGCGACTCCAATGGGGGTAAACATAGGAATGGAATACAGATTTGACATAGGGGAATTGGGTGCGCTCGCCCCCACAGTCAGATACAGCTGGCTAGATACAGACGGGAGGGGAACAAAAGTCAGCGACGGCATACGCAACGCCTACGGAGAATCCACTTTCGATAGAGGGCAAAGCGTGTACGCTGGGCTAAACTGGTATATATCCGGCAATTCTCTTAAATTCCAAATCGGATACGAGTACGCGAAACTGGAGGGATCGCCGACAAACCCTTCAATCTCCCAAGACGCACACGCAAACGCAGTAAGAGCACAGATGCAAGTTTTATTCTAATATTAAAAAAAGAAAGGGAAATATGCATATGAAAACAAAGAATATTATAAAAGCTATCTTGTCTGCCCTGTTTCTAAGCGCCGTACAATATGCAAGCGCAGAAAGAAACATAATAATCGACGGTTCCACTACGGTAGGCCCCATCGCAAAGGCATTTGCCGATTTTTACAAGGAAAACCATCCCGATGTAAATATCACAATAAGCGAGTCCGGCAGCGGAAACGGCGTTAAAAGCCTTATAAACAAATCGTGCAATATCGCCAACTTGTCGCGCTTTATGAAGGAATCCGAATTCAAAAGCTGCGTCGCAAACGGCGTGTCGCCTGTTGCGCATGTCGTCGCTTTCGACGGATTGGCAGTGATTGTGAATCCTCAGAATAAAGTTCAATCGCTCACTTTGGAAGATATCGCCGCCATATATACCGGAAAAATTTCAAATTGGAAGGAACTTGGCGGAGACGACTTAAAAATCGTGGTAGTGTCGCGCGATACAAACAGCGGCACATACGAAACTTTTAACGAACTCGTCTTGAAAAAGGCAAAAATCGCCAAAGATGCGGAATATGTAGGATCAAACGGACAAGCCAGAACGCGGGTAAACACCACGAAAGGTGCCATCGCATACGTCGGATTGGGATTTGTAGATGATTCTGTAAAACCGCTGTCTGTTGAAGGAATACTTCCAAACAAAAAAAGCATTACAAGCGGAAGGTATCCCATCGCCAGACCATTATTCATGTTTACAGACGGCTATCCCAAAATGGGGGGCGACATCTTTAATTTTGTCACGCTCCATTTAAGCTCTGAAGGAAGGGAAATTATATCCGATCTCGGATATATTCCGGTTTGCGAATGAAGCAATCTGCATAGCGAAGCTAAAAAAGGTTCCTTCGGGAACCTTTTTTTTTCGCATTATAAGCCTAAAAATTTCCATCCTAATAAATTTCTAACAGCGCGGCTATAATTCCCTAACAATGTTTGCATAGGATTGCATTTCAAAGATTCGCCATATCTAGACTGCAAACGGCGAACAAGACCTTTACGCAAAATCTCCGAACAAATTTTTACGCCGGCATGTGCAATGCACGAATTGCAAAAATGAAAAATGGAAATAACAGCCTGATATTAGCCAGGCGCAATAGCGCGCTAAAAAACCTCCAGGGAAAACTCGGCATGGCCCTGCTGTTTTGCATAACGGCTATCCCTAGCGTAGCAGTCCTATTTATCATCTTCTTCATAACGTCCGAGGCTATTCCTTTCCTGTCGGATTTGTCCCTTTTAAAAGAATTCTTTACGAGCTCAGAATGGAGTCCATCCAGCGGAGAGCCGCACTTTGGAGCCGTATCCATATTTTTCGGGACGCTCATGGTCACCGCCGGGTCGTGCGCGATAGCCATTCCCGCCGGAATAATAACAGCCGTCTGTTTAAATGAAATCGTAAACGCAAAAATATC
>CASFWX010000035.1 GCA_949298545.1 uncultured Verrucomicrobiota bacterium | reverse complement strand
TTGTGCGGGCAGACACTCCGGAGGAATGCGTTAGATCCTGCATCAAACTTGTGCGCGACAAGATACCCGCATGGTATGGGTGCGATAGGATATTCGATGTTCAAGTTCTCGCCCCGATGCACAGGGGAACCGCTGGAATATCCGCTCTGAATGCCGAACTTAAAAGTGCCATCAATCCCGCCGCGGGATCCGCGAACTTTGCTGCAGGAAGGTTCTCGGCGGGCGACAAAATTATGCAGACCCGCAACAATTACGATTTGGACGTCTTCAATGGGGACATTGGGCGCGTCGTTTCCGTGGAAGAAAGCGGAAGCGCAGTGACGGCAGATTTCGACGGGCGAAAGGTGCGCGTCGGAAGGGAAGATTTGCAGGACTTTCAATCAGCATATGCAATTAGCATACATAAATCCCAGGGGAGCGAATTTCCAGTTGTTGTGATACCGCTGATGCGTCAGCATTTTGTGATGCTGCAGCGCAATCTTCTCTATACGGCAATTACCCGCGCGCGGAAAAAAGTCTTTATCGTTGGAGACGAGACCGCTTGGAAAATTGCCGTAAAAAATTCTCGCGCCGCGAAGCGCCAGACATTCTTAAAACGCAGGATAGAGGTTTTATGGGATTGAAGATTTACAATATCGAAAAGGGAGATTTTGAGACCGAACGCGTGTGTGCGGAGAAGGCAATGCGGTTCTTGTATGGAACTTTGCCTGGAGGGTTGTTTGCGGGAGCATTTATCGCCCGTCCTTTATTTTCCAGGCTCTGCGGGATTTGGGCGGATTCCAAGGTTAGCGCGCGCGCGATAGAAAAGTTTGCAGAGAAAAACGGCATAAATCTCGAGGAGGCTGAACGTGACATTTCAAATTATTCGACTTTTAACGAATTTTTTTCGAGGAGCTTGAAGCCATCGGCGCGTCCGGTTCCAAAATCCGGGCTTCCAAGCGTGCTTTTCCCTTGTGACGGCAGGCATCTTTTAATCAGAGGCGTCACATCGTCGGATTCATTTTATGCAAAAGGTCAGAGTTTTAATTTGAAAAAGTTTCTCGGCGACGAAAAACTCGCCAGAAGGTTTGAAGGTGGCGACATGCTGATTTCACGGCTGAGCCCTCTCGACTACCATCGCTTCCATTTTCCCATTCACGGAGAAATTTGCGCCAGGAGGCTCATAAACGGGAAATTATTTTCAGTTAGCCCGATAGCGCTCGTTCCCCGCCTTTCGGTGCTTTGGGAGAATAAGAGAGTTTTGAATATTATAGATTCTAAAGATTTCGGCATGTGCGTTTTTATGGAGATAGGCGCTACAAACGTGGGGACAATAGTGAATTTGAAAGGGATTGGAGAAACCGCCGCAGCGGGAGAATGTGCTGGATTTTTTAAATTGGGCGCATCTTGTTTGGCTACAATTTTTCCCGCTGGGCTCAAATTGGATTGGAATAGCAGGCTAATTGAAATGGGATCGCAGAACATAGAGTGTTATGCGCGGGCAAATACTTTGGCTGCAATCTCGCGGGAAGCTTGAATCACTGGCGTTAAAGGAGCGAAAAAAAGCGCGCATCTGCTGCGCGCCCGTAGGAAAGGAACTTGCTTGGGTATCAGCCCGGAGGCCATTGCATTTGCCTGCCTCCAAGTATGTGTATGTGCATGTGCGGAATTGTCTCTCCGGCAAGGGGGCCGTTATTTATTACGACGCGGAATCCGTCTTTTAACCCGGAACTTTGGGCGATTTTTGGGACGGTAAGCATCATGTGTGAAAGCGTCGCGGCGTCTTCCGGCGAAGCTTCCGCCAGGCGCGCTATGGGTTTTGTGGGGAAGAGCAGAATGTGCGTCGGCGCCTGGGGATTTATGTCTGGTATTGCGGCGCAGAGGTCGTCGCGGTAGAGAATCTTCGATGGAATTTCTCCGTCTAGTATTTTTTGGAAAAGAGTCTTCATACGCTCAACTTGGATATGAAGAATTTGATTGCCTGTAAAGAAAATTCGACTGCCGGCGAGGCGCATGGTTTAGTTGTGGATTTTTCGGCGCCTTTTCCTGAAAGGCTCTCGTCAGGCGATGATAATTTCCAAATTAGGAAAAGCTTTGCGGTAGCTTTCAATCTTGTCTTCGAGAAATTCTATATTCTCGGCTGCCAGCAATCTTTTCTTTTTGCCCGCTATGCGCCTTTGCCCGCCGCCTTCGTTGATTCCGATTACGAGCAGTATCGCGCGCGGAAATCCCGATATCCGCCTGATGGCGGAACTTATCAGCGGAATTGCAAATAGCGGGTCGAAGTCCTTTCCTGTGAAATCCAAGACCTCTATTTGAGCGAAGGGATCGTATAGCCGAAGTATCCCGCGCGCGAATTCCTCGGGGCTCTTCTTTTCGGATTTTTCTCCGAGAGCGGCTTCCACGCCTTTTGAGGCGCAGGCAAAAATATCGGAACCAGACGGAGAACCCGAGGCTAGAATTGCATTTATCAGCCTTATTCTTAGCTCTTGCTTCATTTTAAAACAATTCGCTTTCTTCAAGGCTGCCAGAATGTTTCAAAAGCCACGGAAGGCTTACTTCCCCGAATCCGTCGCGCGAGCAAATCCAAATCAAAATGAGGCTTGCGGCGAGAGCGTCGTAAAGCGCGCAATGCCATTTTCTCCGCTTGGGCGGACACAGTTTTTTTGCAGCATTTTCTAGCTCGGCGGAAAGGTTTAATGTCTCTGTCAAGCCCGAGAGTTTGCCGCATGGCAGGCCGGGGAAAATCCTTCTGCAGAGAGACAATGTGTCGAGCCATGGCCCCCATTGGCACGAGTATCCGCCGGATACATGGTCCGGAACCGTTCCGGGTGATGGCATGGCGTCGCGCAATAGAGAGTCTTCTACTGCGGAATTGTGCGATGCTAAAATTCCGTCCCGGCGCATTTGCGCAAAGATTTCAACTTCCTGCGAGAAGGAGGGCCGGTTGAGGGTATTGGCGTTGTCTATTCCAAAAAATTGGGCGTCGCGCGGGGGTATCGGAAGGCGCGGACGGCAGATGCCGGTTCGGGCCGAAACTATTTCTCCGCCGGATATTTTAACGGCACCGTATTCGACAACCCCTATTTTTCTGGAGCCCTCAAAATCTATCATGAATATCGGCGTGCTTATGTTTTTCATCTTGCCCATGTGCGCGCTATTTGGGAATATTAGGGGCATGGATACGGAAAGTTTCAAGGTTTTTATCAATTCACTTGCGGATATGACGGGGGAATATATCGCAAAATCCTTCGGGGGCCGCGTAAACGTAGATTATAAAAGCGACGAGTCGCCCGTAACCGAGGTGGATAAGAATTCCGAGATGATGATGCGCGAGGCAATAAAAAAGGAATATCCCACACACGGAATAATTGGCGAAGAGTTTGGGGTGGAAAATCCGGATTCCGAATTTGTTTGGGTTCTCGATCCCATAGATGGGACAAAGTCTTTCATCAGCGCGGTTCCACTTTTTGGGACGCTCGTCGGTTTGATGTATCGCGGTTCTCCCATTCTTGGGCTGATAAATCAGCCGGTTTTGCGGCAGAGAATGTTGGGAGATTGCCAGACATGCCTGTTTAACGGCAAAGCGAGCGTTCCGTCGTCCAGGCGCGACATCGACGGCATGACGCTATTGACTTCCGACTCGCGCTATTGTGCTGATTTGCGTTCCGAACGCGGGTGGCGTGAGCTTGAAAAGAGGGCGGCTATTGCCAGGACATGGGGGGACTGCTACGGATATATGCTCTTGTGCCGCGGGTATGCGCACGTCATGTGCGACGCCATTCTTGAAGTGTGGGACGCCACTGCGCTCATTCCGTGCATGCGCGGCTGCGGAATATCTTTTTCCGACTGGTGCGGAGGAAATGACATAGGCCCTAAAGGGCTCGTCGCATCATGCACCGCCGATCTCCACAGAAAAGTTCTGGAAGTTTTAAACACAAAATAAGGGATTGCGGGCGATTGCATGCTATGCCATTGACATCGGATCCACGTCTATGGCGTCCTCGATATCGTCTCCAAGCTTAAAATCTTTTCGCAGGGAGAGTATTTTCTCGACAGTTGGCCTGACCGCACGGCAGAAATACCATATGTGCCAGCGGTAATAGTCTTCGGACTTTTCTATCGGAGCGGGGGAGGGACCCCTTATTTGGCAGAGTTCCCCGAATGAATCTTCCGCGCGCCTAGCCCATTCTTCGAGGTACAGCGCCAGCTTTTCGCCGTTGCGCGATCGGAATATGTGGCGGATTAGGCGCGTCGTCGGGGGGTATGAATATTCCTCTCTTGCGGAGAGTTCCTCTTGAAGAAAGGCTTCCATGTCGTCTTTTTTTGCGTATTGAATTGGTGCGGATTCTGGTTCGCGGGTTTGTATGACAACTTCGCCCGCGCCGTCTCCGCGCCCCGCGCGCCCTGCCACTTGCACTATGAGCTGGTAGGTCTTTTCGGCGGCTCGAAAATCCTGCATGTGCAGGCTAATGTCTGCGTCGATTATTCCGACGAGCGTGACGCGCGGGAAATCAAGGCCCTTTGCTATCATTTGAGTGCCTATTAGAATGTCGAGCTTGCCTGCGCGGAAATCTCCGAGTATGCGCCTGTAATTGTCCCTTCGCTTCATGGAGTCCCTGTCCATTCTGCCGACGCGCGCGCGCGGATACATGGAGGATATTATGTCTTCGAGCTTTTGCGTGCCGTGCCCCTTCCATTTTGCCTGGTCAGACCCGCACTTGCGGCAGAATCTCGGAGCTTTTGCGGTATAGCCGCAAAGATGGCATTTTACGAGCCCGTCGCGCTTGTGCCACGTCATGCTCACCGAGCAGTGGGGGCATTCCTCGACGTGCCCGCAGTCGGGACATTCAAAGAGTTTGGAATAGCCGCGGCGGTTTAGAAACAGTATGCATTGTTCCGATTTGTCTAGTTTGTCTCCTATCTTTTGCGCCAGCATTCCGGATATTACCGCCCCGGGCTTTTCGTGCTTCATATCTGCTATAAAGACTTTCGGCATGCGTCGCCCGTCCACGCGTTTGCGTATGCGCGATACGGAATACTTGCCTGTCTTGGCATTGTACAGCGTTTCGAGCGACGGCGTAGCGGATCCGAGTATGCAGGGGCACCCGCAGATTTTTGCCCGGAGCACGGCAACGTCCCGCCCGTTGTAGCGCGGAGCCTTGTCCTGCTTGTAGGCGGTGTCGTGCTCCTCGTCGACGATTACCAGCCTGAGGTTTTCCAGGGGGGCGAATATGCAGCTGCGCGCTCCCACAACCACGCGGGCTTGCCCGCGGGCAAGCTTGCGCCATGCGTCGAGGCGCTGCCCGTTGCTTAATCCGCTATGCCATACGACAAGCCCGCAATCGCCGAGCCGGCTCTTTAGGCGCCCTACGGTTTGCGGAGTGAGTGAAATCTCCGGAACCAGAAAAATGCACGACCCGCCCGCATCGAGAACTTTTTTCATGGCGCGCATGTAGACTTCAGTTTTGCCGGAGCCCGTCACCCCGTACAGCAGCCTCGCGGAAAATTTTTCGGAATCCAAATCGCCTAATATGTCGTTTAGCGCGCTCTCTTGTTCGGGATTGAGGGCGGGGGGAGCGGAGCTTATCATTTCGGCATTTGATAACTCGTCGTCGAATGCAGGTCGGTCTGCTTCTAGCTCCGTCTGCATGAGAACCCCTTTTTTTATGAGGGCGTCAAGGGCGCTTGCAGAAGCGTCGGCCATCTTTAGCAACGCAGGTCTTAAGATGGGCTCGCTGTATTCCGAGAGAAATCGGCAAATCTTGGCTTGCTGCGGCGCGCGGCGGGCAATCTTTTCAATTTCCGCGTTTGAAAGGGAATGTGGCATGGATATTTCCCTGACTTCGAGAGCGCCTTTTCCCTCGCGCACAACCCCTGGAATCATGGATTCAAATACCTGCTGCATTCCGCATGCGTAGTAGTCTCTCATCCAATAGGACAGCCCTATGAGGTCCGGTGTCAGAACACGCTCGCTTTGAACTGTCGAGTATAGGGGCTTTAGGCGAATTTTTCCGCCGCCATCAAATTCTGAAAGGGCAAGCGTGCCGATGACTATCGCGTTTGCCACCCCGCCGCGCAGAGGGACGCGCACCATGCTGCCCTCAACAATTTCGCCGGATAAGCGCTGCGGAATTACGTAGCTTAAAGGTTTGTCGATCCCTCTAAATAAAAGGACTTGCGCAACTCTTTTGCCATCGTTTGTCATTTTTCGTCTGGAACTGCGTCGGCATCTTTTTTATCGAGAAGTTGAACTGAAGAATTGGCGAGAGCCTTTATTGCGTCAAGTTTTATGGCGCTTGAAACTTCCAGCGCGTTGGGGATAAACTTTCCGCTTATAATCAAGTCTTGAAAACCACTTGCAGGCTGCTTGGGATTTATAAGCTTAAGAAGCTTATCAAATCTGATTATAGCAGTTATATCGGCGTCTCGCTTGGCGTATTTTTTAAGGGGATAATCTTCCGGAACGGGCGATTTTACCCGTTTTATCAGCCCGCGTAATTCATCTTCCGACGACGCGTTTAGAAAAAACTCTCCGACTAATGCAATATACATTGTGGAGAGTTCGGCATCGTCCAATTTTAGCGACATGGAAACTGTTTTAACGCCGTCGATTTCGCCAGTGTTTATTTCTGTCTTTAAAGACGGATTTTTAATGCCTAAGGAGGATTTGAAGTATTTGGCTATGCTGTCGGCGTAATCATTGATATTTATGGAAGAGGCAGGATAAGATATCTGTTGCCCGGAGAATGGATTAGATCCGTAGCGGTCGGAAAACTCTATTGTTTGAACGTTGTTATTGCCGCTTTGCGCAAAGAGCTTTACGAGCGTTTCGACATCTATATCGGGATTTATAGGCTTTAATATCCGATCTAATACTTTTGATATAGGGGCGGAAAGTTTAGCGCTGTCGCATGTGAAGATACTCGTGTAAATCGCATCTTGAGGCAGGTATGCCAGGCTTTTAACCTCGCCGCGCGCGGATGCGGAATTAAATATTGCGGCGATATCGCTTCCGCTTTTGGCGCGGAAAGTAAGATTATATAAAATTTCATCTCCGCGTAGCTTTAAAGACAGTTCCAGTTTTTCGATCTCGCTGAATAATTCTAAAAATGGATTTAAGGTTTGCTTATGGGGAAAATCGTCGGGGATATTTTTGAAGCTTGATAATAAAACATCGGGGGTAATTTCCGCGTATACTTCACCGCGCAATTTTTTCGACGTCGCGGATATTGCGTCTCTGGCGCGCTCTTGTGAGAGTTCCTTATTTGCATGGTCGCCAAAAGGAATTGTTATCCACTTGTCAGATCTTTCAAAGGGTATGTTGGAGCTTTTCAAGAAGTTTACTATGGACGATTTTTCGTCGGCGCAAACCGCGGCTACGCCGGATTTAAAATTGTCGTAAAACAAGATAGAAACATTTTCGGAGCGCGATACTCCCGCAAATTCCGGATATCCAAATGAGGCGGCAGACAATGTGGCAGTCATTTCAAAGCGCGAGTCGTCGCTCAGTTTTCTGATTATTGCAAACAAAGTCTGAAATGCCTCCTTGGGGTTTTTGCATACCATGGTCGCGCATGGAGCGCCGCTTTGAGAGGCGCCTGCGGTCACTTCGGGATACGCAGTGAACCAGACAAAGATTAATGAGATGAGCAAGGCGGCTATTGTATTTTTTTTCATATGTTTAGTCTTTTTTAGGATCGGCTATGTCGCGCAAGACATCGCCAAGCATGTTGAAAACGAGAACTGATGCAAAAATTGCAACGCCCGGACTCAAGAGCCACCAGAAGCCGAGCATTAATACTTTAGTGTCGTTTTGGGCCTGCGCAAGCATTAATCCCCAAGAGGCTGAAGGCTCTTGTATCCCAAGTCCAAGGAAAGAGAGAGCCGCCTCGCCCAAAATGTACCCCGGTATTGACAAAGTCGCGCTGACAATTAGATAGCTCAGCACGTTTGGCAGAAAATGCTTTACGATTATTTTTACAGGCGATTCACCGAGCGCTTTTGCCGCCTGCACATACTGGCTTCCCGAGAGCGAAAGGGACATTCCCCTGATTACCCTCGCTGTTCCCGCCCACCCGAGAAGCGACAGGATCATCACTATCATAAGGTACATTTGCGCGCTGTCAAAATGCGGCGCGAGCGCCGAACGCATGGCGAGCAAGAGGTATAAAGATGGGATTGCCATTAGAAATTCTACGATGCGCATTGAAGCGAAATCGAACGCGCCGCCAAAATATCCGGACAATCCTCCGACGAGAAACCCTATGACCATAGTTATGGCTATGCCCACAAAGCCGATGCTTAGGGAGACCCTCGCTCCGTAAAGCAGGCGCGAGAACACGTCCCGCCCTGTCGCGTCCGAACCCAGCAAATATACGCGAGAATCTGGCGGGCCGCCCTCAATGCCGAACAGGCGCACTTTGAATGGAATTAAGCCGAAGATTTTATAGTCGCTCTTTTCATCGCGCACGAAGAAACTTATCTTTAGCGACTCGTTTTCGACAGGCTCGTATTTTGCTATGCTCGGATCGACATTTTGGTAGGTTTTTACCCGCAACTGCCAATCCTTGAAAAATATCGCTGTCGGCGGGTGGAAGGACTTATCGAGGCACTGTTCAGTCGGGGAGTATGGGGCTATAAAGGGTGCAAGAAGGGCTGCGGCGTAAAACGCTGACAAGAGGGCAAGGGCTATCGCGCCGCGGGGGGTTCGGAGGGTTTGCCTTAAAAAATTCTTTTTGAAGAATACAGCCGCCCAAACAAGTCCTGCTGCGAGCAGAATTGCAAGAATGCCCAGGCATATTGTCCCGGCATATAAAGCAGATGTTTTAAGTGCTTCAAAGAAGCTTGGGAAACTTTCGCATATCCATGTCATGGCTGCGACTATCGCCAAACACAAAATCAAAATCGCCGCGGCTTTGCCATATGGCACGCGTTCTTTGTCGAGGCGTATGCGAGGATCCACGAGCGCAAGCAGAATATCTGCCAGCAGCTGTCCGCCGACAAGCATTACACAGCCCATCACGACCCCAGCCATTACCACATATTGGTCTTGCTTGACGATTGCCGAATAAATGAGCTGCCCGAGTCCAGGATAGTTCATGACGTTTTCGACCAGAAGCGCTCCCGAGAGCAGGCCGGCGAATGCGAATCCGAACGATGTGACAATGGGATTGAGGGCGTTTCTCAAGACGTGCTTGAACATTATCGAGCGCTCCGACACGCCTTTTGCGCGGGCTGTCGTCACAAATTCCTGTGCGGAAAAATCCAGGAAATTCGCCCTCATAACCCGCATCATTGATGCGATCCCGCCGATGGATAAAACGAGGGTTGGAAGAAATAAATGCTTAAGGTAGTCTGCAACTTGCGCTGGAAATGGCATGAAGTCGTGCAGTATTGAGACCTGCCCGCCCGTCGGAAACCAGCCCGACACCGCCGCGAAAAGCACCGCAAGAAGCGCGAGAAAGAAATACGGTATGCTTATTGCAGCATACCCCAAAAAGCCGGACAGCCTGTCGAACAAGGAGTTTCGCCTGACGGCCGCGATAACTCCCAAGGGTATCGCCGCCGCGTAAATCAGCAAGGTGCTTGCCAGCGCCAGGCCCAGAGTAGGCAGAAACCTTTGCCATATGAGGTCTGTCACGGCGATTTTATAGCTCCAGGAATAGCCGAAATCTGGAGCGCCAAAATATATTACCGGCTTGTCTTTCGCGGCGCTATCGGGGAGGAGATAACGGGTCTTGATCGGGGATACCCCGTTGAGCCATCGTCCATATTGTATATACCATGGCTTGTCGAGTCCGAGCCTTATTTCTTCTTGTTTTACAATTTCAGGCGATATGTCTTTGGAGTTCCTTGCTTCGCTCAAGAAATCTCCTGGAGCCAGATACATCAGAAGAAACACAAGCATACTGATCCCGAGCAAAAGCGGTATTAGCGACAGCGTTCTTCTTGCGATAAATTTCAGCATGTTGATTTGCGCCCGTTGGATAATCAGTTTTCTGGATCCTCAGTAAAAAGCTCGTCTATGTTCCATATAACCGATCCTGTTGGCGGAACCCGGACATTCTTCCACTTTTCAGCTATTCCGGAATAGCTGAGGGGAGTCACAAGATAGAGCATTGGAAGCTCCTCCGCAAAAATTTTCTGCATCTCAAATATCAGTTTTTTTCGCGCTGCAGGATCCATTTCTATTTCTTGGGCGTCCATAATCTCGTCCACCCTTCTTTCCCATTCGGTGGCGGGTTTTTTTTGGCGCGGATTCCAAATGTGCAGAAATCCGTCGGAGCGGTATATCGCCTTGCCTCCGGAGGGATCCCCGCCGCCGGTAAACCCCATCATCGATGCGTCGTAGTCGAAACTGTTGTCTATCTTCGACACGAGCGCCCCGAAGTCCATAAACTTCATTTTCACGCTTATTCCGACTGCGCGCATATTCTCGACGAAAGTCGTCGACATCGCCGTCGAGTTTTGCGATCCGTCGGCGACGATAAGTTCAAATTCCACTGGATTATTTTCCGCGTCGTAAAGGCGGCCGTTAGAACCGTAGTGGAAACCTGCCTCTTTAAAGAGCTTTCTGGAGGAATCAGGCGAATATTCGTACTTCTTTACGTCCGGATTGTGCCATTTCTTGTTGGCAGGGCTTATTATGCTGTTGAGCTTTGCCGCGCGTCCGAACCATACGCTTTTTATAAGCCCTCCGCGGTCTATTGCGCACATTACCGCCTGGCGGAATTTTTTGTTGGAAAACCATTTGAGCTTGTGCGGACCGATAAACGGCTCCCCCTTTTCGTTCTTGCCGGGGTTTTGATTGAACCACATAAAGAAAATTCCGGAATCCGGGCCGCGCTCGATAATTTTAAAGTGATAGGTTTCGGCGTATTCTTTCACCCATGCGTAGTCATTGGCAGACACCGAGGCAGCGTCGCATTGCCCGGTGGCGAAAAGTATGGTTGAAGTGTTCGCGTCGGCTACGAATTTGTAGATTAAAAAGTCTATATAGGGTAGGCGGTTCCCGGCGGAATCCGCGCGCCAATAGTGGGGGTTCGGTTCGAGGACGAGCCTTTCGCCTGGCTTGTATGAAAAAATTTTAAACGGGCCAGACGAAACCATTTCTTCCGGCGAAAGTATCGCAGTTTGCGTTGTCCACGCCTGGCTCAATTCGCCTTTTTCAAGAATCGGTCGCAATTTGTGCGAAGGCAGTATCTCTATGAAGCCTATATCAATTAAGAATGGAGCGTACGTCTTTTTTGTGCGGAATTCCACAGTGTATTTATCTATTTTCCTGTATTTTATAGGTTCGCCCCCTATGGTGTATTGGCCAGCGTAGCGCGAAGGATTTAATAGTAGGGGTTTGCCAGTTTGTGGATCGAGTTTGGGATTGCCGCTTTCGTCGAGTTGGGGGGCGAATATAGCATCGAATGTGAATACGACATCATCGGCGGTTATTTCTACTCCGTCGCTAAATTTTACGCCCTCGCGCAGATGGAATGTGTAGGTTTTGCCTTCGTCGGACACTTCCCAAGATTTTGCAAGGGCTGGTATAGGTTCGTCCGTAAACGGGTCGTAGGAGATTAGCGGCGAAAGTATCATGGATATTATTGTCGAAGAATAGACGTCGGAACTCATCAGCGGGTTGAAAGTTTTGGGTTCCTGCGCGGCGGCGAGGACAAATATGCCGCCGTATTTGCCCACCGCGCACTTTGCCGTTTCCGCATCCTCCGGAAGGGGGTATTGCCCGCGAACGACGCTCGGAGCGCGAGTGCAGGAAGTAAAGACGAAGCAGGCGCAAATCGCCGCCGCCGCTGCAAATAGCGCTTTGAGGCGTTTGCGATTCATTTATTAAGATTTCTCCTTGGGGCCTTCTTCACCATTGCCGTTAAGCTCTGTGGAATTTTCTCCGTTAGCGGCTGTGTCCGTTTCTTCGGGGAACTCCGATTTTAAATTTTGATTCGGAGGCTCGTTGAGAGTCCAATCGGGAGTAAAGAAACTCGTGTCTGGCCTGTTGAGATTCCAATCGGGGCCGAGCTGCGGTTCGGGGCGGTCGTCGGGGTAGACCAAGCCGTCCTCGCTAGAGTCGGAATAAAAATTGCCGTAAACTTCGTCGTACATGTAGTCGTCGCTTTCGACGACATTCGGATCGTAGTCGTCTGGGAGCTCGGAGGGTTCGCCGTAATGGCTCTTGTCTATTTCTTCGAATTCGTTGCTTTCTTTTTCGGCCTTTTCTTCGGCAAGGCGCTTTTTGGCTTCGCTCCTTATGTATTCCGCTTCTTCTTCGGCGTCGCGCTTGGCTTCTTCGGCTTCCTGAGCAGCTTCTTTTTGCAACTTTTTCGCGCGCATTTTCTCTCCGACTCTCAATGCCACTTCATAGAGCAGGTAGAGGGGTATTGTAAGGGATACTTGAGTTATAGCATCGGGAGGCGTGACGATTGCAGAGAATATAAGGATAGCTATGAAAACTATGCGCCTATTTTTCTTTAGCCATTCAACGTTGAGGACTCCGAGATATATCAATATTATTTCCAGGAGCGGAAGTTCGAAAGTCGCGCCGGTGGCCATCGTCAGAAAAATGACCATGCTGTAATACGACTGCGCGTCGGGGAACATTTCCATGCTCATTTCCTGAGACATCCAAGACATGAATGCGATGCCCATTGGAAGCATGAAAAAGAAAGCGAAAGCAGCTCCGGTGCAGAAGAGCAATACCGCTATTATAGCGCCTGGCTTGAGCAGTTTTTTTTCCTCTCTCGTCAAGCCGGGGGCGATAAATTGCGCCGCAAAATACGCGAGCGCGGGCAGGGTTATTCCCAAAGCTCCGAGAAACCCAACATAGAAATATACTATTATGGGCGTTGTAAAGCTCATGGAGCGCAGCTTTATATCGGCGTACCAGCCGCGATTTTCTGCTGGAGCCGGCGCTGGCGCGAGCTTTACGGAAGTATCTTTTGCGAGTATGAAATAAGGGCCGCTTTTATTTTGTCCATTTTCGTCAACGAGCCATACTGGCCCGAGCTTTTCGGGTTCCGATGCGCTTTCTGCCGCAGCCGGAACACCCTTGCCGTAGTACACGGCGAGAATGTGCTTTGCCGCATTCAATGGGTAAAGCATCAGCTGGTTGAAATAGCTAAAGGCTGCCAACACGCCTATCAACGCCAGAATGAAAACGAGCAGGCTTTTTATTATGACGCCGCGAAAATCCTCGAGGTGCTCGAGGAAAGTCATATCGTTGGGGTCTTTCGCCTGACCTTTTTTCATTTTGCGTTTTGTTTGGTATGACCGGTGGGACTATGCGCGGAGCTTGTATTTTTTGGAAAGTTCTTCGCAGACGGCGTCGAAAACCTTGTTTACCTCGTCGGTCAGGAGGGTCCTATCAGCGGAGCGGAAAGACAATGCATAGGCGAGGCTTTTGAACCCGTCTTCGATTCCTTTCCCCTCATACAGGTCGAACAGCTTGGCAGATTCAAGGGAGAATCCAGAGCCCTTCGTCTTTTGCTTGGCTATTTTTAATATATCGCTTTCGACGTCGGAGGCTTTAGCGGCTTTTGGAACTATCAGGGCGATGTCTCTCGATGCTGCTGGGAAGGAGCTGAAGGGCGCAAACTTTTCCGAAGCCTTCTTGCGTCCGGCAACCTCCTGTTTGAAACATATCTCACCGGCGAAAATTGGCTTGCTTATGCCAAGTTTGCGCATCACGCCTATGTTTGAGGCTCCAAAACTTACAGAGAATCCCTCGCGCCGTTCCGATCCGCATGTAGCGGAGTATCCGGGCTGCCACACGAGCTCGCCAGAAGGTGCGAAATTTAAACGCGAAGCGTCCACTCCGAGTATTCCCAAAACATCAAAGGCGATTTTCTTTGCCGTAAAGAAGTCTGGAGATTCACGCTTTTTCCATGAACGCTCGTCCGAATCTCCGAAGAACGCGAATGCGGTCGATGCGAGTTCGCATATTTCCCCGTTTTCATCGGGGCGGAAAATTTTGCCATTTTCGAAAACGCCTGTTATTTCATTGCCGTTGGAAATATTCAAAAGCAGATTGTCGAACAGGCCGTCGAGCAGGGAGGCCCTCAAGCTGTCCTGGTCGGAAGTCAATGGGTTGGCAAGCTTTAAAAAGTCGATTCGCGCATGGTGTCCGGATTGTTTTGAACTGTCGCGCAAGGTATAATTCACGCATTCGTTAAAGCCTATCGATGAAAGGTAGTCGGCGGCGCGCTTTTCGTATTTGAAAAGGGGGTCGTCGTCGCGCAGCGAGGCGGGGGATACGAAGGGAGTTTCGGGAATTTTATCCGTTCCCCATAGGCGCACAAATTCTTCGACGAGATCTATGGGCCTGTAGACATCGCACCTGAAAGACGGCACGGAGACTGTCCATTTTGATTCGCCCGTCTCCTCCACTCCGAAACCGAGCCTTTTAAATATGTCCGATATTGATTCCGGCGGCACATCAAAACCGAGGGCGCCTACAATGAAATCTCTATCTATTTTTATTTCTTTTGTTCCGCGCGGAGCTTCACCTTTCAAACAGGTCTTTCCCAATACTTCGCCGCCGGCGAGCTCGAGTATTAAATCTACAGCGCGCCTCGAGGCGTCAAAAGTCGATTGCGGATCCACGTCGCGCGCAAAGCGGTAGGAGGAGTCCGTATTTATTCCATATCTTCTGCTCGTTGCACGCGTGTTTCCGGGATTGAACCATGCAGATTCTATCACGAGATTTTTTGTCGAATCTTCTACTTCGGAATTTAACCCTCCCATTACGCCTGCCATGGCTACTCCCCACTCGGCGTCGCATATGAGGGTGGTTTGCGGGGAGAGGGAATATTCCTTGTCGTCCAGAGTGCGGATATGTTCGCCTTCAAAGGCTTTGCGCACTATTATTTTTTTACCGCGTATCTTGTCGGCGTCGAATGAGTGCAGGGGCTGACCGTACTCCATCAGGACGAAGTTTGTGACGTCCACCACGTTGTTTATCGGGCGCAGCCCGACTGCTTCGAGCCGCCTTTTCATCCAATCCGGGCTCTCTTTTATCTTTACCCCTTTTATCGACACGGCAAGGTAGAGCGGGCAGTCGGGAGTTTTTAGCTCGACGGATTTTAGAATTTCGCCGTCCGCCTCGCCTGAGTATTCCGGGGAATACTTTAATGCGGGTTTTTTCAGCTCCTTGCCAAAGCGCGCTGCGAGTTCTCTCGCCACACCTATATGGCTGAGGCAGTCGCCGCGGTTTGCAGTCAACTCTATTTCAAAAACCGTGTCAGTGTCTGGGAATACATCGTTTATCGGCGTTCCGATTTTTGGG
The DNA here is from genome assembly GCA_949298545.1 of uncultured Verrucomicrobiota bacterium. Classification (GTDB taxonomy): domain Bacteria; phylum Verrucomicrobiota; class Verrucomicrobiia; order Opitutales; family Intestinicryptomonadaceae; genus Merdousia. The sequence goes on along the minus strand of CASFWX010000035.1, from coordinate 41,770 downwards.
CGTCCGGAAAGTATTAGAAGCCCGCTGTGGTCTTCACCCAAGCCGAGTTCGCGGGCAGAGCACATCATTCCAGCGCTTTCAACTCCGCGCAGTTTTGAAACAGATATGGCAAAGCCCTTCCCGTCGGGAGTGGGCAGAACCGCACCCGGGAGGGCGACGGGAACCCTGTCTCCGACCTTGTAGTTCGACGCCCCGCAGACTATCTGGAGCGGCTCGCCGCCTTCGGACACTTTTACGGAGCATATCCCGAGATGGTCCGAGTCTGGATGGGGAATGCGGCTGAGTATTTCGCCGACGACAACATTGTCCAGCTTCTTCAAACCGAGCGATTCGACGCTCTCAACCTCGAGGCCGAGCATCGGGAGGGCTTCCGCTATCTCTTCGGCTTCCACTCCCTCCAGGTCCACATACTCTTTTAACCAATTTAGACTTACTTTCATGGGAATAAAAATTTATTATCTGTTCGAGAACTGGCGCAGGAAGCGCGCGTCGTTTGCGTAAAAGTTGCGAATGTCGTCTATGGAGTGGGTGAGCATGGCTACCCGCTCCACTCCCAAGCCGAATGCGTACCCCGACCAAATTTCGGGATCGAGACCGACATTTTTGATGACTTCGGGGTCGACCATGCCGCAGCCCATTATTTCAATCCAGCGGTTGCTGAGCCTTCCGATGTCGGCGCTCATGAAGTCAACTTCAAAACTCGGTTCGGTAAACGGAAAGAAACTCGGCCTCAGGCGAGACTTGGAGGATTTTCCGAAAAGGCTTCGGAAAAGGTAGTCGAGGGCGGCTTTTAGATCGGTTAGTTTTACCCCCTTGTCTATGCATAGGCATTCTATCTGGTGGAAGTTCGCAGAATGTGTGGCGTCTACGGTATCGCGCCTGAATGCGCGCCCCGGGGCGACGATTCTTATGGGAGCGCCCTCTTTTAGCATCGCGCGGATTTGCACCGAAGACGTATGTGAGCGGAGCAGGTAAAGTTCGTCGGCATGTTTCGAGACGTTTGACACCCGCGTCTGAGGCGGCATGAACAGCGTGTCTTGAGCGTCGCGCGCGGGGTGGTCGGAGGGGGTGTTGAGGGCGTCGAAACAGAACCATTCGGTTTCCATATCGGTCGCCTCAGCTACAGTGAATCCGGCGCGTTTAAAAATATCGCAAATGCGCCGGATTGTCAGCGTCAATGGGTGTATGGTCCCGCGCCGGGCATCTATGTTCGGAAGCGTGATATCAGGCTTGGGGCCGAGCGCGGAGGCCATCGCTTCGCTTTCGACCCGCGCATAGGCGGCGGATATAAGGGGTTCTATTTGCTTTTTTGCGGCGTTGATTAGTTTGCCGACTATCGGGCGCTGCGACTTGTCGAGCGTGGGGATCGTCTTCATTAAAGCGGTCAATTCCCCGTTGGGACCGGTGATTGACGCGCCGATTTCGGCTATCTCCGTCTTCGTTCTTGCCGCGGGAAGCAATTCGTTCGCCTTCGCCAGGATTTCCTTTATTTTTTCTTCCATATTCTGAAAATGCCTTCTTCGAGCCTAAAGAGGGCCCGCAAAATAAGTTTTATTAGGAAATTCACCGTCCGGAAATACGCAAGCAAAAATCAGGCAAAAGCTCGCTGGCAAAAAAAAACGGCGGGCCATGGGGCGCGCCGTTTCCGCTTTGCTCTCGGTCAAAACTATTTTGCGAGAGAGTCGATAACTTTCTTCACGAGGGCGGAGAAGGCCGCTTCGTCGTGAATGGCAAGTTCCGAAAGCTGTTTTCTGTCGAGTTCGACATTCAGCTTTTTGAGACCCGCCATGAAACTGCTGTATTTGCAGCCTGCCGCTCTGCATGCTGCGTTTATGCGGGTTATCCAGAGGCGGCGGAATTCGCGGCGGCGGACCCTGCGGTCGCGGTATGCGTATTTTCCCGCGCGCTGTACGGCATCCTTTGCATAGCGGAAGAGGCGCGACTTATTGCCGAAATAGCCCCTTGCGTTTTTCAGCGTCCGCAGCCTGCGTTTGCGGGACGCCACTGAAGTTTTTACTTTTGGCATGTTTTTTCTCCTGTTTTCTGTTTCTTGCCCCTGGGGGTCGCCTTCACCCTTTCGAAGCTGTACTTGTTGGTGCTTTTAGATTGCCTGCTATGCGAAGGGAAGCGCCCTCTTGACGAACGAGGCAACTCCGGGGGTTACCGGCTTGTCTTGTCCCATCGAGCGCTTCTGCTTGACGGACTTTGCAGACAGAAGGTGGCGTTTGCCGGGACTCCTGCGGAGCACTTTGCCCGTAGCGGTAATCTTGAAGCGTTTTGCTATTGATTTCTTAGTCTTTTGCATTGTTGTTTGATTAAGAAAGCGGCTTATTAAATTTTTTTGTCCGCTCATGTAAAGGAAATTTTTAATTTTTTCCTTGGGCTTTTGCCAATCTTTCAATACGGGCTTTTTTCGGGGAAGAGCGAATTTCCCCGCATGGTAAAAATAACCCGCGGCGCGAAATAAGCGGGTCAGTCAAGATAAATAATTCTTCCGCATTGTTCGCAAATGGCGGTGGCGCCCGGCTCTTTCAGCTTGGATTCAACTTCGCCGGAAACCTTTAGAAAGCAGCCCCCGCACAAATCCCCTTTCAACGGGACGACAAGAGGCTGCTTCTTGCCGCTATCGCGGAGTTTCTCATAAGCTGCAAGCATGTCAGGCGGAACTTCCGAGGCTGCCGAATCCCTCTCTGCTAATGCGTCGGCAACGCGCAGTTCAAGTTCGCGCCCGCTTTGGGCGACAGACTCCATTTTGCCCTTTATGGATTCTTTTAAATTTTCCGCAGCCTCCTCCATGCTTTTGAGGGATTCGCGCTTTGAGTCGATGTCAAACAGGACTTTCAGTTCCTCCTCCTCCATGGCGGACACCGCTGAGAGCATGCGGTCTATTTCCGCGGACAGGGCGGAGTAATCGTCGTTCTTTTTTACTTCCGGAAGCTGGGACTTGTATTTTGAGATTTTTTCTTCGACGGCGCGCCGTTCCGCCCTCATTTGCGCGCGTTTCTTTTCGAGCTGGGCGAAAGCTTCGCGCTCCGCATTCAGGCGGCCTTCCGCCTCGTCAGCTTCCCTCTTGAGGGCGGCTATCCCAGCGGGTATGGCGGAGAGTTTGCCACGGAGAGAGGCTAGGGCGATATCTTTTTCCTGAAGCTTTAAAAGTGATGATATTGTTCCTTTCACACATTCAGTAAAAACGGATTTCGCCTTCCGGCGCAACGTTATTTTCCGATTTTAACGCTTCGCAAATTTTGGCGCCCGCCAAAAGCAATGATAAATATTTGCTCAAAAAAATCTTGACTCAAAAGGCGCGTCCGAAAAAATACGCCGTTTAATACAGGCATGTTCTGTTTTCGGTTTATGATCTCGCATCGGCGCTCTCTAAGCCTTTCTTGGGAATGCACTGTTTTTTCTCCCGCACTCCGCTCGGAAGCGAAGGGGCGGGTCGAAATATCCGGATAAGGGCGCATTTTCTCTGCCGTTCCGTCGGGTTGAAATCTGGCGGTTGCGGTGGCTTTTTTCGAATTTGCGCATCTTGTACGATACGCTGTAAGCGAATAGTAACAATAAAAATAAAATCAAATTAATAAATATGCAAAAGCTTGCTAAGAAAAAGGCGTCCGCCGCAAAAAAGAGCGCGTCGCCGAAAAGGCAAAAATACACTTATTTGTTCGGCGTTAAGACCGACGGAGACGCAAAAATGAGAAATCTCCTCGGAGGAAAGGGCGCCAATCTCGCGGAAATGGCGCGCATCGGTCTGCCGGTTCCTCCCGGCTTTACCATAACGACGGAAGTTTGCACGTATTTCTATCAAAACGGGAAAAAATATCCCGCAGCGCTCAAAGATCAGGTTCTGGCGGGCGTCGCGTCCGTCGAGAAGCAGATGGGCAAGAAATTTGGAGACGAAAAAGATCCCCTGCTGTTTTCAGTCCGCTCCGGCGCGCGCGAGTCCATGCCGGGAATGATGGATACGATACTCAACCTCGGCCTCAACGATAAAACCGTTCTCGGGTTGGCAGAAAAAACCGGAAATCCCCGTTTCGCCTGGGATTGCTATCGCCGCTTTATTCAAATGTACGGGGACGTCGTCATGTGCGTCCAGGCCCGCAACGAGGCTGAAGCGGAACCATTCCATGAGGTTATGGAAACCCTCAAGGCCGAAAAGGGTAAAGAGCTCGACACTGAGCTGTCGGTCGAAGATCTCCAGGAGCTTGTCAAGCGCTACAAGGCATTGATAAAAGTGCGCGCCGGCAAGAACTTCCCCCAGGATGTCTACGAGCAGCTGTGGGGCGCGATAGGCGCGGTATTCGACTCGTGGATGAACGAGCGCGCAATATTGTACCGCCAAAAGTACAACATACCCGCCTCATGGGGAACGGCCGTCAACGTTCAGACTATGGTATTTGGAAATAAGGGCGATACGAGCGCCACGGGCGTCGCCTTCACCCGCGATCCCGCAAACGGCGAAAACCGCTTTTACGGCGAATATCTCATAAACGCGCAGGGCGAGGACGTCGTCGCCGGGGTTCGGACTCCGCATAAGATATCCCAGCTTGAGAAAGAGATGCCCAAAGCCTATAAAGAGCTTTTGAACATTCGCAATAAGCTCGAAAAGCATTTTAAGGACATGCAGGATTTCGAGTTCACCATAGAGGAGAACAAGCTCTACATGCTCCAGACCCGCAACGGCAAGCGCACCGGGCTTTCAGCCGTCCGCATAGCAGTCGAGATGAATAAAGAGGGCTTTATGGACGAAAAGACGGCGGTCTTGAAAATTCCCGCCGACTCCATTTCGAGCCTTCTGGTTCCTGTATTCGACACCGCCGCCGTAAAGAAGGCGAAAGTTTTGACAAAGGGGCTTCCCGCAGGTCCGGGCGCGGCGTCCGGCGAAGTGGTGTTTACCGCAGCCCAGGCGGAACTGGTGAATGCAAAAGGCAGAAAGGCGATCCTTTGCCGCGAGGAGACCTCTCCCGAGGACTTGAGGGGCATGATTGCAGCCGAAGGCATTTTGACTTCGCGCGGCGGAGTCAGCTCTCACGCGGCTCTGGTCGCGAGGCAGATGGGAAAAGTGTGCATTTGCGCCGCTTCGGAAATCTCGATGGATTACGGGAAACACCTGATGTCCATAAACGGCGCCGTTGTGAAGGAGGGCGACTACATCTCTATAGACGGAACGACAGGCGAGGTCTTCCTCGGCGAAATAGCGACTGCCCCGAGCGAGGTTATACGCGTCCTCTCCGGCAAGATGAAACCTTCAAAGAGCTATACGTACAAATTGTTCGACACGGTCATGAAATGGGCGGATAAATACCGCAAGCTCGGCATACGCACAAACGCCGATACGCCAGCCCAGGCGAAGATGGCCGTGGAGCTCGGTGCGGAAGGCATAGGGCTCTGCAGAACCGAACACATGTTCTTCGAGGGCGACAGAATAGATTCCGTGCGCGAAATGATACTCGCCGGCGATGAAAATGAGCGCCAAAAGGCTTTGGACAAGCTTTTGCCGTACCAGCGCAAGGACTTTGAGGGAATATTCAAGGCGATGGACGGCTTGCCTGTGACGGTCAGGCTTCTCGACCCTCCCTTGCACGAGTTCCTCCCCCACGAGAGCGCCCAGAGAAACGCCCTCGCCGAAAAGATGAACGTCTCCTCCGAGATAGTTTCCGAAAGGTGCAAGGCTCTCGAGGAGCAAAATCCCATGCTCGGGCACCGCGGCTGCCGCTTGGGCAACAGCTATCCCGAAATCACCAGAATGCAGGCGCGCGCGATATTCGAGGCCGCCGCAAACGTGATGAAGTCTAAGAAGGGGCGCAAAGTTAAGGTTGAAATCATGGTTCCGCTCGTCGGCTTTGTGCAGGAGCTCAAGTTCCAGGCCGAGCAGATTAGAGCCGTTGCCGACCAGGTGATGAAGGAGAAAAAAGTCAAGATAGACTATATGCTCGGAACCATGATTGAAGTTCCGCGCGGAGCGCTCACAGCCGACCAGATAGCGGAAGTGGCGCAGTTCTTCTCATTCGGAACCAACGACCTCACCCAGACCGGCCTCGGAATGAGCCGCGACGATTCGGGGAGCTTCCTCGGACGCTACAAGGAGCTCGACATACTTCCGAAAAACCCCTTCGCTTCCATAGACGTGGAGGGCGTAGGGCAACTCGTCCGCATAGGCGCCCAAAAGGGAAGGTCGGTGCGCGCCGATTTGAAACTCGGCATATGCGGCGAGCACGGCGGTGATCCCGACTCGATAAACTTCTTCAACGACGTCGGTTTGAATTATGTCAGCTGCTCTCCGCCGAGAGTTCCGGTGGCGCGCCTTGCGGCGGCCCAGGCGGCTCTCAGAAAATAGCAGTTTTACCTTTGCGGGAAACGCTTTGCGCGTTTCCCGCTTTCTTTTAATGCCGGTTTTGCCGGAGGAGCCAAAAAAGGGTTGCATTTGTCTCCGGGAATTACAGGATCTGAAACAATCAAATAATAAAAAACAACATGGAAATTTCGCAGGAAAAATCAAACGACGTCGCAGTTATAACCCTCAAGGGCAGGTTGAATGTCACCACGACCGCCGAATTGGAGAAGGTCTTTGACAAGCTCTTTGAAGATGGCGAAACGAAAGTCCTCGTCGAGTGCCGCGAGCTTGAATATATCAGCAGCGCGGGGCTGAGGGCGCTTTTGAGCGCGGCAAAACAGTTTAAAAAAGTTTCCGGTGAGATAGCTCTATCAGGGCTCAGCCAGAACGTAAAGCAGGTGTTTGAAATATCGGGATTCACTTCGATTTTCCCAATATACGCAACCCGCGACGAGGCGCTTAAAAGCCTCTAATTGAGTTTGTGCACCGTCTATTTGGCCCGTTTCTGCGGGCCTTTTTAATTTTGCAACTTAAATGTAAAGCAATCTGTCCGCGCAGCCCGAAAAAAAAACTTGAAAGCTGGGCGGTATGCGGCTAAACCTCTTAAAAGCAAAGGGGAGACGGCCATTTTTGCCGGCCGCCAAGTTTTTCTATAAAAATAGAATATCAGAAGAAAGTAGGAAATTATGGCAAGACCAATTACATTGTTTACCGGACAATGGGCGGATATGAAGCTTGAAAAGCTCGCGCCCATCGCCAAGAAAATGGGCTACGAAGGGCTCGAGATAGCGATTACCCAAAACCACTTCGATCCCGCAAAAATGGATAATCAAGCGTATCTCAAGAGCAGATGGGATATTCTTAAAAAGAACGGTTTGAATTGCTACGCGCTTTCAAACCATTTGGTGGGGCAGTGCGTATGCGACGAGATAGACGCCCGCCACAAAGCAATGCTGCCCGATTCAATTTGGGGAGACGGAAAGCCCGAAGGCGTCCGCCGCCGCGCCGCAGAGGAAATGGTGCGCACGGCAAAAGTATGCAAGAAATTTATGTCGATGCGGCCAAAAGGTCTGGCAGCTTCTCCCATTCCTCCGACGGTCACCGGGTTTACTGGTTCGTCGATTTGGAAGTACCTTTATTCCTTCCCTCCCGTTTTGCCTGGAACGATAGAAAACGGCTACAAGGACTTTGCCAAGAGATGGATTCCCATTCTCGACGAGTTTGACAAGGAGGGAGTCAATTTCGCCTTGGAGGTCCATCCGACCGAAATAGCATTCGATATTGCCAGCGCCGAGCGCGCTCTCGCCGCGGTGAAAAAACATCCGCGCTTTGGGTTCAATTTCGACCCGTCGCACTTCGGATACCAAGGGGTGGATTACGTCAAGTTCATTCGCAAGTTCTCCGGCAGAATATACCACGTCCACATGAAGGACGTGTGGTGGGGGCACGGCACCGGCGAGGCTGGAGTTTTCGGCGGGCACACCGATTTTTGCGATTCCCGCCGCTATTGGGATTTCCGCTCCATAGGGCACGGAGACATAAACTTCGAGGAAATCATAGTGGCTTTGAACGACATATCCTACAAGGGGCCATTGTCGGTGGAATGGGAGGACGGAAGAATGGACAGGATACACGGGGCAAGCGAGTCTTTGCAGTTCGTGAAATCCTACGATTTTCCGCCGTCGGCAATAGCGTTTGATTCGGCTTTCGACAGGTCGAACCAATAGCGGGAATCTTGCGCGCGGTTTCCGGCGTTTGTTTAGAAGCAAGCGCCGGAGTGCGTTTTTATAAAAAAGCGCTTAGTTTTTAATAATATTTTACTAAATGGCTATTTCCTTTAAAAATGCTTTACAAAAGCGCTCTTGTCGCTAATTATTTTTTTAGAAACTATCTATATATATTAAATAAATGAAAGCATCAAACCTAACATATACTATGGCATTTTGGCTTCTTCGTTTCTGGCTCGCCGCCCGCGCGATAGGAACGGGGCTGACAAAGTTTATAACTAAGGCGCCTGCCGAGGTCGCCAATCCCGAAAAGGCAAAGTCGATAGAGGAGCTTGTAGCCGCGGGAATGAGCAAACAAGAGGCGGTCGAGTCGGTCGCGGATTTGCCCGACACCGTCGAAAAGATAGTCGATACGCTCAGTTTCAGCGCCTACCACGGGCTTCCGGAGAAGGGGCCGATGACCGTCGAGACTTTTACCGCAAGCCCGCTGATGCCGGCTTTTGCTGTCGAGCCGTACGCATTCATACTCGGCTTCGCTCTGATTGGCCTCGGGGTGACTCTGTTGCTTGGTATTTGTACGCGCCTGACGCTTTTCCTGATGGGGCTGCTGTACATATCGCTCACTTGGGGGTTCATAATTCTCGAGCCTTCAATGGGACCGAGCGCCGCGGCGGGAATCGCTTATTTGGGAGTCCATATGGTCCTGATTGTCATGGCGCTGATTTTGGCCGACCACAACAGGCTTGAATTGGTTAAGTGCGGAAGTTTCGGCTTTTGCAAATGTTGCAACAATAAGTAAATTTTAATGTCAAATTGTAATATGAAAAATTATTCAAGAAGAGATTTTTTAAAAACATCCGGAGTGGCTTGCGGCGGTTTGGTGCTATCATCAGGGCTTTTGCATGCGCAGGGCAATCCCAAGGATAAAGTTAATATAGCCATTGTTGGCTACGGGAAAGAAGGTGAAGTTCTCGTGGACAGCCTTCTCAAAATACCGAATTTGAACTTTGTGGCAGTATGCGACATATGGAAACCCCGTTTGACAATGGCTTTTGTGCGCATATTCCGCGAAAAGAAACAGAAGGCTGCAAGGTATGAAGATTACAAGGATCTCATAGCCAAACATGCCAAAGATCTCGACGCTGTCGTAATTGCGACTCCCGATTTTTGGCATTCGCCAATGACGGTCGATTTCCTCAAGGCCGGCGTCAACGTCTATTGCGAAAAGATGATGTCCGACACAGTCGAAGGTGCCAAAGCGATGGTTCGCGCTGCGCGGGAAAGTAAAAAGCTTCTGCAAATCGGACACCAGCGCAAGAGCAACCCCCGTTATATATATGCCCGCGATGTTCTGCTCCACAAGAACAACATTTGCGGAGATATAATGGCGTGCAACGGGCAGTGGAACAGGGCAGTGACAAAAGACGTAACCTGTGCTCCCAAAGTTGTGATTCCTCAGGAGACTTTGAATAAGTACGGGTACAAAGACATGCACCAGTTCCTCAACTGGAGATGGTACAAAGGATTAGGTGGCGGCGCAATTTCCGACCTCGGCGCCCACCAGATCGACATTTTCGGCTGGATGCTGGGTGCGCGTCCCACTCGCGTAATGGCTTCGGGAAATAAAGACTATTACAAAAAGGATTGGGACGACAACGTAATGTGCATTTTCGACTTCGATAAAACCTTCCAGGGCAGAAAAGCTCAGGTGTTTTATCAGGTATTGACGACGACCTCCTCCGGCGGCGGATATTTCGAAACGTTTATGGGCGACAAAGGAACTCTTAAAATGTCGGAAAATCCCGGCATTTCCAAATTGTTCCGCGAGGCGGAAGCCCCGAAATGGGAACCGCTTGTAAACCAAGGAATAATTGGTAAAAGCAATGCCTCCGACGCTGTGGCGGCTGTAGATGTGAGGGAGTCTGCTGCGCTTGCCAGCTACGATTTCCCGGAAAATATTCCCGGATTTGAGAAGAATAAGCCAATACACATGTACCACCTTGAAAACTTTATAAACGCCGTTTTGGGCAAGGAAGCCTTGAATTGCGATGGCGAACACGCTTTTGAAGCGGAAGCTGCCGTGTTTAAGGCTCGCGAGGCGATAGAGAAGGGACCCTTGGACTTTGAAGATGCCGATTTCGTAGTCAGCGATTAAATTTTTTAAACAAAGGAAAAGAAATGAAGAAAATTATACTGTTATTCTGCGCATTCGCTTGCGTCGCTCTTTCGGCTTCGGCGGCAAAGCTCAAGATAAAGCTTCCAGAGGCTCAATTGGTCGGGACTGAAGTTCCGATAAAAATTGAGAATCTCGAGCGCGAAGCTCCTCCTCCGGAAATAGAAGTTCCGGACGGCGTGACCAACTTGGCAAAAGGAAAGAAAGTCACCAGTTCGGACGACTTCCCCTTGATAGGCGAGCTCGAGCTCATTACTGACGGCGAAAAAGACAGTTCGGAAGGCTATTATGTCATTATTGCCGACGGCCTTCAGTGGGTTCAGATAGATCTCGAAAAGTCAGCCGAGCTCTATGCGATAGCTCTCTGGCACTATCACGTTCAGAAGCGCGCATACAAAGACGTAATTGTGCAGGTTTCCGATGACCCCGAATTTAAAAAAGGTGTCACCACCATATTCAATAACGACCACGATAATTCCGCAAAACTCGGCAAAGGCACCGATAAACACTATGTCGATTCACATTACGGCAAACTTTTTGTAATTAATCCGCCCGTAAAAGCGCGCTATGTCCGCTTCTATTCAAACGGCAATACCGCCACTGCGGATAACAATTACGTAGAAGTTGAAGTTTACGGAAAGTAAAAAGATTCATTTTAGGGAAGAATATAATGTCGGATTTTTCCATTTGAGGCATCTATTCGATATTTAAACTTTCTTTAAGGCGGCTCGCGAGAGCCGCTTTTTTATTTTCTTTTTTTTGTTGGGGGGGGAACAAAAGCGCATTGTCTTCGGTATAACTTTTTGCATTGTTTTAAGATGAAAATTTCTGTGCCAATTTGCGGGGAGGGAAAAGGTTCGTCTAATAGGCGCATAGGCTGATGGTGATCAAGTCTCTAATATTTATTAATTAAAAAAAATAAAAAATCTTTATTTATATTATTTTGCTTGCGGATAAAGCAATTTCCATTCGTGCAATAGAGTAGCTGTAGGCCAGATTGGCCATTTCGTTTAAAATAAAAAACTTTTTTTAAAAAAGCTTGACATATATTCCGCTAAAAATAAAACTGAGTTTAAATAAAGAAACGATTTATGCAAAGCTTTTATTATTTCAGATGAATACAAGGTTTATAGGTTGTTTCCCTACATTGGGCGCGCTGATTTGGGGAGCAGGCGCGCGTGTTTTTATAAAGAAAATTAATCTCAAAATAAAAGAATATTCTGAACAACAAAGGAGATAAAGATGAAGGCATATAAGAAAATAATACCGGTTGCCGTATTTTCGGCGGCGTTCCTCCAAAGTGTTATGGCTGTAGATTGGACAAGTGCCTTATACTGGACAAACTACGGAATAAATGCCGGATCTAATGGCGCAATAACCAACGGGGCAGACGACTATAAGGCGTTCTCATATTGGGATTCCTCCGCGGGGAAGCCTTATGATGCGACCGTTCCAAGCGGAACGACAATAAATTCCTCCACAAATCTCGTATTCAATCAGTCCTACGTCAAAGCCGGGACTAAGAATAATTACATCAATACTTCGGCAGTAATAACTTCGGGCGATGTGCTTTTTGAGGATTTTAGCGTCAACTTCCAATTTCACGGCGGAAGCGGATCCGGAGTGTGGACTATGAATTCGCTGACGGTGAACAATCCGGCCGTAGCTACAATTCAATTTGACCAAGGGAGCGATTACGGCGGACTTGCTTTGGACGTGAAGGGCAATTTGAGCGTAACTGGCGGGAATACCAGTGCGCAGCTTTTAAATTTTTCCCTCGGCGGACAAGTGTCGATTAGTTCCGGAAGTGATGTTCCTACTAGCAAAGGGCTTAGATCGCTTCACATAGGAGGCGACTTGGAATTGTCGGGAAGAACTTTTGTATTCATCAATACTCTCGATAAGACTTGCTCTGGTCAGACGTTTACGAGGGAAAATTATCTCAGCCCGACTACGGTAATAGACGGCATTATAAGCATGTCGGTTGTTGACGGCGGTGTTCCAATGCTGGTATTGAGCCGCAGGAATTATTCGGTTTACGCCACTTCAATAACGAGCGTCGGAGGGATCAGCGGAGTTTCAGGCACGCTTAAGGCAGGCGCTAGAAACGATGCCGGAACAACCGCTCTCGTATTTCGAAACGATACTCCACTTCAGACTTTTACAGGCGCGGTTCAGGACGGGGACTCGGCAAATATGTCGATGTATTTAGTTATGATGGGAACAGCTGGATCGGTGCAGAAGCTGACGGGCTATACGAATTCATTCAGCGCTGGAATAGAAATTATAAGCGGTACGCTCGCAGTTTATAACACGGTTAACTCCGGCGATATCTTGATGTATTCCGATACTTCTGGAGACGGGTCGAATACGGGCAAACTATGGATTACAAAAAGCGCCAGAAACGACGTTCCCGTATTGAAGGCGGAAAGCATTTATTGGAAATCCGGGACCATAGTGGTTGAAAACACTTCGGCGGGCAGCTCTATGATTACTCTCAACGGCGGAATGTATGATGACGGAATTGTCGATGGCGGCTTGTGCTTTGAATTCAATTCCGACCTGTTTGCTCTCGACGGGGATTCTGAGTTCCATCTTGTATCGTGGGACAACGTCACAAATCAAACTACACTTTCGGCTTCTGATTTTACGGCAACAGGCACCCTTATTAACGATATCCGCGGAATGTACAACCACAATTTCTCGATACGCGACGACGGACTTTGGATAAGTTTTGCTTTTGTTCCAGAGCCTTCCACTTATGCGGCGATTTTCGGAGTGGGCGCTTTGCTCTTTGCCTATTTGCGCCGCCGCCGCTAATATTGCGCAAGTGCCTAAAAGATAATCTTGCTTGCAAAGCTTTTTGAGGCGAGATTTATCCCCCGGAAACGCGCGCGTAAATTCTTTTTTGCGCGGCGTTTTGGGGAGGTTTGTCCTCGCCTGCGGAGGGTATGCTTGTTCACAGGGCCTGCTAAAAGTAATTTTTTTTAGCTTTAAAAAACTTGACCGCATTAGATTCATTTTGTAAACCTAATATTAATTTATGAAACTATATATGAAATCCATTCTATCCTTAATTCTCGCCTGCGCGTTTGTACAAGCTGCGACTGCGCAATGGAAACCTGTCGAAGGTCAGATAATGACTGATTGGGCAAAGAAAATCGATGTTGAAAATGTTCTGCCTGAATATCCGCGCCCGCTTTTGGAACGTCCCGATTGGTTGAACCTCAACGGTCTCTGGGATTATTCCATAACCGCCATAGACAAGGATTATTCAAAGCCCGACGGTAAAATACTTGTTCCCTTTGCGGTCGAGTCGTCGCTTTCCGGGGTGGGGAGAACTTTTACAAAAGACGATGCGCTCTGGTATGAGCGCGAATTTGAGATCCCCGAAAAGTGGGCGGGCAAAAAAATCCTTCTCCATTTTGGCGCAGTGGATTGGAAGTGCGAAGTATGGGTCAACGGGGTGAAAGTTGGCGGTCATGTCGGCGGTCATGCGCCGTTCTCGTTTGACATAAGCAAAGCTCTCAAAGAAGGCGGAAAGAACACTATCAGGGTTAGGGTCGAGGATCCGACAGACTACGGTGTTCAACCGCGCGGCAAACAGGTAATGAAGCCCTATGGCTGCTTTTATACGGCTATGAGCGGAATTTGGCAGACCGTATGGCTCGAACCTGTTCCGGAAACATATATAAAGAAAATAAGAACTACTCCCGATTTTGACAGGTCTCGCTTCGCATTTGAAGTTGAGGCGTGCGGCGCAGACAAGTTTGTAGTGGATGTCTTTGACGGCGCGGATAAAGTAGCCTCCGCTGAGGCAAAACCCGGCGAAAGCGCAGTAGCGGCGCTTGCAAATCCCAAGGCGTGGTCACCTGCTTCTCCGTTCATATACGACGTTTCCGTATCGCTTTTTAAGGACGGCAAAAAAATAGACGAAGCTAAGAGCTATGCGGCTCTGCGCAAGATTTCTGTAGTGACGGAAAAGAACGAGCGCAAACGTGACGCATTTAAGAGAATATACTTGAATAATGAGCCATTCTATTCATTTGGCTTGCTCGACCAGGGTTGGTGGCCCGACGGCTTATATACGGCTCCGACCGACGAAGCTCTAAAATTCGACATTCAAAAGACAAAAGATTGGGGATTCAATACCATAAGAAAACATATAAAGGTTGAACCCGCCCGCTGGTATATGCATTGCGACAGGCTCGGAATCTTTGTATGGCAGGATATGCCGTCCGGAAGCAACTTGCCCGACCATCCCGGCAGAAAGAGCTATTCGGAGGACAAATGGATATTTACGACATTCATGTCCGTTTCCGATAAGGATTGGGCTTGTGAGGAGCGCAAGAAACTCCATATGGCAGAATGGAAGGAAATTATGGACGAGCTTTACTCGTATCCCTGCATAGGAGTTTGGGTTCCCTTCAACGAGCGTTGGGGGCAGTTCGACACTGTCAATGTCGTGAAGTGGACAAAACAGTATGACCCTACGCGCCTCGTAAACGCTGCCAGCGGCGGCAACTTCTATGTGGATTGCGGGGATATTCTCGACTCGCACAATTATCCCAACCCCATAGTCAATGTCTTTATCCGGAAAATGGTAAATGTAATAGGCGAATACGGCGGCATCGGCTACAGAATACCTGAAAATTCTTGGAAGATGGATAAGGCTTGGGGCTATGTCGAATTTAAAAATCCCGGCGAAGTCTTGAACAGGTATGCCGAATACGTCGAAGACCTGAAGTCGCTTATTAAGTTCGGAGTGTCGGCGGCGATTTACACCCAGACAACTGATGTGGAGGGCGAAATAAACGGCATCATGACTTACGACCGTAAAGTTGTAAAATTTAATGAGAAGCAGCTTAAGGAAATAAATCAGTCGCTAATAAATTCGCTTAAATAACGATGCTTTTTAAGAGGACTCTTCTTATTGTGTGCTTTGCCTGTGCGCATAGCTTCGCGCAGGCGCTTGTCCAATTGCCTTGCGACGGCTCTCCTATAGAAAGCTCGGGAATGTCGCAGATAGCGGAGGGCATGAATAACGTCCCGCTGGGCGTTTTCGATCTCGGAGACGGCAAAAAAGGGTTTGCCATGCTCGTCACCGGCATAGCGCGCGATAAGAACAGGGTCTGGTTTTATCTGCCCGACGGCGAGGCGGACGACGGCGGGCCCGTATTTAAGAAGGTCGACTTCTTTTCGCTTCCTCCGGAATTGGAGCTTTCTGGAAAGCGCATGCTTTCCAGAAATTGCGCGGTTTTTAAGAGCTCCGACGGCAGTATACTCGGATTTTGGAATGTCGGGGACGAGCTGCATCGCTCGAAATTGGATATTCCAACGATGAAATTTATCTCCATAGGGAAGCCCTTAAAAGTTCCGGGGTTTAGGGGAATTGTGGAGTGCGGGGACGGATCCTTTCTGATATACTCGCGCGGATCCGTCCAGATTAGGCCTCCGGCGGAGGGTTGGCTCGATACTTGGACGAGCGTCAAACGCGGCGTTCCTTATTATCCTTTCGACGGAATGGGCGCGTGGCGCGGCGGAGAAAGGCGGCAGTTCCTATTTGTTCAGAAGCTCGATTCGCTTACGGGAGATTCGCTTTCCAAACCGCTCCAGGCGACTCCCTCGAAAGAGGAGGGAATTATTCTCAACAGGGTTTCACCCCATTTTGAAGATGCTCAATCTCTCATTGGCAAAACTTCGAATTCCGATGCGGAATCAGGACTTTCCGGCGGGACTGGGAAAAAGGCTGAGATGACTCACGAGGAAATGGAAGATGCAAACAAAAATCTTGCCTGCCAAACGCCTTCAAAAGATGCAGAATCGAAAAGATCCATATTTGTCGGAACGGACAGCGGAAATATTATTCATTATACAATTCGTCCCGACGGAACTTTGGATAGAAGCGGCTTGTGCCGGCAAGGCGGAATAGCTCTGAGGACTCCCGCAATAGCGACTTCATGCGCAGTGTATGCCGGTGACGGCAAGCCGAATCTGCTAATCGGGGGAGAGTGCGGCATATACTATTACAAGTTTCGCTCCTACTCCAAAGACGGCATTCCGGAATTCGACCCGCCCATTCCCGTCAGGCAGAATGGGGGCCGCATTTACTGCGGCACCCTTCCGGTTGTCAGCTGCGCAGATTGGGACGGCGACGGTTTGGCGGATATTGTCGCGGGCAATTCGCTCGGAGAAGTCGTCTGGTTTAAGAATGTCGGGCGCAGGGGAATGCCGGCGTTTACCGAGCCGAAGCGCATGCTTCTCGACGGCGAGCCCTTTTCGGAAAAGGGCGGATATCTCAACTTGCAGGGACCCGGCGAAGCGCATTTCGGGTATGTCTGCCCGACTGTCTATGACTGGGACGGCGACGGGCTTTACGATTTGATTACAGGCGACAATTCCTCCAGGTTCGGGGTGTATTTTAATAAGGGCGACCGCAGATCGGAAAATTTCCGCGCCAGGAAGCCTTTGTATTGCAACGGGGTTGATTTGCATGGGGCGTGGCGCCAGCGCCCGGGAGTTGCAAAACTTTCAAACGGGAAAGTCGGATATGTAATTCTCGACGACGACAACCAGTTGCGCATGTATTGGAAAATGGATTCCCGCAATCTTGAGGACAGGGGAAAACTCAAACTTGTCGACGGATCGCCCATAGGCTCGTATGAAGTCCGCAGCGGCGAAACCGGCAGATTGAAATTCATGCTTGCGGATGTAGATGGAGACGGAAAGACGGACATCCTCGTAGGCGCCATAGCCTCGTGCGCAATGCCCGAACCCAAAAGGGGCATCCCCCGCAACTTAAAGGGCGACGCCAGAAAGACCGGCGTATTGTGGCTTAAAAACGTTGGCGACGACGACAATCCAGTATTTGAATATCCGCGCCTTATGCGCATGAAGCAGCATAAGCAACAGGGCTTATTCACAAGTTTCGGCTGGCATTCCTGCTCCGCTTCGGTAGCCGATTTCGGCGGGCGCCAAAAGGGAATACTTGTCGGTTCGGAGGAGGGAGAGATATACTTCTTCAGATTTTCAGATATTCTCTGGGAGGATTACGATTCTCTCGAACGAAGATAGCGATATTGTGCTCCTGTGTGCGACAGGTAATGCCTGTCGCTTTAGTATCCTCTTGCTTCGCCCGTGGGGCGCTTTTTGCGAAACTGCTTGATAAACAGGCGGCGTTTTGAGAAATTTCTTGCTCTAAGAAGGGCGGTAGCACATTTCGCTCATTAAAACCTGCTTTCACTTCCCATTATAAGATTCATTCTGCATGGAATATTTTGCCGCATATCCTTCCCCTATCGGAGAATTTTTGCTCTCGAGCGATGGCCGAAACATCACGGGGCTTTCGACGGATTTGTATGCGGTGTTTCCGGAAGGTTTGCCAACTGGAGCTCCGCTGCGCTTGTTCGATTCGGCAAAAAAATGTTTGGATAGATACTTCGCCGGAGAAAAGATTTCGCCTTTTGAGCTCCCTCTGCATTTTCCCCCCGCAGGGATTTTCAGAAGAACCGTTTGGAATATGCTTTGTGAAATACCATACGGGGAATTGACTACTTACGGAGAAATCGCAAGGCGCGTAGCCCGGTGCATGGGCATGGAAAAAATGTCCGCGCAGGCTGTCGGCGGGGCAGTGGGGAGCAATCCCATTGCAATTTTTGTTCCCTGCCATCGCGTAGTTGGCGCAAATGGAGACTTGGTCGGATATGCGGGGGGGATCGAAAAAAAAGAATTTTTGTTGAGCTTGGAGGGTGTCGATGTGGAGAAGTTTTTTCGGCCGAGCCGCAAAAAAACGACTAAAAGAGAAAAACATTCCAAGCAAAATTTAGGCTGAATCGCTTCGCAGGATTTTTATTGAAATAAACTGCTGAACGCAATCCCGTGACCATGCTGCAATCGCCAGTAGAATAAAAAATAATTTAAAATTATTATGCGCGCGTTTTGCATTTTAATATTTTTTTGCCTGGCAAATGCTGTTTAACGGCGCGTTTTTGGCGGGGCAATTGGAATGGATTCAAGGTGCGTGGAATGCCAAATATTTTTTCCTGCCGGTTGGGGCGTTTTTTTTAATATCCTCTTTGGCGAAGCGCAAGCTTTTAATATAACAATTTCTTCCGCACACCATTGCGGATTGCCCATTGCTTATAAACGGGATTTGAATTATATTAAACCGTGCCCCATTCTGCCCGATATAATGGCGGCTTTTTCCTTAATAAAAGCGCCGATTTCCGCAAACTTTTCCGGCCGGATTCTTTCGGAAGTTGCCGTAACCCACACTACGGCGATAAATTTGCCGTTTGTGCCGAATATGGGCGCACCGACGCAGTTTACGCCGGATATGACTTCGCCTTCGTCTGTGGAATATCCGCGTGCGCGTATTCTTTTCAGTTCATCGGCGAGTTTTGCCCTGTCAGTAAAAGTATTGGCGGTAATTTTATTGAGCGTTATAGAAGACAGGAGCTTTTCGCGCTCTTCGTCTCCGACAAATGCGAGAATCGCCTTTCCGGGAGCGGAGGCGTGAAGGGGGGATTTCATGCCGAGTTTGCCGGAAAATATAAAAAAGTGCGTTCCCTCAACCTGGTCTATCATTATGCACTCGCTCTCCAATAGGACTCCCAGCATGACTGTTTCCCCAGTATAGTCGCGTATTTCACGCATTACGTCCAATGAAATTTCCGACAAATTCTTTTCCGAAAGCGAAGCGTAGGCGAGAGCTACAAGTTTGCGCGATATCGATATGGTTCTGTCGTCCGATTTTTTTTGAAGGTATCCGAGGTCGAGCAATGTGCATAGCACGCGAAACACCGTCGTTTTAGTGTATCCGGTTGCGTCCATCAGCTGTGCGAACGTCATGCCGCGGGGATGTTTGGCGAGCATTTCCAGAACGGTAAGAGTTTTTTTTACGTTTGGAATGTGGTAACGCTCGTGGAGTGGTCTGATTTTTATATCCATATTTCTTTTCGCATGCAAACATGGCGGGTGTATTTTTTCAAGATAAATCCATTTTTTCACCTCGAGTGATAATAAGTTAATATTCATATCCCTATGAATTTGTATTAACAGGGATACAATCGTCTGCCTCGCGATTTAAATCGCCGCTATAAATCATATTATTATTTACTTTTTATATATAAAATAACAAAAAAGTCTTTGAATTTGCTCGCAGCATGCCGGGTTTTGAGAATTCGGCATCATTGAAAGAGAATGTACTTTGTTAGATGGCAATGAATTTATCAAGTGAAACTAAATAGTCATTTATATCTGTTCTGAATCTTTTAATTTTTGGCATTTTTTCACAAATTGCACTTATCGCTATTGCGAAACAATAAATTTGCAATACAGGTTTACCGTTTATGTAAAAACGCTCCATTTAAACCGCAAAAAAATATTTTGGAAAAAAAACTTGAAATCACCAGTAAACTGCCTATAAAAATTTATTATAACGTTAAAACAAAGGATATGACTATGAAAGATGGAGCAAAAAACATTTCTAAGTTGGCGGGATTCATGTCCCCCATTGGCGTATTAAAAGGACTGGCGGTATGCCTGAGCTTTGTCCCTTTTGCGCATGCCGACCAATCCGATTGGGATACCTCAAAAGTGTATTTGTACGGGCGCAATGACGGCAAATCAGAGGTTATGATTGCCTGGCAAACAAGTGATACGACCTATGAAAACATGTGGGCGACGTGGTGGCGCTATGATGAAGAAACTTCGTCGTGGACGACTGACGGAAGCCATTTAACAAGCGAGACTGACAATCTTGTTTTCACTCCCGATGCGGTCCTGAAAACGGATAGCTTCATTATATATTACCCGCAAACTATGACTGTCGGAAGCTTGTATTTTCAAGACAATGCGGTAAACCGCTTTTCATCGCCTCTGCTGGATAATTGCTTGTTTACGGTTAGCGGAGATTTTACAAAAGTCGGCAAAGGTGATTTGACCGTTCTTTCGCGAGGCATGGCAAGCAACGGCAAATACTATGCGAATTCGATTTTGATAAAGGGAGACCTTATTTACGGCGCGGCATCTGACACTGGGACATATACCTATTTGCATTTTGGCAACGCAGGCGATCCAGTTAGCGTTACCGATGGTTACAACGGCCCTATGGCAAGCGTGAATATTGTCGGGGATCTCCATTCCGATTCGCATTATTACGGCGTGACATTTAATGTTGGACTAACTAATTATGAAACAGGCGGCAGCGTATATGTCGATCCCGATAATCCGGACATAATCGTAAGCGGTCTAGTTACTGGGTTGGGAGTAGTTCACATCAGCGAAAGGGGGGCTTATACCGGACATATTACGTCGATGGCTGTCGGCGGGGTCAACGGTAGAACAATATTTAGGAACAGCTCAGCTACGACTACGACAAACGTATTTAGTTATCTGGTTTTAAATAACGCCGCGGGGACTTCTTATACTTCTACCGGCATAGTTTATGACGATAGCAACAGTTTTAAGGTTGAGGGGAGTACAGAAAGCGCCCAAGCTCTTGGATTTAACAGCCGCTCTAAAGTCGGAATAATAATGAACGGCGAGGGAACGCAGATATTTTCTTCTACGATTCGCATGAAGTTCTCCGGGGGAGTGACGGTAAACCGCGGGACCCTGCTTTTTGATTCTTCGGCTGTTGGCGCGGCTGGGGCGTATATAACAGAATCCGATGGTTCACGCACTTACCAATGCACACATGGAAACCTTACCATGAACGGCGGAACTTTTGGCTTCATATATACAAACAAAGGCGGCGAATGGGCTTTTGACGAAATGTTCTGGAAGAGCGGGAACCTTTTGCTCAACGTTTACGATGAAAACAATTCCTACGATACGCTTGTATTTACAGGAATGTTCGGCTACGCAGACGGAGAAACCGATTTGATAAAACTGACCTTCCAAGGCAATTCGGTGGCGACGCTATACGAAGAAAAGAAAATAATTTCTTGGGACTCTATCGATTCAAGCATTACGGAGGATTCATTTATTGCAAACAATGTTGTGGACCCGTTAATGGGCGAAGAGTACGAAGCTCATTTTAGGGTAGCCGCCGACGGGCTTTATGTCCAATACGTGGCAGTTCCGGAACCTGCGATTATGGGGTTGGTTTTCGGGGCATTAGCTTTGTTTGCGGCGCGCCGCCGTAAGTCTTGATGCCAGCAAGCAGAGAACATTTGCTTCTAGTTATTTCCTTTGTGTATTGCGGTTTCGACTTTGTCGAAACCGCTTTTTTGGGGGGAGTATGAAAACGGGGAGTTATTTTCGAAAAATATTTTTTATCTTTTATTGAAAAATTTTTGTACGCAGTTGGTTTTTTTTAGGGCTTTTGGCGATGCAAGAAGAAAAAAGATAAAAAAAAACTGGAATTTTAAAAAAGAAATTCCAGACTTTGTAACAATGGCGTAATTTTTGCATGCTGGTTTCTACATGGAGGCCTAATGTGCTCTTGTTACGCTTGAAGGGCATTGAAAAATGGCAAATGCCAATTTTGGTGTCCCGCTCTGAAACTTACAAAAACTAACAACTGCAACAATATGAGTAGCACTATTATAAGTGTTCTTGCCTCGGCAAACGCATCGTCGTGCGCCGTCTCCTCCATAAACCCTGTCTTCTGGCTCGTGCCGGTCGCTTCTGTAATCGCGTTATTATTTGCGTGGCATTTCTATTCAGGAATGAAAAAGGAAGAGGAGGGAACGGACATAATGCGAAAGATAGCCATGCACGTCAGGCATGGAGCCATAGCCTATTTGAGGCAGCAATACAAGGTGGTGGGCATAGTTTTTGTAATAATGTTTTTGTTCTTTTCCGTTTTGGCATACGTCTTGCACGTGCAGAATAATTGGGTTCCCTTAGCATTTATAACTGGCGGATTTTTCTCCGGGCTGGCGGGGTTTTTCGGCATGAAAACCGCAACTTACGCCTCGAACCGCGCGGCATGGGCGGCGAACAACTCGCTCGATCACGGTCTTCGCGTGGCATTCAGGTCGGGCGCGGTAATGGGTTTGGTAGTGGTCGGCTTGGCTCTACTCGACATATCTGTTTGGTTCTTAATTTTAAACGCTTTTATAGATGACATCAGCCCGTCGCACAAAATGGTTATCATTACAACTACGATGCTGACTTTCGGCATGGGAGCGAGCTTGCAGGCTCTCTTTGCCAGAGTGGGAGGCGGCATATTCACCAAAGCCGCTGACGTAGGTGCCGACCTCGTCGGAAAAGTGGAGGCAGGCATTCCAGAAGACGATCCTCGCAATCCGGCGACAATAGCGGACAATGTCGGCGACAACGTCGGCGACGTAGCCGGCATGGGCGCCGACTTGTATGAATCCTATTGCGGTTCTATTCTCGCCACAGCAGCACTCGGAGCGGCAGCCTACATGACCGATCCTGTCACCCAAATGAAGTGCGTTATCGCGCCTATGATAATAGGGGCGATAGGCGTTCTCCTCTCCATAATAGGTATTTACTTTGTCAGGGTAAGAAAGGGAGCCGACAGCAAGGAGCTTCTCAAGGCTCTCGGCAGGGGCGTAAATCTCAGCTCCGTTCTCATAACGGTGGTTTCCGTCTTAATTCTCTATTTGCTCGATACTCCCAATTGGCTTGGGAATTGGGGATCTATAATTGTAGGGCTCGCCACTGGAATATTTATAGGCAAGATTACGGAGTATTTCACTTCAGAAGCTTATAAGCCCACCCGCCACATTTCCGAACAGGCGAAAACCGGCCCCGCGACCGTCATTATAGCCGGCATGGGAACCGGCATGATTTCGACGTTCTATCCGGTGATTGCAATCGTGGTGGGGACAGCTCTCGCATACGGCTTTTCCGCGGGAGGGGATTTGGCGAACATCAGCCAGGGGCTGTACGGGATAGGCATCGCCGCAGTCGGCATGCTTTCTACCCTCGGCATAACCCTTGCAACCGACGCCTACGGCCCCATAGCCGATAATGCCGGCGGAAACGCCGAAATGTCCGGGCTCGGCAAGGAAGTCCGCCTTCGCACTGACATGCTCGACTCGCTCGGAAATACCACCGCTGCAACGGGCAAGGGTTTTGCAATAGGATCGGCTGCACTGACTGCTCTCGCGCTTTTGGCTTCGTATGTAGAAGAGCTTCGCATAGGCCTTATTAGAATTAAAGACAATGCAAATTTGACCGAATACGCCCAAGACGCTCTAGACAAGTTTGGGAATCTCGCCGGAGGAGTTGAAAGCGCATCTCTTGCTGACTTTATGAACGTCTACCAGGTGAACATGATGAACCCGAAAGTTCTCCTCGGCATGTTCATAGGCTCAATGATGTCTTTCCTGTTCTGCGGACTCACGATGAATGCAGTCGGCAGGGCGGCAAATCAAATGGTGAACGAGGTCCGCCGCCAATTCCGTGAAAATTCAGGCATTATGGAAGGCAAATCGGATCCCGACTACGCTCGCTGCGTGGCGATATCCACCAAGGCGGCTCAAAAAGAAATGCTTTTCCCTGCGCTTTTAGCGGTTGCCGCTCCTGTGCTTACGGGGTTGGTATTCGGGGTGACCGGAGTGCTTGGATTGCTCGGCGGGGCACTCGCTTCTGGGTTTGTGCTCGCGGTATTTATGGCTAACAGCGGCGGCGCCTGGGACAACGCCAAGAAATACATAGAGCAGGGCAATTTCGGGGGCAAGGGGTCCGATGCGCATAAGGCGGCAGTAATAGGCGATACCGTTGGAGATCCATTTAAGGATACTTCCGGGCCGTCTCTCAACATTCTCATTAAACTCATGAGCATGGTCGCCATCGTGATGGCGGGGTTCACCGTTTCATACAGCCTCTTTTAATTGGAGCATCTTTGACCGGGCGCGGCGCAAGCCGCGCCCTTTTTTTATATCCACAAAAATAAAAAATTGTTGACGCAGAATCCGCCAAATATGAAAATATAAAGATTATGAAGAAGACACTTCTTGGTTTTTTAGTCATAAGCTTAACGTTCGCATCGGTCGCACAATATGCCGTTTCTGCGGAAGAAAAACTTTCGCCCGGCGAAAAGTACGCCTTAAAATATCCGATGCCTAAAGATCCCTTTGTGGGGTTTTATAAAGGCGAAATGAGCGGGACAAAGAAATATCCGCTCGGCAATCTCAAGGATATATATGCGGAAGTTTTTCGCGGGGAAAACGGATATAGAATAAAAATTCTCTCGGACATAATGAGCCGTTCTGACGAGTACAATGTCGTAGACGGGCTCAAAGCCGATGATGGAATCATACATCTCAACGGAGAAGGCAACTTAAATTTGAAGGGGAAAATCACGCCGGATTCTATAGAGGCGGAGGGCGCATTTAGAAATGACAAGATAAAACTTTCCCTGAGGAAACTGACTATAGTATCCCCGACAATGGGCGCCAAGGCCCCTTCGGATGCGGTGGTATTGGATAAATCGAAGTGGTTTATGAATAGGGACGGATCGCCGTCGAACTGGGAATGGAAAGACGGCGAAATGACGACGCGCTGCTTTGAGCGCAATGAAAAGGGAAAGGGCGTTAGCTCTTCCGTAAAGACGGAAGTCGGCTTCGGCGCGCTTCGCATGCATTGCGAATTTAAGATTCCCGCCGAATACGATATTGCCGTCGGGCAGGGGCGCGGAAATTCCGGGCTTTTTATAGGGCCCTACGAAGTGCAGATACTCGAGTCTTTCGGAGCGCCGGCATGGTTTGACCAGTGCGGTTCCATTTATCGCCAAAGCCCGCCCAAGGTAAATGCTTGTCTCCCCCCCGAGGAATGGCAAACCTACGATATAGAATTTCATCCCGCTGTCTACGAGGGCGACAAGCTCGTAAAATATCCTACGATAACCGTTTGGCAGAACGGAGTCCGCATTCACAATGGCGAGGAGATACTTGGGGATACTTCAAAATTTCCGCAATTTCGTAAGGATTTTAAACATCCAGTTTCCGATTTAAAAATCGGGCTTCAGGATCATTCTCATCCGGTTAAATTCCGCAACATTTGGGTGCAGCCATTATGAAGCATTCTACAGCAATAGCATTGTTTTTTATGTCCCTTCCTGGACTTTTTGCAGTTGAAATGATAGCCCATCGCGGGGAAAATACAGTTGCTCCAGAAAATAGCGTTGAGAGCGCTAATGCAGCTTGGGCTCTCGGTGCAAAAGCTTTGGAGTGCGACATTCACGCGATAGACTCCGGGGAGTTCGTCTGTATCCATTGCGAAATAGTCCTCGAGCGTATGAGCGGGATAAAGAAGCCGATAAAGACTCTTACCGCCGACGATTTGGCGAACATCGACCTTTCCAACAATTCCAGATGGAGGGGGAAATTTAAGGGCGTGCGGCTGCCGACCTATGAAGACATTGTAGCGACTGTCCCTAAAGATGGAGTATTGGTGGTTGAAATAAAAGAATATTCGCCAAACTTCGTTTCCAAGACGGATGCGCTCGTAAAAAAATATGGCTTAAATAAAAGCCAGATAATCTTCATATCGTTCGACCACAACTGCTTGAAGGATATAAAAAAGCGCTCTAAAGATTATGCAGTACTGCTATTGTCTTCTCTAAAGTCTAAGGACGGAAAAACTATTCCAACGGCGGAGTCTATGATTGAAAAATGCCGTGAAATAGGGGCGGAAGGCGTAGATCTCGGATCAAACACAAAACTTTTAGATGCAGAATATGTTTCCAAAATTCATGCAGCCGGATTGAAGTTTTATGTTTGGACGGTCAACGATTTGGACGAAGCCCAAAGGTTAAAATCCATCGGTGTTGACGGAATTACAACTGATACGGCATCTAAATTTATTAAGGAGTTAAAGTAAAATTTATAGATATAAGAAAACTAAAAGGGATTCCGCCTGAAAGCGGAATCCCTTTTTTTAATTTGCGGCGGCGAGATTTTTAGCTTTTTTTTAGATGAGGCTGGCGCGGCTTTGCGGTGCTGAGCGCGAAAGCTAATTTCAGCGCGAATGCAAAGCGAAAATCCCGCTTGGAAGAAATCCGGAACCGGATTATTTTTTTGAGGCTTTTTCCTTTTGAATATCCGCCGCTTCTTCTGGAGTCAACATCAGATAGAGCTTTGACTTGGCTACTTCTATAATATAATCGGTCTTTTCTTTTACCGAATATTTTTTTCGCATGGACGAGTCAGTTTCTTTAATCGCCTTTTCAATGGCGGAGAGATTTTTGCTGATTTCAAGCTGTTTGGTAGGATCGGTCGTAGAGGCGAGCTGTTTGCGCAATTCGTCGCTCTCGGTTTTTCGGGTTATCATGCTTCCGAGTATTCTCTGGAATTCTTCGTTCTCTTTGACTCCGGATATGCTTATGCCGCGGTAAAATACGTTGCCGTTGCGCTCGAAAGTTTTTAGCGGGTCGATGGGCGATCCGTCTGCGAAGCGCATGGACGACAATTCGTCTTTGGATATGTGTGTGCAGATGTGCGATTCGAGCGTTACCAGCCTATAATTGCGGTTTGTTGCGAAAGCATAGGCCTTGCGCATTGTTTGTTCATTTATTTTAAATTCGTCCTGGAGCTGTTTCAATTTTGCTTCAAGGGCGGCTTTTTCCTTTTCGTCGCTTGTGGTTTCAAGCTTTTTCTTGATTGCTCCGATAACCTGCGAGTATCTGCGCATAATTTGAACGTTGCGCTGAAATGCCGAGTTTTCTTCCGGAGTATTGAACTCTCTAAGCAATAGGAAATCCATACCTCCCACATTTTTTATATCTCCAAGCTTTTCCTCAGCGCGTAGGAAAAGGCATGCCACAGCGGCGAGTGCGATTGTAAAATATCTCTTCATTATTGTAGGTTTTGATTTTTTGCGTTTAGCGAAGCAAAGGATTTGATGGCTTTTCTTTTTTTAATTCCAAGATATAGATCTTGCCTGCAATGCCAGGATTCGTCAAATCTTCAGCTTTTTCCGATGGCTTAGATTCCGAAAATTTGGAAAGTATGTAGTCGGACGTGAAGCGCTTATAAAAAGTTTCGAGCTCGGAGTGGTCAGGACAAATAAATTCGAGAGTGTGGGAATGGGTGGTGGCGGGATAATCCTTGCGTATCTTTGGAATTTTAACGTCTTGAACGGCGGAATTTAAAAAATTGCCCTTATCGAGGATGGTGTTTGCTTTTTTAAGCTTGTCGGAATTTACTGCCGAGGATATTTCGGACAGAGTTTTCGAATCTATCGGGCGCCCGCTATAAATGCGAAGTTGTGTGTTTGTTCCCAATAGGTCTATCGACATTTCCGTAATCAAAAGGGAATTCATCAAATATTCCTGCTTTGATATTGAAACTATACAGTTGGAGTTTGCGAAGAAAGAAGTCCCGTCCGGAAAGAGAATCCCGAATATTTTTTTATCCTTTATGTCGCCTTCTTTAACAGACAGCGCGTTTGCGCATAGGCATGCAAGCGTTGCAATCAAGCAAACAAGAAACTTGAACTTCTTCATGGCAATATTTATTTTACTTTTAAAAAAAATCGCAACGTTAATTTTAAATAAAACATGTTAAGCTGTAGAAATCTGACTGTTCGCGTTCCAAATTCCGCCGAGCCAATATTGAAAGACGCTGAAGTTTCGTTTCGCAAAGGAGCAATGAACGCTGTGATAGGTCCGTCCGGCTGTGGGAAAACAACGCTCATAAAGGCGATGATGAAGATAATTCCATCGCAGGGCGAGTCGTTTATCTGCGGCGACAGAATTTCTAAGAGCGAGGATTTAATTGGGAGGCTGGGGTTCGCGCCCCAATTTACCTGCGTTCACCCGCACTTAACAGTTCTTGAAGCGATGAGGAATGCCTTAGCGATTGCAACCCGCAAAGGCTCGTCGGATTCTTCGTCTGTGGATTCGATCTTAAAAATAACCGGCTTGTACGAGCACGCCGACAAGCTTGTCGGATCGCTTTCGGGCGGGCAGTTGCGGCGCATGGGCTTGGCGGTGGAGCTGGCAAACGATCCTCCCGCGTTGTGCTGCGACGAGGTGACTTCGGGTTTGGACCCCCTCTCCGAGAATACGATACTTGAGCTTCTCCGCAAATTGTGCGCCGAACGCGGAAAGACTTTCATATGCATAATTCACAATCTCGCCAAGCTCGACATGTTCGACACCGTGACGGTTGTATATAATGCGGAGGTGGTTTTCCAGGGAACGCCGCCGGAGTTGAATGATTATTTCGGGATAGATAGTCCGCTTTCCTTGTACGATAGGTTAAACGAGTGCGGCATAGCCCATTGGCGCGATAAATGGTCGGCATTGAAGCTTTCGCGCGGCGATGAAAATTGCGGCGATGAAAATTCTGTCGGGGAGGGCGGCGCAGTCGGCATGCAATGCGCCGCCGAAAGCCGGGAAAGCGGATTAAGGGCTGGCAGTGCGGGGTGCGGATCTTCCACGGAACCTGCGGAAAGGGCGACGTGGCTTTCGCAGTTTTCGGCTCTGCTGTTGAGGAGGGTGAAGCTGTTCTTTAGGGATACTTCTTATTTATTCCTCACCATGCTGATAAGCTTCGGCTTCCCTTTGGTGGTTGTAATTTTCGCACTTGGCGGATTGCCGCAAATTGAAAGTTTGGCGTTGGATAGGAATCTTGGAGCAATTGAGGAATTGCGCGTAAATTTAAACATGCAGATAAGCGCGGCGAACACATCGACGATAGTGACAGGATTGATTCTCTTTCAGGTGATTTTGCTCGCCCTTATGGGTGCGAATAACTCCGCGCGCGAGATAGCTTCCGAGCGCGCCCTTTACGAAAAGGAGCGGCTGATAGGATTGAGGCCTTCGGCGTATGCCGCTTCAAAAATAGCCTTTACCTTTGCGCTTGCCATATTTCAAGGGGTGTGGATGTGCGGGTTTGTAAAGTACATTTGCGGGTTTCCGGGATCGTTTGCGGTGCAGGCGCTCGAGCTTTCCCTTGTAAGCGTCAGCATGACGGCGGTTTGCCTGGCCTTTAGCGCGCTTTTTTCATCTCCCGAAAAGGCGAATCTCGTTTCCATTTATCTGGTGGGTTTTCAGCTTCCGCTCTCGGGGGTGGTCCTCGCACTTCCGGAATTTTTGAAGTGGATTTGCAGGCCGTTTATATCGGCATATTGGGGTTGGGCGGGCTATATGACAGCAATGAAAGATACGCGCCTTTACGATGCTTATGTGCTCACCCGCCCGGATTGGGAATTTATGCCGTCTCCGTCGCTTGCGGCGTCGGTTCTAATATTGCAGGCCGCAATCGCATTGATTTTTGTCTATGTCGGGTGTTCGAGGAAAAATTGGAATTGAGCCCGAAATGCTGGCGCTTTCTTGCGCAGAAGGAAAACTCGGTTTGAATTTGCCAAATCCAGAAAAAAACTTGCCTATCGGCTTGGTCTTTCGCATTCTATTTACTGTCGTGCGGAAGACCCGCGCGCGCGAGGCCTTAATATGAAAACTAAGCTTGCTCCAATTATAATAGCGGTTATAATACCCGTTGTTTCCGTGTTTATAGCCCTTACGCTCGTCTATTTTAAGAAGAAAAATTTGTCTGTCCTTGAGGATTTTTCCTATGCCGAATATTTAAGTTCGCCTAAAAACCTTTCAGGGAATTCATATTTGCTGAACGCGGAGATAGAGTTGCAGCTGGTAAATCTCGGAGATAAGGGCAGAGTTGTTGCCGTGAGAACGGATAAGGGCGATAAGCTGGCGGTTTTAATTCCCGCGTCCATTGTGGGAAATATCGTGACAAAACAAAGGTACGCAATGGAAGTTTTGGTGGGAGATAACGGCAGAATAACGGTAAAGTCGATGGGCAAATATTAAAGGGGGGAAACGGAAATGAAAAAAAAATTGCTTGTGTTGTTTCTTGCCGCGGAAGCATTGACTCTTACGGCTCAAATTTTAGAGTCATTCCCGCCTCCGCAGGCTTCGTCTCCTGCCCCTGCGGCGCCCCAGCCGTCTCCCCAAGCTCCCGTTTCTCCCGCGGGAACGCCGGCTTTATCAGCCCAGCCTGTATCGCTTGAAAGCGGAGCCGCGGAACGCACCATCGACAAAGTTTTCGACGTTAATTCGGATTCATTTGAAACGGAAAACGGTTCCATAAAGTGGAAGGGAAAGACATTTTCCATTGGGGATTCCCGGATCGTTCGCGCGCGCTTTGAAAGATATCTCGCCCGCCCTGTGGATTCCGCAGGATTTAATTCCTACCAGGCAATCCTTTCGGAGATAATATCGCAGCTGGCTCCCAGCAATGACAATTTGGACGAAGAATTGATACGCGCGGCATGGGATAGGCTCTTTGATGCGGCAGAATACGATTATGACGGATCGGCTTCAATAATGATAGCCAATGTAGTGTATCAGTCGTGGCGCATGCGTAGCGAATATGAAATTAAGCGCATGGAAGAATCCGAGAAGCTCCGCGCGGAAAAAGATTCGAGAAACCGAATGGTCATGCACGCGGAGTTCATGGAGTATGCAAACGACAAGTTAAAAAGGGAGATGTCCTTGTCGCGCCAAAGGAGCGGCGGAAATTCTGGCGATCCGCGTTCAATAGGTACCGCCGAACTGGCTGCGCGCACTCTCGAGTGGGAAAAGGCTGTGGCCGATACCGCCGCGTCTAAGACTTCGCGCGAAGCTACCGCTCTAAAGGCGATACTTCAGTTCCAGTCCCAAATAGTTTCCTTTCTGATGGGGCGCAATTTCCAGCAGGCTCAAATAGCCTCCATGTTTTACAGACACATATACCGCGGGAACGCCCAAGATTTGCAGGTCGGCAAGGAGCAGCTTGGGGATTTCATTCAGATATCCCAATTCACGCCGTCGGTTGATACGCTTGAAATGGTGGCAATGCAGGCGCGAAAGGACGCTTCCGACGGAATGAAGGCAGTTGAGGCGCTTTACAATTCCGGAGAGCTGTACGGAGCTTTGCAAAGGCTTATGGAAACATTCATAATAGGCGAGTACGAGCCGTCCTTGGTGGCATTCGACTATGAAAAGAAAAAAGTTCTCCACGGGCTTTACCGCGATGTTTCCGCCATAAAATCGCTTGCTGACGCCAAGGACTGGGGCGGTATAGAAAAGACGCTCGGCGATATCCGCAAAGTCGCTTCGGACTTCCCGTATAGGGAGATCCTGTCGAAAGTTCAGACGGCCCAGCGCGCCAGCGATATGCACCTGATGTCTGCAA
This sequence comes from uncultured Verrucomicrobiota bacterium, assembly GCA_949298545.1. Lineage (GTDB taxonomy): Bacteria > Verrucomicrobiota > Verrucomicrobiia > Opitutales > Intestinicryptomonadaceae > Merdousia. The sequence goes on along the minus strand of CASFWX010000035.1, from coordinate 10,411 downwards.
AGCAGGCCGCGGCGCTCGGAAAAGCGGACGATGTGAAGAAAGCGTTGATATCGGCTATGGAAATTTGGCCGCTGAATCCAGCCATAAAGGAATTTAACGAAGATCTCGTAGATATTACCGCGGGAATGGAGAAGTTCTCGCGAAAATTCGACGAATTGCTTTCTCAAGGCAATTTTCGCGCGATATCGCTCGAAGCTCCGGAGTACGGATTGGCGTTCCGCAATGATACTGCGCGCGCTTCCAAACTGAAGGAAGTTGTGCTAAAGATTTCTCAGATCGACGCTATGCTCGCCCAAGCGGCGGAATTCGAGAAGCAGAAGAATCCATACTTCGCCTGGGACGTCCTTGAAAATGCGCGCGCAATTGACCCAAACGATCCCGACCTTGCTAGGGCTTTTGCTCATCTGGCTCCCGAAGTCTCCGATTATGTCAAAATACTCGGCAAGGCGAAATCCGCGGAGGCGGAGGGACGCTATCCGGAAGCCTTAAACCTGTATCTGTCCGCGCAGGATATTTTCCCGGCATCGCAGGCTTGCAGGACTGGCATAGAGAGGGTCGCCCCTCGTTATGCGGAATGAAAAAATGAAATATTGGATTTTCAGAATTCCCGTTATAATTCTCGAATTCGTCATTTATGCGGTTTTTGGAGGGCTGTGCGCGTTTGCGTTTTTGGCGTTCGGCAGCACTTCAAATACGGGACGCGCTCGATTCTCTGAATCGTCGTCCGTTCAGGAATTCCTTTCGGCGGAATCTCCAAAGAAAATGGAATTTACTTGGGACCAGCTCAACGGGGGCGTTTTTAGCGTGATTCTCAATTGCGCGTCGGCCGCTTCAAGAGATGGCGCCACTCCTTCAATGCCTTCAGCTCCACGTTTTTCATGCGCAGGCGGAAATCTCCTGTCCATATCTGTTCCTGTATCGGGAACTTCTCCACTTTTTGGATTTTCCTTTGACGCAAGGTTCAATTTGGCTTTTGACGGGTCTCCGCGCCTTGCCGAGGCATTTATCGGCGGGGCGAAGGTCCCGGCATTCGCTTCCAGCGAATTGGCGAAGGCTGTGCTGTCGCACTATTCAGAGGTCGCGGGGCTCGATGCGTATATCGCGGCGGCTTCGAAAATAAAGGCCATCGACGCAACTCCGCACAGAATCATTATCTCAAAATGAAACTCAGCGGGATTGCATTTGTGATGGCGTTTATTCCCGCGCTTTGTTTCGGCGCAGGTTCGACTCCAAAATTGACGCTTGCCGAGAAGATCGCGCTTGCAAAACATATGGCGGACGAGGCGGCCGAGGGCAGGGCGGAGGTCGGAAGGGTCGTGAGCGGCGATTTCGATTTCGCGCATGCGGTCGAGGAATTTAGAAAGTCTCAAGCGGAGAAGCCGGAAACATATGGCTCCGGGAAGAGCGGTTCGATGACGGCGGTTCCTGAAATGGAGGAGATTGACGACGATGGAGATGAAGAGGTATTTCCCATAATGCCTACCCAAAGCCCCGGGGCGCCCAAAATTGACGCAGCGCCTCGCGGAGAGCCGCTCCCACGGGGCGGTTCTAAGGCTGCGGGGCCCGAAAATCCGGCGGCGGAGACAAAAGCGGGAGGCATTGCCAAGGAAATGAAACAAAGCAAAGAGCCACCAAAATACGTCGTCGATACTACGGGAGACGATTTTATAAACGGTTTTTTTGTCGGCAAACTTGGTTCGGAGAATAAAAAACTTTCAGATGAGGAAATTCGGGAACGTGAATTTGTGGAAAAAGCTGCGGCGGAATCCGAGAAATATTTTAATTACACCAGTTCGTTATTTTACATAGTGAGCGACGATTACGACGCCCTGAGCTCCGCCATTCCTTTCGTGCGCGAATGCGAAAATTTGTTTAATTATTATTTCGCCGCCGGGGATTCAACCTTGTCGTTTGTGCGCAGAATAACGCTTTATCTCGTATCCGCAGACGCGGGGAAAATGAAGTCGCGTTTTTCAATTTCAAATTCCGGCGTTGACACAAGGATATCGGCCCGATGGGACGAATCCCTAAATGTTTCGGATTTTTGCAAGCTGCTGGCGAGTTCAACACTCAGAAAAATCTACATGGAGGAGCGCGGTCAAAGAGAAGATGCCGGCGAGAATCCATATTGGCTTGAATTGGCATTGTCGATTTGCCTCAAACAGAGAATGTGTTTTGGAGTCTCGTCGATTCTCGCCCATACCGCGCGTGAAAATTATACCGGTGATTTTATGGAGCTTATTTCCCTCCCGCGTTCGCGGAACGGCGCGCCGTCGGAAAGTATGGCGTTCTGGACATTTAAAACGCTCGAACGCGCTTCTCCGAATAGGGAAGAGTTCAGGCGGTTTCTATATGCTTTGCCGTTGGCGGAATCTCCAAAGCAGATATTGGATTATGTGAAGTCGCATTTTCCGCGTCTGGCTTTTGGTGGAAATTTCGACGAGGCGTGGAATTGCATGTTAATGGGAGAAATATGGTCGAGACTAAATTCTGGAGTTTCATCGCCGGAGTTTTCCGCGGAGGAGGTAATGAGGCTTGCAGTGGTTCAGGCGGATACGGCTGATGGCGGAAGAATAGGGTTTAGCGACAGGCAAATATGGGAAAAGCGCGACGCCATATCGCGCGAGATTGAATTGCGCCTTATAGAGATAAAAATAGCGCTTCCGCGAACCAATCCCATATATCATAATACAATGCTTGCACTCGGGGAGGTGTTTGAATGCGCCCTAGATGGCGATAAGGCGGATTTTGACGCGCTGTACGAAAAGTTTATTAAAGAATATCGTTCCGCAAGAGAAATTGCGGAACTTGTGCGCGCGCAGATGTCAAAAGCAGACAGCAGCAAGACAAATAAAACTCTTGACTCGCAATAGACTCAAAATAAGCTCTTAAAGATATATGAACGAAATTTTTGCATTCGGAATGCCCGGTACATCGGAGTGGATAGTAATACTTTTGGTGGTTCTTTTGCTGTTTGGAGCCAAGCGCCTGCCTGAACTCGCTCGCGGAGTAGGCAAATCCATACGCGAATTTAAGAAGGCCACTAACGAAGTTGAGGAAAACATTCGGGAGGCTATGAAGGACGAGGAAAAGAAAGTTTCCGAGACAAAGGTCGATTCTGCCTCTGAAACCTCTAAGAAAGACGGTTCATCAAATTCTTAACGCCGGCCGTTCAGAGCGTTAACTCTTATTATTTCGCGTCTCCGCGCTTAAGGTTAATCAGGCGCGGAGATTTTTTGCTCTTCCCCCCAGAGGTCTCTTAACGCTTTCCAAACTTCATTCGCATTCGCGAAAGAAGAGGCATGCAGGTTTTCAAAAATATATTTTATGGAATTTTTTATTTGTAGCTCAGGGAGGCTTGATAGTTCGTCTCCGCAGCTTAAGAACATGATGTCCATGGGCAGGGCGGAATCGTGTTTAGTCGGAAGGAGATAGGGGATATTTAAGAGTTGTGCGCCGTTTCTTCTGTAAAACTCTATGCGGCGGATTGTGTTTGGCTCTTTGGGATTTGGCTTTTCCACTTCAAGTATTAGACCCTTTAGATTTGAGAAATATTTTCTCATGCATTTCAAAACGGCGGATCCGATGCCTTTGCCCTGGCAGTTTCCAAATACCGCGAAATGGTCGAGCAGGGCCGTTTGAGTGGGAGGAATTTCATAGCACGTAAAGTAAGCCTTTGCGTTCCCGGATTTATCGCAGGCTATTCCGAGATTGTACTTTTCATCTCGGAACAGCCGGATAAAATCGCCTTTGCCTTTCAATTCGGAGGCGGGAAACTGAAAGAGCATGTCTCGGTAAACCGCTTCAAAATCCTCCGGAGTCCCGGGGCGGATGTTTATATCGTCCCGCGCTTTTTGCATGCACGCATCAACTGGACTGTTTCGACTTGGGGCCAATTCTTGTCTTGCGGGATTGTTTTTTGCCTCGAGGTATATTTTGCGCAGCGCGGCGTAGTCTTCATCCCTGCTTCCGGAGTCTATAATTTTATCAAAATGTTTCGCCTCTTTCAGCTCGTCGACGGCAGTTCGCATGCGAGTGTCTATTTCGTCCTCGGTTTCAGTTGCGCGGCCTTTGAGGCGTTTGCGCAATTCGTCTATGGAATTCGGGCGTATGAACACGCTCGTCATGATATCGCCTATGCTGGTATCTGCGGCGGCGATGGAGCGCCATGTCTTTGCTCCTTGAACATCAATTATGAGGATCAGGTCTGTTCCCTGGGCTATATCGCCCAGAACGGACTTTTTTGAAGTGCCGTAGTATCGCCCGTGGACTTTTGCGTACTCGTAAAAATCCCCGAGGGCGATGTCGCTTTCAAATTCTTCGGTAGATACGAAATGGTAGTCCACCCCGTTGCGCTCGTTCCCGCGGGGCGGGCGCGTGGTGGTGGTGACCACTCTTTTGACATTGGGGAATTCCGCCATAAGCCTTTCGGCGACGGTATTTTTTCCGCTGCCTGCCGGGCCGCTAATTATCAAAAGCACGTTTTTCATAAATAAAACAAGCTTGCCGCGACAATGCTTGCCGCCATTGCGCATAGAATGGCGCCAAATATTCTTGCGCGAACCGGTTTTGCGTAGAGATATTCAAAGAAGTCCCGCATTCTATACGGCAACGCGCCGAGATAAAGTGCCGCCACGACAAAGGCGTAGGAGTAGGAAACCATAAGCAGGCGCGATTGAGGTTCCTGCATAAATGCGGCATCGAGAAATTCGCGGCAGAGCAGCAAGGTGAGAATCGCCAAGCCCCTTACAGACAAGAAATCGTCAAGGAAGAAGAACGCGAGGATGCCGGCTATGCCGAATACGGCTATGAGAACTCCCTTTATGTTTCCGAAGTCGGATTCTCCAAGTTGGGATAAAATGTAGAGAAACCATAAACCGCTTCCACCAAAAAACACCACGGCAGCTTTTGTACTGCGCAAAAAGGCGAATGCGCTTTTCTTGAAGGAATCCGCAAATGCGGCAAATGGAATGCCTGCCGCCAATAAGAGCGCCGCAAAGAGATAGCTTGCCTGATAGAGTGTCATATCTTTTCAATAGAGCATTGTATGATGGGGAAATCAAGACAATATGCTTTCCCATTCTATATTGACCCGCGCGCATTCCCTTTGGTCGCTCTCTCTTATTATTGAGTGTAGAGACTTGTTTGAAACGGCTTGAAATACGGATCTCACTTTTGTTTTGGGAGCAATCTCCTCGAGAAAATTTATCGCAACTTTGGAGGGAGTTTTGTCCTTGGAGAATTCTTGCGGCAGTGCTTCGGCGGTCCACGCCATGAATACGGTATTGTTTACGTGGCCGTTGAGGTCTATGTCGTCGCGCATCGCCGAGCATTCCGCATAAAAATCCTCCGATTCGGGTTTTTCAAGGCGCGCCTCAAAACTTTCATCGTTTGCGAATTTGCCGGCGATCCGCGGCCAGTCTTCAAGTTCGTCCATTCGCGCTATGCGGCGTTTCTGCGTGTTGAAAAGTATCCACTGCGAGCGCGCCGAGAATAATGGGATTCCGTCTTGAGATTCGCCTATAAACTCCCTGTATGTCGCGATCCTTTCCCTGTCGGAAGCCCATGTTGCAAGCTTAATCTTTTCTCCCCAGGAAGGGAGCTTTTCGATCTTTACAACGGCTTTTGAGAGAGCCCACCCGAGCTTGCGCGGTGATAGGTCGTTGAACCCGACGCCGATTTTTTCGGCGTGTTCAGTGGCGATTTCCTGCATCAGCTGCATGATGGAGCGCATCTTTATTTTCCCGTCCGGGCCTGCGTCGGAAATCCTGACCCGGTAAATTGCCTGATATATAGCGTCCATTTTTTTATAAAAATACAAAATCCCCGCGGCTAAGGGCGGGGATTTTAATCGGTTATTTTAAACTACTCTTTTACTTCCAGTTTTTTGCCTTTGAGCTTGCCTGTGAGCGATTCCAGGAATTTTACGAGAGAATCAATTTCGTAGTCGTCAAGCTCAATGCCCCTCTGGTATTTCGCCATGACTTCTACTGCCTGTTTCAATGTGGTTGCCGAGCCATCATGGAAGTATGGGGCAGTCAAGGCGACGTTTCTCAGGGTCGGAGTTTTAAACTTGTGCATATCGCGTTCGTCGCCGGTAAAAGAAGCGCGTCCTTTGTCGTTGATTTTTCCGACATCGCCCCTGTCTTCAAAGTAGTTGGAGTTTAATCCCATATATTCGAAGGTTTGTCCGCCGAGATTTTGTCCTGAATGGCAGACATAGCAACGGGCTTTTTTAAAGACAGCATAGCCGTCTTTTTGCTGAGGAGTCAGAGCTTCTTCGTCGCCCTTAAGGTAGAGGTCGAAATTGCTGTCGGGGGTAATTAGAGTGCTTTCGAATGCCGCTATGGCATCTGTGATGTTCGCTTCGGTAAATCCGTCAGGATAAACCTTCTTAAATTCCTTTGAGAATTCGGCATCTTGTTCAAGTCGTTTTGCCACGGCAGTCCAAGAGCCGCCGTCCATTTCCACCGGGTTCATCGGAGGGCCTCCAGCCTGGGATTGAAGATCGTCAGCCCTGCCGTCCCAGAATTGTTTTGCGTTGAACACCGCGTTATACACTGTAGGCGCGTTTACATCGCCTTTTTGGTCGCGTATTCCGGTTGAGGTTTGCATGGCGTCGGCGCCGGCCTTGTCGAGCGGGTGGCATGTGGCGCACGAGACCGTTCCGTCGCCTGAAAGCGCTTTATGGTGGTAAAGAATGGAGCCAAGCTCGACTTTCTTTTCGTCAACGTTCAATTCGCTCGGAATCGGCCATACAGGTTCGTTCGCAAATTTTGGAGCGACCCCGGAATTTGCGTTGAGCTTTTGGCGCTCGATTTTTATCCAGTCGGCAACGGCGGATTTTTCTTGAGCCGACATATTTGAGGACCAATGGAATATTTTAAATCTGAAAGGAGGCATTGTTCCTGATTCGATGGCGTATTCGATTTTTGCCAAGGCAGTCTCATTTGCCGGAAGGTTTTGATCCATCGCCTTTACGACGTTTGTCATATCAAAGGCGCGCAATCCCTTTTTGATGTCGGCTTTTACCACGCTGCCGACGATGGGGATATTGCCGTAGAAAGGCATTTTTGCGTCTTTGGAATGGCACATTATGCAGCCGGCCTCATCGAGGGCGTATTTGGCTTTTTGGACGGGTGTCCCCTCCGGGATTTTCGAATGGTTGCCGACTATAAAATAGCCCGCGAACCATACTATTAGTACTATTATAAGCAGCAGCGATTTCTTGGCCATATTATCTCCTTGGGCGAGTAAATTTGATTCATTTTTATCCAATTGGGCGGCATTCTTTTGAATGCGGTGCGAAATCGGAAAAACCGGTCACTCTACTGCGCCTACAAGAAAGAACTTTTGCAAAATTTTGCAACCATTTAATTTGGGATTTATAAAACGAATATTTTTTATTTAAAGAGAAACGCCCACGGAATATCCGAAGGCGTTTTTTAAAAGCTCCGAGCCTGTCCATTTGTCATTTCGCAAACACAGGAGCCATTTCCGACAGGCTTGCCCAGCCGCTCTTCCCAGATTTTGTATTTACCTTGATATGGTTTCCGGATCTCTTTTCTATTGATGAAATTTGTCCCTGTTGGAGTATGGAGGCGATGGGGGCATCGTCCACCGGAGAGACTTTTAATTTTGTGTCGTTTTTTATCGCCACGGCGAGGTTTGAATATGAGTTCCAGTCCCTTTCCGCCACGACGGCGAAGACGAAAAATGCAAAGGATAAAATAGCCATGAAGGTCGTGGCCATTCCCTTCACCCCGTAGAGAGGCGGAACGACCAGGAGCAGTATGAAAATCCAAAAGAGTGCGAACGCGATATACGCCCATTCGGAGTGTGAAAGCTCAGCAAAGAAAGGAAGCGTAAAAATGCCATCAGGAGTTTCCAAAGAGTTGTCCTTTGCAAAGACGCTCATATTCGCCTCCGCCTCCCTCATGCGGGGATTCTGGTATAGGGCGCGCATGTAGTGAAGCATGGCTTCACCCTTGTCCCCGAGCTTAGCGCAAGTATTGGCGAGATTGTACGATATCTCTGCGGCGCTTTTTTCCTTGTCGGCGCTCATGTAATTCTCTTTTGCGCGTGCGAAATCTCCCGAAGCGTAGGCGTTGTTGCCGAGCATGAAATACTCGTCCGCCGTCTGCGCCTGGAGTTCGGGGAATGCATGCGTTAGGAGCAGAGCGCCGATGGAGAGGCGGAGGAAAAGTTGAATTTTACTTATCATATGCGCGCCCTTATTTCAGTTGACAGTTTCGCCAGCTTGCTTTGTAGATTTGCAAGGTTCAGTGTGGAAGGGTCGAGCCCGCCAAAAGCTATGGCGTCTTTACCGTCGAAGAAAAGCGCGGCGGTTTTCATGTCCTCGTCCGAAAATCCGGCTTTCCGCATGATGTCTTCCGCCTCGCGGAGCAGGAGGGCATGGGCTTCGTATTCGGAGTTTGCAGCCAACTCGAATTGCAGGGCGCTGCGCGCGTGGGATAGGAAATCGGAGGCGTTTCCGGCCTTGGCGGCGGCGGCGGCCTTGTTTGAGAAAGCTTTTGCATTTTTTCTATAGGATATGCGCTTGGCGTATGCCGGGTCGCTTTGTAATTTTAAGGTTTTAGAGCGCTTTAATACAAATGCGGCAAGAGCGAAGATAATGATTAGTTGAATTATCCAGAAATACGGCGAGGACGTAATAGGAGATCCCGAAGCTTTGGCTTGGTCCGCTACGATGTTTTTAAACGTCGGTTCGTCGCCTTTGAGGTTTTCATTCGCGGCGCGTTCTTCCACCCTCTGCGAACGGCGTGTCGGCGCGACGCTCACGGGAAGGTCCGGAGAGCTTGCACTGACGTACTTTGCCGAGTTCGGATCAAAGAATGTGAATGAGAATTTGGGTGCGGATGCCAGGTCCGCCTTTGTAGGCACTGCTGTATATTCAAATGTTTTAATTCCGATGTTTCCCATGCCGTTGCTTTCGTCGGCAAACGAGCTTTTGGGTTTGTAGGTTTTCCAATCGGGGAGTTTTTCGAGAGCGGGAGCGTTTATGCGTCCAAAGTTTCCCGTTCCTATTATTCTTGCGGTAATAGTGCAGGGTTCGCCAACTACGAGAGCGTCGGGATCGACCGTGACGCCTTCAACCACAAAATTTCCGATCGCCCCGCAGAAATCGGCGGGTTTCCCTTCTTCGGGGAGGGGCGAGACATCGACTTTTTTAGCGGGCATTTCTATCTCGAAGGGTATTCTCCTGCCGAGTCCCATAGACATCATGCGGTCGGCAAGGCTCATGTTCATCATCTCTTCCAATCCGATTTCGCGCGTGAAAGAACCACGGGCTGAAAAGTCGAGGTCATAAGTGCCAACTTTGAGCGGAGTGATGACGGTGTTGTATGTCAGGCGGATTTCGTTGGGATCGGAAGTGTCGAGGACGGGATCGCCTTTGAAATCGGGGCAGTCGAAGGCGTCCGCATTGCGGATTTGAGGCATGAGCTGCGAGAGCTTGAACCCTCTGTCTAATAGGGATTTGTCGCATGAAAATACGAGGCGGCAAGGAACGGCTTCGCCTATGTATATCTTTTCGCGGGGAAGGAAAACTTGAAGCTTTGCGCTGCTTCGCAGGCTGTCTTCGTAGGACTGCATCTGCCTTCGCGCGGATTGATTTGACATGCCTCCGCTTCCTCCTCCGAAGACGTTTCCGAAGCCGAAAGGCATTCCTCCAAAGGCGCCGAACATGTCGTCGTCCGCGGGTTGAGCAGGGGCGTTGGGATCGACTTTGAGGGTGGCTGCGGCTATGGTGTATTCCTTGCCTTCGTATGATACTTTCCACTCTGGAACTGTAAACTCGCCTTCAGAAAGCGGACGAACCAAGTATGTAAGTTCAATGGAGCTTGAGTTTCCTCCGCTGCCCATTGTAAAACTTTGAGCGCGCCCTTGGCTGAATATCTGGAGCTCTTTGGGCATGGGAATCGACGCTCCGTCTATGCTTCCGTTTATGTCTTTCAGGACGATGACGTATTTTGAAGTTTCGTTCGGGCGTATTACTGACGGGGAGAATCCCCCGCATTCAACTGATTGGGCAATGGCGGCCGCCGAAGATGCGGCAAAGGCCAATATTGTTAGAAGTTTTTTCATTACCAGTCCTTGTAATTCTTTTCAAATCTGTCTTTTTGTTCTCCGTATCCGCGAAGCGGAAGGCTTTTTTCGGAATCTTTCATCGAATCGAGCAGTTGGCGCGCCTCTTCCCGGGTCATTGCCCCCTCGTGCATTCTGTAATTATCGTCGGATTTTTCTCCGCCCGAATTTTCTGCGGGCGCGGGGGCGGGCGATTCTTTTTCAGGCGATTCTTTATCCTGTTGGGCTTTGGCTAATTCTTCGCGAGATTTTTCATTTTCTTTCGAGTCTTGAGATTCAGCGGATTTTTTATCCGCTTTGTCCT
>CASFWX010000034.1 GCA_949298545.1 uncultured Verrucomicrobiota bacterium | reverse complement strand
TTTTTCAAATTAGAGTGGCTCTTCTCCGCCGATCCGGCGCATATCCAAATATTCCTGAAGGAAGATCGCCGCCGCGCGCGAATCTATATCTCCGCTCTTTCTGTATTTTTTTCTCGCATATACGGATTTGCTTTTTTTTGAAGAAAGGAATCGCATATCGCTCTCGGCCTGAAAGGAGCTTAAGCGCTCGTCGGCGCGAGCAACCGGAAGCGAAAATTTCTGTTCGACAAGGCTTATGTATTCGTCTACTTCCCGCGCCTTATCCCCCGCGCTGCCGTCCATATTGAGGGGGTACCCGACTACCAGCATGTCTATTTTTCTGGCTTTTATTTCGCGGGCGACATGTTCGAGCCTGCCTTCCGCAGAATTTTCGACAGCCGCGGGAATGGGCACGGCAACTCCTAAAGCCGTATCCGCATACGCCAATCCAACGCGCTTTGATCCGTAATCTATCGCCAATAAGTTCAACGGGGTTGAATTATCCCACAACGGCAATTAAAAATCAACTCGCCAATATCAAAAACCGCCGTTTTTCAGAAAACGCAAAAATCAAAATAATTTTTTTGAATGCGCTAATAATTACGTTGTTCCGCCCAAACAGTCTCCTTTAAAAAGCTGCCTAAATCGAGAGTAAACTTAAAGAGATAAAACAAATGCTTCGAGATCCCGCAATTCATCGTCGCTAAGATCTGAAGTTTTTCCGTGCTTGTCGCCTTTATTAAAAAACTTCAGCATTTCGAAAACCGTGCGAGCGCGGCCGTCGTAAAGGTAGGGTGCGGTTCTCCAAACCTCGCAGAGGGTTGGAGTATCAAAAGGCTTGTTTTCATATTCTGCCAATCCCGTTCCGACATCGTGCATCTTCATATCGGTGAGATATTCGCCTGTGTGGCATGCCGAACACTTTGCGAGCTCAAAAAGTGCCGCTCCCAGCTCGGCAGCTTCGCTCAGCTTGCCGTCGACGAGATGCGGGCTGTCGACAGGCTTTAAAGCCATCATATACTGGTCGATGGCGGCGGCGTCCTTTTCGGGCCGCCTGGTAAACTGTATATAGCGTATGCCCTTGCGCACGCAGAGCTTGGCGTTGGCGCGCACGCCCGTTATCATCGAAGGCGGCGTAAAATGCGCGTAAAGCATGGATTTCGACTGTTTGGGGTTGCCTATTCCGTCGTTTAATAAATCCCAATTTAAGCTATCCGAACGAACTTCCGTATGGCATGTGACGCACGAGAGCCATTTTTGAAAGCAAAGAGCTGCATCGTGATAGTAGAGGTCTCCGCGGCGTATTTCATTCATCTCGGAGTTGCCGCCTATGGAAATTATTTCCGATTTCCCCGTCTTTAAATCGAATCTGCAGAGGTCGTCGGAATAATACATTGCGACATAGAGAGCCCCATCGCACTCGACCAGATGCCTAGGCCCGAGTCCGGGCAGGCTTATCCGCTTTTTGAATGCGGAAATGTATGGAATTGAATTGCAAATATCATCGCGCTTTTTGGCTTTGTCGGGCGAAGCGGAAAAATCTTCGCGAAGCTTTTTTATCAAAGAGCCGAAATCAATTTTTATCAGTTCGTGGGTACCCGCGCATACCACTGCAAGGGTTTTGCCACCTTCGGCAAAAGTTAAGCCGTAAGGATTTGCCGCCCCAAGTTCGACATCGTCGAGAAGAACCGTGGCAAAAAGAGAGTTGTCCGAAGTGTCGATTATGCTTATTGCATTGGTATTTATCCAACCTCGTTCAACTTGCGTAGTCGGGACATTGAAGCGCGCCACTACATGTGTCAGGCACACGTATTTACCGTCGGGCGATACGGCCACCCCCTGAACGTTTATAGAACCGTTCGGAAGATCGACCCTTGCAATATCCTCGAGGGTATCAGCGTCCAAAACACTCGCCGATGCGGCTATGTTTTCCTCGTAAAGTCCGCCCTTGGCTTCGGGAAGCTGGTTTGCCACATAAAGGCGCCTGCCGTCGGGCGAAACCGCTATTGAAAAAGGTTCGCGAATTGTTTTTCCGCTTTTCAAATGTTCGAGGGTTTCCGCGTCGTAGGCGCGCACGAGATTCTCAAATTGGTTTGCTACATAAAGAATTTTATTGTCAGGCGACAATTCAACCGCCCGCGGCATATGCCCGGCGCGGACTCTCCCTACAACCTCGCCGCTTTCGACATCAATTTTTACGAGTTCTCCGCGCGGCGCTGCTATAGACACCCACGCAGTTTTCCCGTCGGGCGATACAGCCAGTCCGGAAGGATGTTGCGGCAGGAGAACCTCCTTTTCCACTTTTCCGCCTTCGAGAACCAAAAGTTTGTCGCCCGTGCGGCATGTTATAAAGAGTTTTCCGCCGCCCGGCTTGACAAAGTCTGGAGACAGATATGTCTGGCCATAATCCGGAATGTCGCCTATTGCGAGGAACTTCCCATTGCCATCAGCGCCTAAAATTTTTCCGTCAGCGCCATTTAAATCAACGCTAAAAACACCGAGAAACGCTGCGGCGCAAACTGCAAGGCGCCGCATTTCGCTATGTATTCCTAATCCCACTAAACTCCCTTTCCATAAGCGCTTCGTTTAGAATGCGGCAAGCGGATAAGATCGAAAACGCACATCCTAAACGAAAGAAGCAAATCAAAAATCCCGCGAAAGGCAAAATATCCAAAATTGCCCGGAAAATTAAATCCCGTAAGGAACCGAAGAAATTTACGCCTTTTCGTTTACTGATTAAATTGCGATTAATAGTTTAAATGCAACCTTTTTTTGTTAGATTGTCGATTATAGAATTTTCATCCGCGGCGAAGTTCCGCACAAATAAAAAAAATCAGAAATAATATTGTAAAGGCGAACAATCCTGCCAATATAAAATCTTTGTCTGAAAATGGGACAAGCAAATGGCACTTACAAAATTTAAAAGTCAGTTGATAGCCGACGTCGGCATAAGCATGGGCGACGAAGGCAAAGGCCGCCTCGTTTACGAGATTATAGACGAGCTCAAAGCCGAAACGGGCAAAAACGGGATTGTCGCAATCGTCATAAAAGTCAACGGCGGGGCGAATTCCGGACACACTGCCGGCGGCATAAAGCTAAACCTTCTGCCTGCGGGCGTAATAGAAAAAGATGTCGAAACTCTCGCCATAGGCGCCGGAGTCGTAGCAGATCCCCGCAAGTTCGCATGGGAGGCGATGCCGCTCGAAAAGCGGGGCTATCAAATATTCTCGCGCCTGCTGATAGACGAGCGCACGATGGTCAGCGACATATCCCACCGGCTTCTCGACCTCGCATGGGAAGATTACCGAACAAATATTCTCCGCGAGGAGCCGCGCGGATCGACCGGGCGCGGAATCACACCTGCATACTCCGACGAAGTCGGGCAGTTTCAAATTTGCTACTGCGACTTTCTCGGAAGCAGGGAGGATTTTGCGCGCAA
>CASFWX010000033.1 GCA_949298545.1 uncultured Verrucomicrobiota bacterium | reverse complement strand
GACATTTGCATCTGCGGATCAGTTCCGCATATCGAAAGCGGAGACATGCTTCCGTCCAATAGGCTTTTATTTATTGGCGGCGACGGGAAAATTTTGTCGCATTACGACAAAATACATCTCTTCGGAATATTCAACGAGGACAAATATGTAAAGCCCGGCAGTGAAATAGTCGTATCCGACACCCCCGTAGGAAGAATAGGGTTCGCGATATGTTACGACATACGTTTTCCTGACATTTTCGTGCGCATGGCAAAACGCGGAGCGAAACTGATAATAGTAAGCGCAGCCTTCCCGCACCCGCGCTCTGAACATTGGAGGATTCTATGCCGCGCGCGCGCAATAGAAAACCAATGTTTTGTAGTGGCTGTAAACCGCTCCGGCCAGGAGCGTTTTGGAAGCGGCGAAGTAAAGTATTTTGGGCTGTCCGCGATAATAGATCCATGGGGAGGAATTGTCGCGGAGGCCGAAGAAGATGCAGAAAACGCCCTCGCAATAGCTGACATATCGCTCGACGACGTCGACGATATTCGCTCGCAAATACCCTCTTTCTCCGACAGGCGGGACGATATTTATTAGCGTACAGCACCCCATTGACTCTGAGATAGGGGACGACAAGCGGAACGATATTTATTGGCGGCCACTGCCAAATATCGGCAACGTGCGCATGCAGGCACTATAAAATTTCTCGATTCCGCCACAAAGCCTTCCTCCGCCTGATATTTTTTCAGTCTTGTTTTGCCGACTCTTGTTTTCGGCGTTTTCCCATATAAGATATAACAAGTTTGTCTTTTCATTTTTTGGGAAGGCGCTTTTCGATATGTGATATCGGGGCAGACTCGAATATAGTATAAAAAACCCGCGCGCTGCGAACTCCAAGATTCCGCCTCAAAAGCCGGGCTGAATTGCAGTCTTTCCCATAAAACAATTTCTTCAAACGCGATGAGCCCGCCGGCTTCCATTGTAAAATTGCCGAAAATCTCGCGCCAACGCTTTTAAAAAAGCGCAAAACTCTTTATTTGGAAGCCGCCGACAATATCTCCGAAAGCGTAGGATGCGGACGAACCGCCGCCGCAAATTGTTTTCGGTCCGCCCCAAGATTTATAGCCAAGAGGCATTCCGATATGATTTCCGACGCGTCGTCCCCTACTATTTGAGCGCCGACAAGCTTTTCGGCGCCGTCGCGCGAGAGCCAGACGAGCTTTGCGAATCCGTCCGTCGCACCGGAAGCCGCAGCCTTGCCGTTTGCTATAAAAAACGACTTTGTAATTTTTACGTCTGAACCAAAGCGCCCAGCAGCCTCTTTTTCACTCATTCCGACAGAAGCGACCTGCGGGCGGCAATATGCGCATGCAGGCACTATAAAATCTCTCGATTCCGCCGCAAAGCCTGCCCCCGCCTGATAAAGCATTGATTCAGCGGCCAATTCCCCTTCGCGCTCCGCCGCATGCGCAAGCAAGGGAGCTCCTATGATATCCCCGGCGGCGTAAACGCCAGCCAAAGAAGTTTTGAAGCTTTGATCCACCTTAATAAATCCCTTATCGTCCAAATCCGGAAGAAATCCCTCCGCAAAAATATCTCTGCTTTGCGGGATAACCCCTGAACAAACGAGCATATAATCCGCCTCAACGCAGGTGTTTTTTCCCAAAACTCCTCCCTCCGCAAGCGTCGCCCGAACTGCATCTCCAAAAACTTCCGCCGAAACCAGCCGCGCAGAAGTCCTAATGTTTATTCCGCGGCGTTTAAATGAGCGCGCCAGCATGCGGGACCCTTCCGGATCCTCGAGGGGGAGGATCTCTCCAGCCATCTCCACAAGTTCGACCCGCGCGCCAAAAGCATTCCAAATGTGCGCAAATTCTACGCCTATCGCGCCCGCACCCACTATTATTGCGCTCCGCGGACACTCCGCGAGATTCAGCGCCGCCGAGGAATCTAAAATTCTCTCCGATACCGGCAAAAAATCGAATCTGCGCGGCGACGTTCCGCACGCGACAAGAATTTTTTCAGCGCAGAAAACTTCGCTTTTAGCATCGCTGTAAACGACTTCCACCTTTCCCTCTTCGAGAATTTTCGCCCTTCCCCGCTCAATTCGAATCCCGTTTTTCCTAAAAAGGAAGTCCAAGCCCTTTCTAAGTTTTTCGACGGTCTGCTGACTATGCTGGCAAACCTGCCGCCAATCAAAGTTCACCCCTTCAAATTCGACTCCGAATTTGCCGGCTTCGCGGGCGCTCAAATAGGCGTCAGCAGAAGCTATAAAAGCCTTTGTTGGAATACAGCCCCTATTGAGGCATGTCCCCCCAATTTCGCCAGCCTCCACGCAAAGAGTTTTCTTGCCATTGGAGGCTATTTTTAGTGCGGCTGCTACACCGGCCGGACCGGCTCCGCAAACAATTGCGTCAAACTTTTCCATAGTGGATTTATAGGAAATAAAATGCCGCCGAAATTATAGCTGTCGGCAAAAGGGCCGCCG
Source organism: uncultured Verrucomicrobiota bacterium (assembly GCA_949298545.1). GTDB lineage: Bacteria > Verrucomicrobiota > Verrucomicrobiia > Opitutales > Intestinicryptomonadaceae > Merdousia. The sequence continues at coordinate 28,523 of CASFWX010000033.1, read as the reverse complement.
CGAGAAGTTTCAACGGAGACAATCCGTCGCGGAAATATTGGCGCAGTATCGCCGCACCCGCCGGATTCGGAGCATTTGCAATCACTGTGAGCCCTCCTCCTGCCACGGCTCCGGCTACAACCATATACTTCATCTGGTCGCTGAAGTCGGGGACAAGGGAGGCGAGATAAGTTATCGCCGCATTGTCATTGAAAGCTGTCAGGAATATCGCTCCAAAGAAAAGCTCCGTGTGCCCGAAACTCTCGAGGACCGGTTCTATCCACCATCCCTGCAAACTTCCGTGTGTCACAAGAGCGGCGAGGAACAGTCCGACAAGTATCGGATTTTTCATCTTAGCCGCATATTGGAAATGCGATGTCGCCCCCACAAACGCCAAAAACAAAAGGAAAGCAAACATGAAAAGCGCCGGATAATGCAACGCGTGCACGGTAAAAATAAGGAACCCGACATGCACGGCAACCACCCAAAATGGTACTCTCGGCTCGGAGGCGCCTTTGCCTTTCGAGGTCCCGTATCTGCGCTGCATTATCGGAAATTCTTTTCTGAACGCCAAAAGATAGACAAAGCTTGCCACAAGAATAGCCAGAGCCGCCTTCCAGCCGAAATTCATAAACATAAACGGCATTCCCCAACCCCATTCGTGGGCGACCATCAAAACCGGAGGGGCCGCAAAATGCGTCAATGTGCCGCCGGCGGAAACGGAAGCGAAAAGCAAACCTATCGTGGCGTATCTAAAAGAGAGCGACGGACCGAAAGTGTAAAAATGCCTGACAAGCAAAGTCGCGCAAATTGTAATCGCCGCAGGCTCTGTTATGAATGATCCCAGCAGCGGACCCATAGCCATAATAGCGAACCACCATGCCCAAACCCTGCCGTGGAAAAGCCGGGCAAATACATTGATTGTGTCTCCCGCGAGCTGAATTATCGGGCGCGTGCCGGCTATAAACATCACAACGACCACAAACACCGGCTCGACGTATTTTTTTTGATCGAATGTGAACTCGTTTAAATACGCCGTAAAATCTGCCCAGCCGTAAACCGCCCAAAATCCCGCGAAAAGCGGTATTAGCCAAAGGGCAAATATCGCCTCCACTTCCCCGAGGAGATGGAATATTTCAGCGCGAAAACATACTGGCGGCTTCTGGGCCTCGCTGTAAAACTTGCCGCCGCTCTCGAGAGCAGAAACTTTCATTCTCGTGCGCTGCTTGTATTTTTCGGATAGCTTCGTAAACACCCCGTGCGAAAATGTGTGCACTATCGCAAGCAGAAAAACAATAGTGGCGAATAAATTAAAAGGAGCCGCCTCTACCCTATCGCAAAGAGTTCCCCATAAACTTGGATTTTTCGGATAATCGCTCAAGGGGATCGGATAAGGCAAAGTTCCCGACTCAGCTCCGCTCATAACACAGGCCGAAAAAGCAAGCCCTAATGCAATCAATGCCAAACGCTTTGCCATTTTCACATTCATTCAGTGTTTAAATGTTCATATCCGCAGGCTTTAGTCGAGAAAAATCGGGAGATAAAAAAATCCGATTTTTTCGCCAAAGAAAATCTTTTAGGGAAACCCGCCTTTTTATGCGCCCCTCCGGCCCGCATTTGCCAGGCTGTCGACAAAATATCTTTCCTCGCAAGAGGAAAATCCCAATTGCGCCCAAAATCCTCCCATTAAAGCAAAACAAAAAAAAACGCGCGGAATAAAAAAATCCGCGCGAGCAAAAGACGCATGAGTTGTCCCGCATTCCGCCCGGCCCGAAAAAAGGCGAACAAAAATGCTGAAGAACCAGCCTGCCTACAATACCGGAAGGCCGGAAAGCGCCATTGCGATTTCCGGCTCGGGATATTCGTAATTCTTAAGCTTGCCGGCAAAATATTCGAGATATGCGGTCATATCGAGATGCCCGTGCCCGGAAAGATTGAAAAGTATGCTTTTGGATTTTCCAGTCTTTTTGCATTCGCGCGCCTCGTCCATAGCCGCGGAAATTGCGTGCGAAGATTCCGGGGCGGGAGTTATGCCTTCGGCCCTTGCAAAAACAACGGCATCTCTAAAGACGTCGAGCTGCTGCACGGTTCTGGCGCGCATGATCCCCTGCTTGGCGATATTGCTTATTTGCGGAGCCATTCCGTGGTAGCGCAACCCTCCCGCGTGCACGGCGGGCGGTATGAAAGAGCTGCCGAGAGTGTACATTTTCATGAGAGGAGTCGTCTTTGCGACATCTCCGAAATCGTAAGCGTATTTTCCTTTTGTGAGAGTCGGGCATGCCGCGGGCTCGACGCCCAGAATATCCACCTTCCTTCCGCCGCGCAGCATCTCCCCTATAAACGGGAAAGCGATTCCCGCAAAGTTTGATCCTCCGCCGCATGCGCCTATGACGATATCTGGATAATCTTCCGCCATTTCCATCTGCGCTATAGCCTCCTGCCCTATCACCGTCTGGTGCAAAAGGACATGGTTCAAGACTGATCCAAGACAGTATTTTGCGCCGTGCTTGAGGGCGTCCTCCACAGCTTCAGAAATGGCTATCCCGAGCGAACCTCGGCAGTCGGGATCCTTTGCCAAAACTTCCCTTCCGACTTCGGTTTCCATGCTTGGAGAAGCTATTGTTGTCGCTCCGAAGAGCTCCATCATTGCCTTGCGGTATGGCTTCTGGTCGAAGGAGCAACGAACCATGTAAACGCGGCACTCGAGCCCGAATATGCTGCTGGCCTGCGACAGCGCCGAACCCCATTGTCCGGCTCCGGTTTCTGTTGTAACCTTTTTGACTCCCTCCCGCTTGCATTCAAAAGCCTGGGCTATGGCGCTGTTGGTCTTGTGGGAACCCGACGGGCTCACCCCTTCGTATTTGTAATAAATGCGGGCGGGGGTATCGAGAACTTTCTCCAAGCGGCGCGCGCGGTAAAGCGGGGAAGGCCTCCACTGGCGCATGATTTCCCGCACGGGTTTCGGAATTTCTATATATCTCTCGTGCGATGTTTCCTGCTCCATTGCGCCCTTGGAAAATATGCTCTCAAGCTTGGCTATTTCCATTGGCGCGCCCGTTGCCGGATCGATAGGCGCGGGCGTTTTTATTTTTAAATCGGCCTCGATATTGTACCAATGGGTCGGAATCTTGTTTTCGTCCAATATGTATTTTACTCTGTCTGACATCTTTATGTTTCTTATTTATATAATGTTAAACCTGCCCAGCCCAAATTAAAATGCGGCAAAGGCGCTATCAGTCTAAATCGCCGAGGATTACTCCGCCGCCCGCGTCGGCTCCTTTGGTCATATCGAACGTTATCTGCTCGGGAATGCGACTTTTTTCGGGATCGTCCGGACGGAAAGGCGGGAAACTGACTACCTGCGTATGAAGCTTGTCGGACTGGGGAATCGCCGTTATTACGGTTTTGCGCGGGAAGAAGCCGTCCTCTGTGGACTCTACGCCAAGACTTATCGGAGCCTTCCCGACTTTCAAGCCGTCGACAACTATCGGAGCGCCGGACGGCACGCTAACAATTTTTATCTGACGGCTGTAAATCTCCTTGTCGGGAGTCTCGCAGCCTGAAAGAAGAGCTATTGCCGCCAACGACGAAACTAACGCTGTGTAAAATTTCATTTTGAAAAGCATGTTTGAAGAGACACAGTAATCAACACTTAAATCATAAAGAATAGAACCAGCCCGAATAGCATTGTCGCCGCGGATAACGCAACGGATGTCGGAGCGAGCGCGCCAAACGGCGCAAATTTTCTCTCGCCTCCCTCCGCCTCGGAATATGTCGCCCTCAGCCAGGCGAAATAATAATACACCGAAACCGCCGAACCGAACACCATTACCGCCATTAGCCAATAGAGCTGCGCATACCACGCCACTATCAATATGAGAAGTTTCCCAAAAAATCCGGCTGTCGGCGGAACGCCCGCAAGAGAGGCGAGGTTTATCGTCAATGCGCTCTCCTCTATCGCGTTCTTGCGGAAAATGCCGCGGTAATCCGAAAGGGACTGCAAATAGTCGTCCCGGCATGTATCCTGACCGACGACGTAAAAAAGCGAATAGTTGGCAAACATGTAGGCCGTCAAATAGAAATAGAGGGAAACCTCGGCAAGGCCGTGCAAATCTCCGCTCGGGAACTTGAGGACCGCCGCAATCAAAACGAGCAGATATCCCGCGTTTGCAATGCCTGAAAATGCCAAAAGCCTTTTGGCGTTTATCTGCGTTATTCCTCCCAGATTTCCCATTATGATAGTCGCAGCCGCAACGACCGATACCGCCAATTCCGCACGTGATCCCGCATGGGGATAGAGGGAGAAATCTATCGACGAGCAAATCTTAAAGAGGAAAAGCATGCCCGCCGCTTTTGAAGCGACCGCAAAGAACGCCGCCGCGGGAGTCGGAGCTCCCTGATAAACGTCCGGCGACCAAAACTGAAAGGGGAAAGCCGCAACTTTAAAAAGCACTCCCGCGCAAACGAGGCTCATGCCGGCTAAAAATATGGGATTTCCAAGAGCCGCGGAAAAATCTTCAAAACGAAGCGCCGATATTTCAAGTTTTAAACCCGCCCCGTAGACAAACGCCGTTCCAAGCAAAAACAGAGCACCGCTGACCCCGCTTGCGACCAAATATTTCACGCCGGCCTCGGCGCACGCCGGAGAATCCTTATTCCAAGCCGCCATTACATAGAGGCAGACCGTAGCGCACTCCAGGGCCACGAATGAAAACATCAAGTTGTTCGAGCGCACGAATAGGATCAATCCAGCTGTGCAAATCGAAAGCACCGAAAGAAATTCCGCCCTTTTGCTTGAGACTTTTGAGACCGATGAAAAGCACATCAAGCCGGTGAGCAGAGCGCACGCCGATGCGAACACCCCAAAGCTCGAAGAGCTGCCGAGCATGCCGCCGAAAAACACTCCCGAAGCCGCGCCGGAAGACAACTGGAAAATAGCCGATACCAAAGCGGCGACAAGCCCCGCCATAACCGCCCACGCCGCGAACTTCGACGCCCGGCCAGGAAGCAGCGCAGAAAGAGTCAACCCGGCGAGAGCCGAAAGCGCGAGCACCGTTTCGGCACACATCGAATTCCATTCAAAAGTTGAAATCGTTTCCATAAAAAATCATTTCGACTGGTTGAGTGATGGCACTGCCGACAATTCCGCGTCCAGCGAATTCGTCAAAGCGCCCGGATAGAAACCGACAAAAAGCAATGCCGCCAATAATATCGACGCCGCGAATTTTTGAGCGGCAGAGATGTCGGAAATTCCGCCCATTTTCCCGGAGAGCTCTTTCGAAGGCTCGCCCATAAAAACTTTGGCGAACGCCCGAAGGCCGTAAACGGCGGATATGATAAGTCCCGTAGCGGCAAGGGTGCAAATCGCGGGGGAAGATTTCCAAAGCGCGACGAATATTGAAAGCTCGCCCCAAAAATTCGCGAATCCCGGCAATCCTACGCTTGCAAAAACCGCCGCCGCAAAGAACGCCGCGAGAACCGGAGCCGACTTGTATAGCCCCCCCATCTTGTTCATATCCCATTCGCCTGTCTTGTTCACAACGGCGTTCGAAAGCATAAAGAGAAGCGCTATGCTTAGCCCGTGCCCGAACATCAGAAGAATTGCACCCCCGACTCCCGCAACGCTCATCGCCGCTATGCCTAGAAAGCACATGCCCATGTGCGAAACGCTCGAATATGAAAACATAAGCTTGAGGTCGCGCTGCGCCATGGTGACGAGCCCTACATATATCACGTTTACGAGGGCCAGAGCCGCTATCACTCCGCACCAATCCGCATATCCGAGGGGAAGCGCCGGAATGGCGAGCTGGATTATTACATACAGGCCGAATTTCTTAAGGACCCCCGCATGCAGCATCGCAAACGAAGTCGGGGCGGCAGCATATCCGCGCGGAGCCCAAGTGTAAAATGGGAAGAGCGATACGAGCGTTCCGAGTCCGAAAAGAAGAATTCCAAAAATATAGTATTGCCATGCAGAATCGAGCGAAACGGACAAGAGCGCGATCTCGGAAACCTCAAAGGTCTTGAAGCCGAATTGCACGCATATGGCGAGAATGCCGATAAGCGACACCAAAGCCCCCAAAGTCAGGTAAACTGCCATTTGCATTGCGGCTTGGCGCCTCCCGGCGCCTCCCCAAAGATTCATCGCGATGAATGTGGGAACGAGCGCAAACTCATGGAACATATACATCCAAAGCACATTTGTCGACGCGAAAGCGCCCATGAGCCCGCCCTGCATAAACATCAGGAACGTGAAGTACAAGCGCGGGTTTTTTATTTCTGAAATTGCCGCCCATACCACGGACGAAAATCCGACAATTCCTGCCAGCGCATAAAGCGGGGCGGACGCGGCATTTAAAGCGAAACTTGGGAATTCGGCAGCGCCCAAAGTCGGGGAAGTGGCAAATGCAAACCCCGTCCCGCTAAAAGAGAACATGTACGCCCCCCAAAGCAAAAGCGCCGACAAAAAGCTTACCGACGCGCCGAAGAGCGCCATAATCTTGGATCGCCTCGGCGAGAACAGCGACGGCCCGCACGCCATCGCAATCGAAACCGCCAGGGGAACGTAAACCCCTGCGTTAAGCATAAATTTTAAGAAAGCGTCCATTGCAAACTCCTATGCAAAAATCATTATTAGAAGGAAAAGCGCCCCTCCGGCTATCCAGCGCACTTGAGAGTTCCCGGAAACGTCGTGCATTCTTTTGAACCCCTGTCCGAGCACAGCGCAAAAAATCCCCAGCCCCCGCACGCACAAGAGCTCCACCAAAAACAGATCCACAAACGTTGCCAGGAAAATAGCCGCCCTCTGCTGCACTTTCACAACGTACCAATTATAAATGTCGTCAAACCACCCGTGGGCGCGCAAGGCAGCATAAAGACGCGGAAGGCGCTTCTGCACGATGTCGAATCCACGCGAATGTCCGTATACTGCCCACGCTATGACGACTCCGCAAAAGGTCGTCACAAGCGCCGTCCATTCGAGTGTACTTATGTTTGGAATCACGTAAAAGGCTTTTTGCCTCAATGCAAACGCATCTCCCACGAAAACTGTCGCAGCCTTCGGGATAAAGAAATCCATCTTTCCGCCGAGCCAATCGAGGTCGTACGCGAAGCTCCAGGCTCCGGCGAGGGAGTAAAATCCCAAAACTGCAAGCGGCAAAAGCATCCAAATAGAACTTTCGCGCGCCGACGACGCCGATTCACTCCGGGGAGAACCCATAAAAACATTGAAGAACAAGCGCGCCATATAGACAGGCGTTAGGAAAGCGGCTGCCATGACGAGCCAAAATACAAACTGGTCGAAGAAAAGCCCAGTTTGGGAAAAGCGCCCGTACGACGCCATCAAAATTCCCTCCTTGCTGTAATATCCGGAAAAATATGGAAGGGCGATTATGGAAAAGGTCGCAACGAGGGCGACAATCGAGGTGACCGGCATCCGCCTGAAAAGCCCGCCCATCTTGAATATGTCTTGCTCGTGATGGCAGGCATGTATCACCGAACCGGCGACGAGAAAGAGAGTCGCCTTGAAAAAAGCATGCGTGCTCAAATGAAACATCGCCAAATCGAACCCTATGCCTATGCCGACCCCCATGAGCCCGAGGTGCGCGAGAGTAGAATACGCCAAAATCTTTTTTATGTCGTTCTGCCCGAGAGCCCAAATTCCGGCAAAAACCGCCATAAACCCGCAAAGCAGCGTCAAGGTATCGAGGACAGGCTCCGTCAAAAACCCTATAGACGACAGCCGCACCATCATGTAGACGCCGGCTGCGACCATAGTCGCGGCGTGGATCAGGGCCGAAACCGGAGTCGGACCCGCCATTGCGTCGGGCAGCCACACTTGAAGCGGGAACTGCGCGCTCTTTCCGAGGAATCCGCACAGCACGAGCATTCCCATCGCCGTCGAAGCTCCTGCTGGATCCGCCTTGAGTATCTGGTGCAAGGATTCAAAATCGGTCGTCCCGAAAGTCCAATAGCAATAAATTATCCCAAGCAGAAACCCAAAATCTCCGACTCGGTTGACTATAAACGCCTTTTTGGAGGCTTCGCGCGCGAGATCGGTATCCGAATAATGGCCTATGAGCGCATAGGAGCTGAATCCCACGAGCTCCCAAAAGATAAACATTTCAAAGAGGTTTGAGGACAGCACGATGCCAGTCATTGAAAACATGAAAAAGCTCAATCCCGCAAAGAATCTTCCCTTAGAATTGTCGCTGTCCATGTATCCTATGCTGTATATGTGTATAAAAAATCCGACGAAGCAGACTACAAACAGCATGTTTGCGGCCAATCCGTCGAAAAGCAACCCGAAATCGAAGGAAAATCCGCCGAGCTTGAAAAATTCCGTCGACACTTTAAAGATGCCGCGCGCCGAAAAGTCACCCGTCAAAACCGAGATTGTCATTGCGAGGGCGAAAGCGGCCGAGAATACCGATACCGCAGCTCCGCCCCACTTGGATTTGCGGAGGAAAAGAACCGTCGCCGCCGAAGCAAAGAGCGGCATTAGCAGAATGGAAAACAGCTGAACTTGCATTTTAATCTCCGAGTGTATTCATGTCGGAAGCCGACACCGTATTTTCAAGCTTGAAGAGCCTGACAATTATCGCCAAGCCGACGGCGACCTCCGCCGCGCCTATTGTCAGGATAAAGAATGCGAAAACCGCCCCCGACATGTCTCCGTAAGCAGACGCGAACGCCACAAATGCGAGCATCGCCCCGATGAGCATCATCTCCACGCACATGAAGACCGTTATTAAATTGCGTTTAAACATCGCACCTATCAAACCCGTTGCGAAAAGCGCGAGGGCCGGGGCGAGAAATTCGTTGAGGCAATCTTCCATGTCGAAACTCCTGTTAATTTGACGGCTCGCCTTGAGAGCGGGCGCGCTTGTGTTTCCCTATGACCGAAACTCCCGTAATTGCAGCCAACAGCAGGAATCCCGCCACTTGGAAGGGAAGCATAAATTGCGAGAACAGTTCCAATCCGTAATTTTTCGCCAGAGCGAGCGGAGAATTTTCGGGCATTGCCGAAGGCGCGCCGTGCTTTGCGAGCCACGGCTCTATCGAAGCGACGAAAATTCCCGCAAGTATCCACAGCGCCAGAAGCCCGATTTTTTTCCAGAACGACGAATTATCTCCGGAATCTCCCACGAGCATCACCACGAATACAAAGAGCACCAAAACCGCCCCTGCGTAAACCGACAATGTCACAAAAGCCAAGAAATACGCCCCCATGAGGGCGAGAAGCCCGCAGACTCCGAGCACCGAAACGAGCATGCACATTGCCGAATTGACATATCCGCGCACGACGATTACCCCGAGCGCTCCCAAAAGCGCCATAGCGCAAAACGCGTAATAAACTATGTCCTCCATTATCTATTTCCTCCGAGTTCCGCGTTGTCCTTGACTTTTTTCCACTTCATAATTCTGTCGGGAAGCACGCCGCCGGCGGCGTAAAGGGCCTGCTTGGAACGCACAAAATCCTCGCGGGAAAGCCCGTTTATCGAAAATTCGTCCTGCAGGACTATGGCTTTTTCCGGGCATGCCTCTTGGCAGAGCCCGCAAAATATGCAGCGCAGCATGTCTATTTCAAACTTCTTGGGAGCTTTTTCTATGTGCGAATAGGGGCTGCCGGGATCTATCTCTCCCGGAGTGACGCGTATGGCCTTCGACGGGCATACGAACTCGCACAACTGGCACGAGACGCATTTTTCGCGCCCCTGGGAGTCTTTGACGAGCGTCGGTGCGCCGCGGTATCCGGCGGGAATCACCGGCCTTTGGTCGGGATACTCGAGAGTAACGCGCGGTTTGAATATGTTTTTAAAGGTTATGAGCAAGCCGGACACTATCTGCGGGAGATAGCATCTCTCAAGCAGGCTCAAGCGTTTTCTTTCTACTACAATTGCCATTGTGCGTCAGTCCCGATTTTGTCAAAAGGAGGCGAATATCAAGTACGCCGTAAAATTTAGGAGGGCGAGAGGCAAGAGGCATTTCCAGCCTATCCTCATAACCTGGTCGTAGCGGAAGCGCGGGAGCGTCCACCTTACCCATATCATAAAAAACATCATTGCCGCGATTTTTAAAAGGACGGTCACTACCGACAGCGCAGAAGCCGCCCACCCCCAAGACGCGGGCCACTCAATGCCGGGAAGAGGATTCCACGCCCCAAGAAAAAGGGTCGTAAAAATCGCCGACCCGACAACCATATGGCCGTATTCCCCCACAAAAAACAGGCCGAATTTAAAGCTGCCGTACTCGGTGTGGTATCCGCTCACAAGGTCTGTCTCGCTTTCGGCGACGTCGAAAGGAAGCCTGTTTGTCTCGGCAAAGAGGCAGACGAGAAATATAAGCGCCGCCAGGGGCTGGGTAAGGCAATACCACCAATCGACCTGCGCATGGGCTATCTCAAAAAGGCTGAGCGGGCTGTCTGAGGTCCGAGCCGTCCAGATGACGACCGACATCGCGCTCAATCCCATGGCAAGCTCGTAGCTTATAACTTGAGAACTCGCGCGCATTGCGCCTATGTACGGAAATTTGCTGTTCGACGACCAGCCGGCCATCACAGCTCCGTAAACCCCGAGTCCGCCCACCGCGAGCGCGAATATCAAGCTTACGTCAAAATTCGCCGCAGCTATCGGCATGATTTCCCCTCCATCTCCGACGTAAAATCCGAAAGGAATCACGCACGCGCTTATCAACACCGGCGCGAGCGCCATCACGGGGGCGGCCATGTACCAAAACTTGTCCACATGCGACGGGAGCGGATCCTCTTTAAAAAGAAACTTTAAGCCGTCCGCAACAAGCTGCATGAGGCCGTTTTTCTTCAGAAAATTTCCCACGAGGGGAATAGCCGCAACTATCGGTATGGCAGTGCGGTTTGGACCGTACCTGCCCTGTATGTAGGCGCACACCTTTCTCTCGGCAACTACGCTCAGCCCCGCGAAACTCATAACCACTATGATGGATAGAAACGCCCACACCACCTGCATAAAAATACCGAACCAATCAATCCCGCCCGAGCATTCGGGGGCGGAGACGGAAGCCGCGCACAAAAGCGCGCACGCGTCGAATACTGTCGTTGAAAAGATGCACATAAGCCGCCGTTATTCTTTTGTTCCTTTTAATTTCCCAGCATTAAAATGCATGGCGTCCGCCTCCGGAAAATCAATCCCGCTCCAGGCAGAACCGTCTATGAGCTCGCCCTCCGGGGGAAGGTCGCAGCAAGCCTTGAGAATAGGTATCTTCTCACCTATTTCCCTCCTGATATCCGATAGCCCGGGCAGCTTAAAGCCGTCCCCCGCCACCTCGCGCAAGAGTGTGAGCAGAAATTCGAGATCGTCGACAGACTTCTCAGGCCCGTCTACCGCCCTCGCAAATTTTTGCGCGCGAAACTGCCGGTTTATCCATATGCCGTCCTTCTCAAACTCCGAGCGCAGGGGAACGCTTATTTTTGCCTCGTCGGAAAGCGCGTTCTTGAGGATGCCGCAGTAAAGAACGTTTACTTTTTTCAGCAGCTTCGGGCTTATTCCAAGCTCCAAAATATTCTCCCCGAAACAAAGCACCACTTTGACTTTCCCAGATTCCATATCCGCCGCCAAATCCGACAAATCAGCTTTGGGATATTCGCCGATGAGCCCAGTCGCAAAGGCGCCGCGCATATTCGGAGTCCTGTCGGCGGAAACGAGCTTTCCGTCGTCCTCTCCCAGATGCGAAACAAAATGGACCCTCGCCCCGCAGACATCGGCGAGCAGCTTCATCACATACATTTCCTCCAAGCTCTGCCACGCATTCCCGACTATTGCAACTCCGCCGAGCTTCATAATCTCCACGCACCGGTTTATAGCGTAAGAGGTGTCGCAGGGAGAAGCGTCCACACTCGCGCAGGCAAGCCTGTTTGCCTCGTCGTATCTCGACTGTACATAGCGACCAGAGTCGCTCATCCACATCTCGTTGACTTCAGGGTTTGTGCGAGGCGTCACGCGGTAGATTTTATTCTCGCGGGACCATACGCGAGTATTTGCCCCGGCGCTGCTCTCGCCGCATATCGAGTCTGTGACTTTCAGGAACCAAGTTCTCATCTGGAAGCGGAAAGCCTTTTCCGTGAGCGCCCCGACGGGACAGCCGTCGACAGCATTTAACAGATAGTTGCTCGTATTGTCAGCGCCCTCGTAAACGGAAATTTCAGTCTTTGAACCGCGCTTGACAAATCCGAAAATCGACCGCCCTATGAATTCGTTGGAAAAGCGTATGCAGCGCGAGCACTGTATGCACCTTTCGGCGTCGAGCATAATCTTTCCGGCAACCTCGACCTTCTTCGGCTTTACATTCTTATTTTCCACGTATCTCGAATGCCCGGCCCCGTACCGGTAGGCGTACTCCTGCAGCTTGCACTCGCCGGCCTTGTCGCAAATCGGGCAATCCAGGGGGTGGTTCAGGAGGAGAAATTCTATGACGCCCTTGCGGCAAGACTCCACAGACTCGTCGTCGGTGACAATGTGCATTCCGTCGGCGACTTTTGTGCCGCATGCTATTGATGGCTTGGGCGGCCACGCTATTTTTGGCGTGCCGTCGGCGTTCTTTACGAGCTGCCCGGTCTGCCTGTCGCGCGCGGGCATGCCTATCCGGACAAGGCACATGCGACAGGATCCCGCAACTTTCAAATTCGGGTGATAGCAAAAATACGGTATTTCTATACCAATGCTCCGGCACGCTTCGAGAACGTTCTGTCCTGCCAAAACCTCATAGTCAGTTCCGTTGACGTTTATTTTTACTGTCTGCTTGTCCATGCCTAAATGAGCCTATATGCGTTGTTGTCTACCCTCGCCTGGCCGCCCACCGTCTGTTGGCGGCGTATCTTTTCGTAATACTCGTCCTTAAATTTGGCCACATTGCTCTGAACCGGCCACGCAGCGCCTTCGCCGAGAGCGCATATCGTCTTGCCGCAAATCGTATCGGCAACGCTCTGGAGGAGCTCCACGTCAGCTTCCCTGCCCCAGCCATCGCAAATGCGCTTAATTATGCGAGACATCCACATTGTTCCCTCTCGGCAGGGCGTGCACTGCCCGCAACTCTCGTGCGCGTAAAATTGGCAAAGATTTGCGAGCGCCTCGACCATGTCTACGGTATTGTCCATCACTATTATCCCGCAGGAGCCTATCGCCGTCCCGCACTGCATAAACGACTGGGCGTCGAGCGGAATGTCTTCCGTGCGGATCTCCCTCTCGCTCCCGTCCGGAGACTTTAGGAGAAACTTCTCGTCCCAGCGGAGAATTTTCATCGACGAACCGCCGGGAATTATCGCCTTGAACCTGCGGCCCGCCAACGGGCCTCCGCATAGATCGTACAACAATTCCCCGAGCGTGCAGGATCCGCTTATTATTTCGTACCGCCCAGGCTTTTGAACTTGGCCGCTCACGCCCCATATGTGCGTCCCGGGATCGAGCGGGGAGCCTATTTTTGAGACATAATCTCCGCCCTTCTCAAAAACTATCGGAACCCAGCAGAGGGTTTCGACGTTGTTTACGACAGTCGGGCAGTCGTAAAGCCCCATGGCGGCGGGAAAATACGGAGGCTTTATGCGGGGATACGCCCTGCCCCCAGCCAAGGAGGAAATCAGGCCGGTCTCCTCGCCGCATACATAGGCGCCAGCCCCGCGGCAAACGGTTATGTCGCAAGAGTATGAACTTCCGCATATGCCATTGCCTACAAAATTCTTAGCCCGCGCCTCGGCTATTGCCTCCTCGAGTATCCTGTATCCGTTTATATATTCACCGCGTATATAAATAAAAGCTTGGACCGCGCCGATTGCATAGGCGGCGCACATTATTCCCTCTATCAGGCGGTGGGGATCCTGGTATATTATAAGCCTGTCCTTGCATGTGCCGGGTTCAGATTCGTCGGCATTGCAAATCAAATAGACGGGTTTGCCGCTCTTCCTGTCGACAAACTTCCATTTCATGCCCGCGGGGAATCCCGCTCCCCCGCGGCCGCGGAGTTTGGACTTTTCCATCTCGGCGCAAAGATCGGCGCACGGCCTTTTTACCGTCTCGGCCAATGTCCTGTATCCGCCGTCGGACATGTATTTGTCTATGGAGGCGTTCCAATCCTCGAGACCTATGTGGGAGTAAATTATTCTGTCCTGTTTTGCCGGCATGGGAATTATCCTTTATATGCTGGAGATTCAAAATCGCCCGCGCCCTGCGGCTTCGCCGAAGACGGCGCCGGGGCGAGTTCCCCTGAAGCGTCGAGGGCAGAAAGCTTCTCCACAAATTTTTCGGCGTCTTCGGCCGCCACGTTTTGAAACAGCTTGTCGTTCACCTGCACGTTAGGCGCATTGGCGCAGTTGCCCAGACACTCGACAAATTCCAGCGTGTATATCCCGCGCGTTTCGCCCACGGGGCAATTTATTTTTTTTGAAATCTCGTGCCCGAGTTTTACTGATCCTGCAAGCGCGCACGACAGCGTGCGGCACACTTTGATGTGAATCCTCCCGCGCGGCTCCGAAGAAAACATCGGATAAAAAGACAGCATGCCGTATACCTCTATCGGCTCGACGCCCAGCTTCTCTGCGGCAAAGCGCACGGTGGTATCGTCAAAATGCCCGAATGTTTCCTGCACCAAATGCATTATCATCATCGCCGCCGATTTCTTTTTGGGATAGCGCGCGATGATTTCGTCGCATTTTTTTTCCAATTCAGCACTGATTTCCATGTGAAAACCTCCTATCTGTCGCACTCGCCGAGGACAAAGTCGAGCGATCCGAGTATTATGGCCGCATCGCTCATGTGGTGGCCGGGCAATATCTCCTGAAGACAGCTTAAGCTTATAAAAGACGGGGAGCGGACCTTCACCCTGTACGGAACTCCGCCTCCCTTCGACATTACGTAGAAGCCGAGCGCTCCCTTCGGGTTTTCCGCTTCAAAATACGCCTCTCCCGCGGGAATGTCCGGGCCCTGGGTTATGAGGACAAAATTGTTTATCAAGTCCTCCATGTCGCGCAACACATTGTCCTTAGGAGGAAGGGATATTTTCGGATCCTCCACGTTTACCGGGCCGTCGGGCATCTTTTCTATTGCCTGCCTGACTATCCGTATGCTTTGGCGCATTTCCTCGATGCGGACAAGCCACCTGTCGTAGCAATCCCCCGTCGCCCCTATGGCTACGTCGAAATCGTAGTTCTCATATCCGAGATACGGAACGTCTTTGCGGAGGTCGGTGGCAACCCCGCTTCCGCGGAGGTTCGCTCCGGTAAGCCCCCACGCCATCGCCTGCTCCTTCGTTATAATCCCGATTCCGGCTGTGCGGTCCACAAATATCTTATTGCGCGTGATGAGAGAGTCTATTTCGTCCAAAGCAGAAAGAAACTGGTTTGCAAAAGCGTTTACCGCGCCGAGCCAGCCCTCGGGTATATCGCGGGCAAGCCCTCCTATGCGCGCATAGGAGGAGGTCATGCGCGCTCCGGTCAGGACCTCGAATATCGAGCAGAGCTTTTCGCGCTGGGTATAACAATACATGAACACCGTCCACGACCCCGCGTCCATGCCGTACGCCGCAATACCCACCAAATGGCTCGCTATGCGGGAAAGCTCGCAGCATATCACGCGAATTGCCTTGCACCTCTCGGTAATCTCTATTCCCGCCAGCTTCTCGACGCACTGGGCGAAAGCTATGTTGTTGCAAAGCGGAGCGAGATAGTCGAGGCGGTCCGTAAACGGTATGAACTGGTTGTAGGTCAGATTCTCCGCCATCTTCTCCTGCCCGCGGTGGAGATACCCCACCATGGGATCGGCGCGAGTTATCATGTCGCCGTCCAACTCGAGTTTTAAGCGGAGAACCCCGTGGGTCGCCGGATGCGACGGCCCGAGATTGAGTATCATCTTTTCCCCGTATTCCGCATCGGCGAGCCCGGCGGGTTCGGGATATGTAAATTCCTTATAATCCATGTATGTGAGAATTAGATGTTCCCGATTTGCACCCGCTGGACGAATCGAATCTTGCGCGAGGCTCGCGCTCTGAAGCGAATTTTGTTCCGCAGGAGGGCGAGTGGAAGGGGCCCCCGTTTTCGGGCGCGGGAACAACTTTCGCCGCGTCCTCGTTGCCCTCAAAGGATTCGGGGAGCGGAGCCTCTTTTCCGCAGAGCGGAAAATCCTTCCTCAAAGGGTGCCACGGGTATGAGTCCCACATCAGAATCCTGTGCAGGTTCGGATGCCCTTCAAAGGCGATCCCCATCATGTCGAACGCCTCGCGCTCCAGCCAATCTGCCCCTTTATATACGGAACAAAGCGACGGAAGCGAAGGCTCGTCTGAACTATCGCACATGCACACGACGCGGACATAGCGCTTTTTGTCGTGCGAAAAGAAATGGTAAACCACCCCGAAACGCGCCTCTCCGGCTTCCTCGCCCATATCGATCGACGCCATATCCGTAAGAGAATTGTACTGGCAGACGTCGCGCAGGTAGCGCGCAAAACGCTCGAGATGCGACTTCGGGCAATCGAACGCCTTTATGCCGTCCGCGCTCTCGCGCTCCTTCAAGCACGGAAATTCCAAAAGTGTCTTTTTTACGTCCATATTACCTGTAAAGTTTCTATTTTGCCGTCCAAAGCGCGCGGGTCGACTTCTCCGAGCCGATTTTTTTCTGAAGTGTCACGAGCGCGTCGAGAAGCGCTTCGGGACGCGTCGGGCAGCCCGCCACATAAACGTCCACAGGAATGATCTTATCGACGCCCTGCAATACCGAATATGTTCTAAACATGCCACCGGAACAGGCGCACGCCCCCATCGCTATCACCCATTTTGGCGCCGGCATCTGGTCGTAAACTCTCTTGACCGCTCCCGCCATCTTGTAGGTGACGGTTCCGGAAACTATCATGCAATCGCTCTGGCGCGGTGAAAACCGCATTACTTCGGATCCAAAGCGGCCGATGTCGAAACGCGATCCGCCGACTCCCATGAGCTCTATCGCACAACAGGCCAATCCCATGGGCTGCGGCCATACCGAATTGGCCCTAACCCAATTTATCACGGCATCAAGCTTTGTGTATATAAATCCCTGCTCGCTCCTCGCGTCAAAACCGCGCTGAATACATTTGTCCATAATGAAAACCCAAATTTTGTCTATGCGCCTCCGAAATTACAATAAAATTTTTAAGGCAGCCCAAAAGCCAAAAATCGTTTATTTTTAGATAAAGCGTCTTGACGAATCTCTCAAGTTGTGCGATTCTGAACACAACGGAGCGGGGACGGGACTTCCGCCGCTTTTCTTGTATTTTGAAATAAAAAATGAAAGTAATCGAATCCAAGATATTGGACAGCCTTTTCGACGAGTTCGACAAACAGGAGAGCCTAAACAGCAATCTTGCCGCCGCTGCGGTCCGCGGCTTGTCGAAAGACACCAAAAAGGAGCAAGTTTACGACTATTCGCTAAATAGGCACCTCGACCGCGGGACGACTCTCGCGGTGGCGCTCGCATTGAAAGATTATATAGAGAAAAACTATCCCGGCCAAAAGAGAATAGGGATAGCCCTTCCCGCATGCTTCCCGGGAGCGGCTTTGAATTTGGCCATGCAAATGGCGGGCAAATCAAGCGTAAACCTGAATTTCACAATGGGAGCAAACGCCTTTCAGGCATGCATCGAAAAAGCGGAAATAAAATCCATAATAGGGTCCGACAAGGTCCGCGCCAAAGTATGCGAACATTCGCCCAATTACCCATGGACCGGCGATTTTAGGGATATAGGCGCAATTTTAAAATCAATAGGAAAGCGCCGAATCGCCCTAAAGCTCGCCGCCGTGCGCCTATTGCCGGCCGCATTGCTCATTAAATTGTTCAAAATCCCAACCGAAGGCGGAGACAGGGAGGCCTCAATCATCTTCACGAGCGGCTCGGAAGGATCCCCGAAAGCCGCGGTTCTAACCCATCGGAACCTGATGGCAAACGCCACGCAAATGCACAATCTCGGCATCGTCACAGAAGGCGACACGCTTCACGCCAACCTCCCTTTCTTCCATAGTTTTGGCCAAAGCATACAGGTATGGTTCTGCTCCATTTTCGGCGTGCGCCAACTGTTCGTGCAGAGCCCCTTGGAAGTCCAAGCCAATCTCGACGCCTGCCGCAAGGGCGGATCCACTATTTTAATCAGCACTCCGACCTTTCTGCGCGCATACTATAAAAAAGCCACCCAGGAGGATTTCGCCAGCCTCAAAAACGTTATCGCCGGCGCCGAAAAAACCCCGGACGGATTCGCGGAAACTTGGAACGCAAAATTTCCGAAAGTCGCCTATAGGGAAGGATACGGCCTGACGGAAGCTTCCCCGGTGGTATGCGTCAATCTCCCCGAAAATTTGAAAAGGGGAAAATATTGCCCCCAACCCAGCGGTTCAAAGCCAAAATCCGTAGGGGAACTTTTCCCTGGAATGCAGGCTGCTGTTGCGGATCCCGATACCGGCGATTTTATGCCCATAGGCGAAACCGGAATCCTCCACCTGCGCGGAGCGAGCATTTTTAAAGGTTATCTCAACCAGCCTGAGGAAAACGCAAAAAAATTGCGCAACGGCTGGCTTAACACCGGAGACCTCGCAATGCTCGACAGCGACGGGTATATATTTATTAAAGGCAGGCTCTCGAGATTTTCAAAAATAGGGGGAGAAATGGTGCCCCATACGGGGGTCGAGGAATCAATAGCCAAAGTCTTGGGGCTGCAAGATTCCGAAGTCCCCATGATTGCGATAGGCTCGCGCCTCGACCCCGCCAAGGGCGAAGCTCTTATACTGCTTTCTGCCGTCGATATCGACATGCCTCAGCTCCGGCGGAAACTCACCGAAGCTGGGCTTCCCAACCTTTGGATTCCCAAACACGTTGTGCGGGTCGAATCGATACCGATTCTCGGAACTGGCAAATTAGACCTGGGCACCATACATAAAATTAGCAAATCCGCTCCAGTATAATCAATCCTGCAACATGCTTTCCACAACGGATATTTATTCGGCTAAGTAAGTCGTTTTTCCCACACACGGGCAAAGATACTGGCACATACACCATATAAAATTATTAGCGGGCAAAAGCAGAGAATACCATAAGCCCTGAGCAATATTGGGCGATAAAAAACAATATAAATCAAGATTGCCAAGCTGGCAACTTACTTGCAGGAGAACCAGCAAAATAACGCTAAGAAATCATACCCGGCTGGAGCGTAAAACCCCGCCTTGACATGGCTCTTTTATGGTGGCAGACTTTATTGCATGTCCAAATTTTCAATTATTCTATCTGCGGCATTGACGATATTGCTTTCCGCATGCGGCGAAGCTTCCTCCGAAAAGGCTGCGAGCACAGAGTATGTGAAGGCGGCCCTCAAAGTTGACGCCGCCGCACAAGCTTTCAACCAGGCAGACTACGCATTGGCCCAAAAGCTTTGCCTTGAAGCCGAAGCAGATGTGGATTCAATAATCAAAAAATATCCGGAAACTTCCATCGCCCTGAAAGTCGTCACAGACGGGAATACGCGCATCGGCGCATGTTGCTTCACCGACTTGCGGGGGAAAATTTTGCCGCAACTGGCCCAATATTCAAATCCCAAAACTTCCGATATAGCACTGGCATGGTCCATCGCCCTGTCAAAGAAAGACAAATCCGCCCGCGACTCCGCTCTAAGGACTTTGGGCAGACTTATATCGGAATCTTTTTCCGATAAGAGCTCGCCGTTTGACGCAGACAAATCTAAAATATTTATAAACCAATGCGTGCTGGCGGCGGATTCTCCAATGCTAAAAAGCGAGCTTGTCGCACTCAACAGGGATCTGAGCCTAAAAGGAGAGACTCCACCCGCCAAGAACTCTTCCATAGAATCGGCGGGCGCCCGGAGCAAATCCGAACCTGAAATAGGTGACATAAAGCTGTTCTTGTCGCAGGCTAAAACGGAAGCGAGCCTGGTAGCATACGATCTCCGCGCTCTTGAGAGTTTAAAAAACAGGGCTCTCGCTGTGGCAAATGCCGACAAATCCATAAAAGACGAATTTGCTAAAATCCTCGAATCGTCTCATGAGAATGCGGAAAAAATAAGCATAGAAAAAATTCGCCTTCAAGCCTTGTCGGATATATCTTTGGCGTTTTCGAAAATGGGGGACAACAAGCGCGCCGTAAAAATAGCCGCGTCGATAAAAAATCCCGAAAATTATTCCGAGATGTTTTCTGCCATAGCCAGAAACGCGGGTAAAAACGGAACCTACGCCGACTCTATCGCCATAGCCTCAAAACTTCCGGAAGGGTCGGAGAAGGAGAAATTCTTAACCGAACTGGCTTCGTCGCTCGGAAGCGAAGGAATGTTTGAAGAGGCCTCAAAAACCGCAAAATTGATAAAGGGCGGCGCCGCTCGAAATGCGGCGATGGCGATCGTTGCGAAATCCGCCCTCTCAAGAAACGATGCAAAGGCTTTCGCCGAAGTTGTATCACAAATAAACTTTGACGATGCGCAAGCATTCGCCTGTTTTGCCCAAAGTGACCCGAAAAAAGTCTCCCCCGAAACGCTAGAAACTGAATCTTTTGCAAATGCTGCATCTCTTGCCGTCGGCAGCGATGATAGCTTTGCATACAAGGCCAATAAGCGAGCAATGGAACTTTCTGAAAAGATCCAAAACAAAGACGAATTCTCGAGGCTCTCCCCGCAAATCGCGGCTACTGGAGCAAAATTGGGCAAGGGAAAAGAAGCGCTTAAATTCCTGACATCGTCACTGCACAAGTCAAATCCTTCCGGAACTTACGATTCAATTTGCGAACTCGCCTCGACCGTGTTTTCAAAAGATAAGAATTTTGCGGCGGAAGCCTTCGCCGTGGCTTCCGACATTTGCTTCGCAATGCCCGAACCAATGCGCACGGAAAGATCGGTGGAGCTCGCATGGGAACTGATAAAAATCGGCATGCCGCGCGCGGACGCCGCAAAGGTCCTCAAAGATTTCCTTCCTAAATTCGGACAATAATTAAAAAAATATTTTAATACTGCAATACTGCGCGCCCGTGCAAATACATGGGCGCGTTTATTTTCGCTGAGAGCTTCTTCAGCGGCGTTTATTTCGCCCCCCGTTATTCCCGCCATCGTTCGCGGAATCAGGCATCAAGAAATGCGAACAAAGCAAACGCGTTCCGCCGAAGTTTCGGGGAAAGGCAATAAGTGTGAATCGCAATTTAAGAATCCCATAAGAACGTCCGATTTACCAATAGCAAGCGGCAAAACAAGAGTGACAAAATGTGGCACGCCTGGACAAAATGTCGCATGGGATTTGAAAATTATTGCCGCAAGTATTTACCTTGCAAAATCAAGTAAACTGGCATAAATTATGCTAATAAGAGGATTTATATGAGTAGCATAGACCCCGAAAAATTCACGGAAAAGAGCATAGAAGCCTTAAACGGCGCGCGAGAAATAGCCAAAGAAAGGGGAAACACAGAAATATTGCAGGTGCATCTGCTTGCAAGTTTGGTTGCCCAAGAAGGCGGCATCGTAGGCGCCCTGCTCAATAAGCTCGGCTCCGATAAGCGCGCCGCCCTCGAATTGGGAATACGCCGCGCGCTCGACAAGCTTCCGAAAGTAAGCGGAAGCAATTCCTCGCCCTACATGAGCTCGGGATTGTCTTCCACGATTGAAAAGTCCGAACTCGTTGCAAAAAACATGCGCGACGATTTCATATCCACAGAGCACCTTTTTATCGCGATAGTAGAAAATCCCGAACCTGTTGAAATTGCCGATTTATTCCGCTCCCTTCAAATTGTCCGGAGCGCAATAGACGAGCTGATAAAGCAGATGAGGGGATCCGACCACGTCACAACCAAGACGCCCGAAGCCACATACGAAGTTTTGGAAAAATACGGGGCGGACCTGGTAAAGCTGGCGCGCGAGGGCAAGCTCGATCCGGTAATAGGCAGGGACGAGGAAATAGGCCGCGTCATAAGGATACTTTCGCGCAAGACGAAAAACAATCCCGTTTTGATAGGCGAACCCGGCGTTGGAAAAACCGCGATAGCCGAAGGTCTCGCCCAAAGAATAGTCCGCCGAGATGTGCCCGAGGGACTGAAGGACAAGAGTGTTTTCGCCCTGGACATGGGCGCTCTCATAGCGGGCGCTAAATACCGCGGAGAGTTCGAGGAAAGGCTGAAGGCTGTTCTGAACAAGGTCCGCGAATCCGACGGGAAAATAATTCTCTTTATAGACGAGCTCCACACGATAGTGGGAGCCGGCAAGACAGAAGGCTCGATGGACGCCTCCAACATGCTGAAGCCCATGCTCGCGCGCGGAGAGCTCCGCTGCGTCGGCGCGACGACTCTCGACGAGTACAGGCAATATATCGAAAAAGACCCGGCTCTCGAGCGCCGCTTCCAAAGCGTGTATGTCGCCGCCCCGGACGTCGATACGAGCTTGGCGATATTGCGCGGCTTAAAGGAGCGTTTCGAAACCTTCCACGGAGTGCACATACAGGACAGGGCGCTCGTCGAGGCCGCAAAATTGTCCGACAGATACATATCCGGGCGCCAGCTGCCCGACAAGGCTATAGACCTCGTCGACGAGGCGTGCGCGCGCATAAAGACGCAGCTCGACTCTATGCCGACAGATTTGGACATGCTTCTTCGCAAAGTTCGCCGCCTCGAGATAGAGGAAACCGCGCTGGTCAAAGAAAAGCACGACGACAAGCGCCTGGCGGAAGTCCGCAAAGAGCTTGCCGATCTTCGCACGCAATCAGCCGCTATGAAGGCGCGCTGGGAAGAGGAAAAGGCTGCCGCCGGCAAAGCGGTAAAACTGCGCGAACAAATCGAGGCTGCAAAAATCCGAATGGAGCGGGCAGAGCGGGATTACGACCTCACGCAGGCGGCAGAAATAAAGTACGGAGAACTGCCCAAGCTTGAGGAAGAATTGAAAAAAGCCATGAGCGAGGACCACAATGAGGGAACTCTCCTCAAAGAGAGCGTGAGCGCCGACGAAATAGCGCAAATCGTCGCCGAATGGACAGGAATACCCGTAAAGAAGCTGATGGAAACCGACCGCGAACGCCTGCTCAAGCTGCCCGATATCCTGCACGAGCGCGTAGTCGGACAAGACGAGGCGGTAGAGAGCGTTGCAAACGCCATACTCCGCGCGCGCGCCGGAATAAAAGACCCCCGCAGGCCGAGCGGAACCTTCATGTTTCTCGGCCCGACAGGCGTCGGCAAAACGGAGCTCGCGAAAACCTTGAGCCAGGCGCTCTTCAGCGACGAAAACAACATCGTCCGCATAGACATGTCCGAATATATGGAAAAGCACTCAGTCTCAAGGCTGATAGGAGCCCCTCCCGGATACGTCGGATATGAACAGGGCGGTCAGCTTACGGAGGCAGTCCGGCGCAGGCCATACAGCGTGGTTCTTTTCGATGAAATAGAAAAGGCGCATCCAGAAGTTTTAAACGCTCTGCTGCAAGTGCTCGACGACGGCGTACTCACAGATTCGCAAGGCAGAAGGGTCGACTTTAAAAACACAATCATCATAATGACCTCCAATATTGGCGCCAGATTCATCACTGACGGGCAGATCGACAAAGACGGCAATTTGTCAATGTCGTCGCGCGAAGCGGTAATGACTGAGGTCCGGTCGCACTTTAAACCCGAATTCCTAAACAGGATAGACGACATCGTCATATTTAAAGCTTTGACGCTTGCGGAAATCGTCAAGATAGTAAAACTGCAAATCGACGCTTTAAACAAACGGCTCGAACCTCAAAATATCAAAGTCTCACTCACCAAGGGCGCCTATGACTTCCTTGCCGACAAGGCGTACGACCCCCTCTACGGGGCCCGCCCGCTCCGAAGGGTGATTGACAATAAAATAGAAACTCCCCTCGCCAAGGCTATCATAGCCGGCAAAATCAAGGAGGGCGACACAATGAAGTTCTCGGAGAAAGAGCTTGCTTGAGGATTCCCCGCTGCAAGCGCCATTTTCGACAGCATCTAAGGCGCGGAGCGTTTATAATTATTAAATGGCATTATGCGTTTTGCCGCCGAAGCCGTATAGGGCTTTGAGCTTTGCGGCAAAACGCATTTTTTATCTTTCCGGACATTCCCTATCCGGTCGGAAATACGTTAAAAAAATAAATCGCAAAATCTGCTGATAAGCTCGATAAGCGGATTAAAGAATGCCCAAAGTATTGCGGAAATATTTGCGCTGTTTCTTTACGAGAGAGCGCGTATGTAAAATTATTTCTTCTGCCAAAGCGTCCAAATCCGAAGAATTCGACTTAATAAAATTTATAGTTTCCCTGTATCCTATCGCGTTCGCCGCAGACGGATTTTGTTCAATTCCCTCGGCGATGAGCGATCTTGTCTCCTCTACGAGCCCGGATCGCAACATATTTTTCGCTCTCAGGGAGATTCTGTCAAACAGCTCCGAATCCGGCGGATTTAAGACTACGACTTTTCTTTGGATATCGCCCATCGGGCATGGAAGCTCCGCGAAGTCTTTTGCCAGTTCGGCGCATGTCTTGCCAGAGGCCAAACATCTTTCGAGAGCCTTGCGGACGCGGCGCGGATTGTGTATGTCTATCGTGCGCGAAGCCTCGCCGTCGAGCTTTAGGAGGGCTTCCGCCAAAGCTTTTCCTCCGCCTGTTTCTTCAATTCTCGAACAAAACTCAAAAATCTCGTCCGGAATTTCTACCGAATCCGCCACCGGCATAAACCAAGACCTCAAATAGAAACCGCTTCCGCCGACGACCACAATCCCCTTTCCCCTCGCCGATATGTCCTCCATGGCGGAGCGTGCGAGTTCCACATAGCGCGCAACGTCGAACTTCCTCGAAGGCTCTGCTACGTCCACGAGATGGTGTTTTACGCGCGCGAGCTGATTCCTGCTCGGCTTCGCGCTTCCGATATCCATGCCGCGATACACTTGGACGCTGTCGCACGATATTATTTCGGCTCCCTCTCTTTCGGCAATTTCAAGAGCCATATCCGTCTTTCCGGAACATGTCGGGCCGCTCACTATCGTAACATGCCTCATTTTTTCGACAATATGCGGCACAGCGGACACATCGTTTCGGGCGTTTTGCAAGTGTGCGCGCGGCAATGCTCCCGCCCGTAATAAATCATCTGCAAATGAATGTCGCCCCACTTGTCTACCGGGAAGAGCTTCTTTAAATCCATTTCCGTCTTTTCGACGCTCGACCCGTCGCTGAGCCTCCATCTTCGGGCCAGCCGATGGATATGTGTGTCAACCGGGAAAGCGGGAATGCCAAAGAGCTGGGACATGAGAACAGATGCTGTTTTATGCCCCACCCCCGGCAGGGATTCAAGCTCCTCGAAAGTTCTGGGGACCTCGCCGCCGAATTCGCGAATAATTTTTTTCGAAAGCTCGGAGATATTTTTCGACTTGCTTGCCGACAGCCCGCACGGGCGAATCGCCGCGCGGATAGTATCGACATCGAGAGCGGCCATCTTTTCAGGCGTTTCAGCCAGCTCAAACAATCTCGGAGAAACTTCATTTACGCGCTTATCTGTGCATTGGGCAGACAAAACCACCGCTACGAGAAACGTAAATGGCGTCTCGTAGTCGAGCGGTATCGACGGGGACGGATACAAACGCTCAAGCTCCCTGCCGACTATTTTTGCCCTTTCAGATTTCGTCATAAATCAATCCCCACCCGATATAGAGAAAAACATTTCATAGGTTTTTCCGGATTCCACCACTCCGTCCTTAAGCGGAATCGATTTCCATGAATCGCAACCGCCGACCCCCATCTGTGCCGCGGAGATCGCAACGACATTGAAACTGCGCTCGGGGATCGTGTGGGTATGGGTGGATTGCTCTATGTCGTCAGGCAAGCATGGATATGTGTCCATGCCAAAGAGCATGCCGTCCCTCGCCTCGAGAATGAGAGAATTGTCGGAATCGCCGCCATGCAGCTTAGCGCGCCTGACACCTTCGGCGTTGGAGGATTCTTGAGATTCAAAGTACGGATGGAAAATCTCCGAAATCTTAGCGTCGAATAATCCCACCCAAGTGCCTGCGCTTCTGTCGCTGTAATTTTCATGCGGTCCCTTGCCGAGCCACTGGCGCGAGTCGAGAGCCCTGTCTATTTGGAAAACCAGGCCTACGCGCGGAAGCATGGGCTGGCCTTCAGCTATTTTAGCCGCGAGGTAGACGTATATTTTCCCGTCGGGCCATACCGTGTATTTGCATGCCACGGACGAATCGCCCGCCGGTATTGAATGCTGCGTACTTATAGTTATAATGTCCCCTCCGCCAGCGCCCTTCTCCTGCCTGACGTCGAATTTCATTAGGCGCGCGCGTTCTCCCGCCGTGCGCCAAACCGAAAGTTTCTCGCCGAGTTTAGCGCCCATGTCGTTGTTCGTCATGGGACGGAAGAAACTGAAGGACATCGGGGATTTTATCAGGGGCTGGGATTTAAATTCGTACCGCGAGAGCAAACCGCTGCGCTTGTCGAAGCGAGCCGAAAAATCGGCCCCCTCGAGTATCAGCGAATCGTCGTTAGACCTCATATTTATCCTGCCGGAACTATCGGCCGCTGACGGCCTGTACGCCCCTTGAAGTTTAAACTGGTCAAAGGCGATTTCATAGCCCGCCTTTACTCCGTTTCTTTCAGCCCTATTCTTGAAAGATAAGCGCAGAAAATACTCGCCCGACTGGGAGAAGTCGGCGCCTGACAAATCAACCGAAACCACGCCGGACGACTGCGGCGCAATTTTCGGCAGATTGATTGAACCGCTCTCAATCTCCTCACCATCGCGCGTAAGCGACCAGCTTGCGGCAACATTTTCCAGACCCGTAAAGAAGTTTTCGTTGTATATTTTTAACGACGCCTTGGAATCCCCAAAAGACTCGAGAGAGGAATGTATGTTCTGGTAGACTTTTTTCACCTCCCACGCATGCGGATGCGGCGTCCAATCGGCGGACACTACGCCGTTCATGCAGAACGAGCCGTCGTTGGGATAGTCGTTGTAATCGCCTCCATAGGCAAAATACTTCTCCCGGGAAACTTCCTGCTCGAATTTGGAAAAATCGACATCGGAAAGTATCTCCTCTTCTGGAAAGTCCCCGAAAAAGTTTTCTTCAACAACTTTGCCTATTGCGCGGAAGCGCAAAAGCGCGCCTTCAAACTTGATTTTCTTTTCCTTGTTCCGCGAACAAAGAGTCAGCGGCGACGGATCAAAAAATTCCACGCTTCCAATCTCCTTTTCAGCGCAGAGCTTTCCGTTCAAATATAGTTTCATTTTGCCGTCCCCCGCCGACGCCGCAATCTCGAGAGATTTGTCCCCCTGGGGAACTTTCGCCTCGACTATGTCCCATGACGACCCGTTCCAAACCGCAAAAGACAGAATCTTGCGCCCGTCGAAAAATTTGAGTTCAAAGGCATTCGGCTGGCGAGCAAGAACCTCTTCTCCCGCGGGTGGAGGAGTGACGCGGCGCCTGTCGACTTTCGCCGGCCCTTCGTCGTAGGGGACTTTATAGGCAAAGCCCTCATCGGCGAGTTTGAAACATAATGTAAACCCGCTTTCAGAAGATGTAAACAAGCCTGGATGCGCCACAAACGACGCCCCTTCTATCGCCCGAAGATTGGCGGTGTCGGAAAATACGGCGAATTTGCGCGTCGAATCGGCGGAATCCTTAACAAATGTTTTAGGCTCGGCATTTTTGCGCAGCCCCTGATCCTTCCAATCCCAAATGAATCCGCCCTGAAATAGAGGCTCGCTCCTGACCATTTTCCAATAGTCCTTTATGACTCCGCCGCTGTTTCCCATAGTATGGTTGTACTCGCAGAGAATTATGGGCATGCGCTTCTCCGGAGGGAAAGCCGACTGCTTGCGGAGTATGTTTTCTATGTAAGAAGGAGTCGAGTACATGCGCGAGTAAATGTCGGTATAATATTTCCCGAAATCATCCGACGAATGCATATTCGACTCGAAGTGAACCGGGCGCGAGGGATCGCGCAAGCGGATTTCTTCGGCGCACTTGCGGAAATTCGAATCGTCTTGGGTCTCATTGCCCATGGACCAAATGACGACGCTCGGATGGTTTTTATCGCGCTCGACCATGTTAAATATCCTGTCGCGCATAGCGGGAAGCCATTCGGCATTGTCTGCCACCGGATTTTTTTTCTTTAAGTCCATGAGCTGGTGCATCTCAATGTTTGCCTCGTCGAGCACATACATTCCAAGCCTGTCGCAAAGTGAATAGAACCCCTCGGCATCGGGATAATGGCAAGTGCGTATTGCGTTGATGTTGTATTTCTTCATCTCGATTATGTCGCGCTCGGCATCGGCGAGGCTGATTGCATGGGCCTTGTCGGGATGGTGCTCGTGGCGGTTTACTCCTTTGAAATAAACCGGTTTTCCGTTCACGAGTATCTGCCCGTTCCTGCGCTCGACGCTCCTAAAGCCGACGTCGAAAGACAATGAGGCTTTTTCAGCCGCGTCTGTTTCAATGTCTATGGCAAGCCTGTACAGGTTGGGAGTCTCGGCGGTCCACGCCATGACGCCTTTTATTTCAGGGAAAGTCCAGCGGAAGGCGGATTCCGATTTC
>CASFWX010000032.1 GCA_949298545.1 uncultured Verrucomicrobiota bacterium | reverse complement strand
TGTAGAAACGGAAGGCAATTTAGAATCTGGCTATTTTGAAGGGACTTTGGATTCCTCCGACTTAGCAAGGCGCGATCTTCCCTCGAGAACCTCTCTTTCAAACAGCAAAGTATCCCCCGAAAATTTGGCTGGGCTCGTGCGCCTATGCGACGAGGGAGTTATTTCCAAAAAAATGGCGAAAGACGTTTTTGGGGAAATGTTTTCCAGCGGCGTATCTGCCGAGGAGATTGTCGAAAAGCGCGGATTGAGGCAAAATAGCGATACTGGCGAAATCGAAAAGTTCTGCCGTGATGCAATATCGGCAAATCCCAAGGCGGTTTCCGAATATAAATCCGGCAATGCCAAGGCCATAAACGCCCTCATAGGGCCCATAATGAAAGCCTCGAAAGGCAAAGCCAATCCGCCGATGGTTTTGGAAACTCTCAGAAAACTCATAGACGGAAAATGAGCCTTGCGGTATTAGTTGTTATTTGTGCGCTTGCGCTTCGGCTGCTTGCTTCAACATTGCTCGATTTGCTGAATCTTGCCTGCGTTAAGGCTCACGCTTCGGATATACCCGCCAGGTATTCGGGGCTTATGGATTTATCAGAGTATAAGAAAGGAGTTGCGTACACTATCGACAAAATCCGCTTTGGAATAGTTGAAAGCGCTTGTTCGGCGATTTTCTTGTCGGTTTTGCTCGTTTTCGGAATCTTGCCATATTTGTTTTCGGCAGGTATTGAATGTTTTGGCGCGTCGGTATGGGGGCAGTCGCTCGCTATTATTTTTATTGCTCTCATCCTTTCGATACCAGACTTGCCTTTCGATTGGTATTCGCAGTTTGTCATAGAGCGCAAGTACGGTTTCAACAAGAGTTCGCAGGGGCTTTGGATTGCCGATAAATTGAAGGGGCTCTGCGTGGCGGTGGTTTTGGGGATCCCAATACTTACGCTCATATTGTGGTTTCCCGAAGTCTTTAAGCACACATGGTGGCTCTGGGGCTTTTTGGCCGTAGCCGTTTTTCAAGTAGTCATGATAGTAATATATCCGCGCTTCATAGTTCCGCTATTTAACAAGCTTGAAGATCTGCCTGACGGAGAATTGAAGTCCGCGCTTTTTAACCTCGCCGAACGGGGAGGTTTTCACGCTCGCGCCATACAAGTGATAGATGGGAGCAAGCGCAGTTCGCATTCAAACGCGTATTTTACAGGATTCGGCAAATTTAAGAGAATAGTGCTTTTTGATACTCTGATAGAACAGCTTTCGCAATCCGAACTTGAGGCGGTTCTCGCACATGAAATGGGGCATTACAAAAAAGGGCATATACTTAAAATGATGCTTCTCTCCTTCGCCATGACTTTTGCTGCCTTTGCATTTATGGGGTGGCTTTCGGTTTCGGAGTGGTTTTATGCGGCTTTCGGATTCTCAGGAAATTCGGGATTTGCGCCCGTATTGCTTATATTTTCAATATATTCCGGGGCGTTCACATTTTGGTTTTCGCCGATCCTCAATGTGTTTTCACGCAGAAACGAATACGAGGCCGACAGGTTTTCTGCCGGCCTCTGCGGCGGGGACTCCTTGCGTTCAGCCTTGCGCAAGCTTCATGTAAAGAATCTCGGCAATCTCACGCCGCATCCGCTTTATAGCGCATTCTACTATTCGCATCCGACTTTATTTGAAAGGGAAAGGGCACTCGAGAAATGAAAAACAGGACAGTCGCGCTTGAAGAAGTGACCGAATTTATGGACGGATATTGCGCCGTTTCGAGCGTGTGCGATTATCCGGGATCTTTTAACGGACTCCAATTTCAGAACAGCGGCAAAGTGACAAAAATTGCGACAGCTGTCGATGCGGGTTTGTCCGAAATCCGCATGGCTGCACATATAGGTGCTGATTTGCTCATCGTCCATCACGGAATGTTTTGGGAGGAGACGCGACCGGTTGTCGGGCACGTTTATGAAGCCTGCAAAATCCTGATTGATTCCGATATTGCGGTCTATTCAATGCATTTGCCTCTCGATGCGCATGATGAAATAGGAAACAATACTTTGATGGCGAAAGCATTGGGGTTAAAGGCTTCCGGCAGATGTTTTGAGAGCGGGGGCGTCAGCGTCGGAGTTGTCGCCCGGGCTCCGGCAGGCGGAGTTGACGAGCTTGAAAACCGGCTTCGCAAGCTTTTCCCTAAGACTTTTAAAAGGATACGTTTTGGTTCTAAAAATCCAAAGCGTATAGCGTTGTGTTCCGGGAGCTGTGGAGATGTTGTCCCTGTATTGCCCAAGCTTGGCATAGACACCCTCGTTTGCGGGGAGCTGAGGCAGAAGCATTTCCGCATGGCGCAGGAATACGGCTTGAATCTTTATCCTTGCGGGCATTATGCGACGGAAACTTTCGGGGTCATCGCTCTGGGCGAAATTGCTGCGAAAAAATTCGCATTGCCATGCGATTTTATCGAGATGGCAAACCCGCTTTGATAGAAATAAAATATCAGATAAAAACAGGAGGTTTTGTGAAAAAGATAGCGATTTTAAACGGCGTAAACATGGATAGGCTCGGGATAAGAGAGCCCGGAATTTACGGTGATTGCAAACTTTCGGATTTAATAGGGCTCCTTCGCGAAGAGGCGAAAAAACTCGGGGTGGAGATAGTCGATTTCCAGACAAATTACGAGGGGGCAATGGTTGAAAAGATAGCCGAATTGGCAGATTCCGGCGTAAAGCTTGCAGTTATAAATCCCGCCGCGTTCACGCATACGAGCGTGGCGCTGCGCGATTCTATGGCGGGCAGCGGCATCAGGTTTGTGGAGGTCCACATATCCAACATATTTAACCGCGAGAATTTCCGCCGCGAATCCCTGACAGCTCCGGTTTGCGATG
Source organism: uncultured Verrucomicrobiota bacterium (assembly GCA_949298545.1). Lineage (GTDB taxonomy): Bacteria > Verrucomicrobiota > Verrucomicrobiia > Opitutales > Intestinicryptomonadaceae > Merdousia. The sequence goes on along the minus strand of CASFWX010000032.1, from coordinate 20,989 downwards.
CTGTTGTTGCGGGAATGGGCTTTGAAGGTTATGCGGCTGCGCTTCGCTACCTTTCCAAGTTTGAATAGGAGAGTTGGCAAGTTTATGAAATTCCGCAATGGCAGGGAGCCTGAGGCGGACAATTTTGAAACGCGATGCCGCTGGATTTAGACATAGACTTTGCCGGCGAACTCAATCCCGACCAGTACGCCGCCGTGGTTTCGCCTCCAGACAGGCCGGTTCTCGTATTGGCGGGTGCGGGCTCGGGCAAGACGCGCACTCTGACATATCGCGTTGCGTGGCTGATTTCGAAATGCGGGCTTTCTCCGCGCGAAATTTTATTGCTGACTTTCACAAACAAGGCAGCGGCTCAAATGCTTTCGAGGATATCGGAATTGACAGCATGTTCACAGCAAGAGTTTTGGGGCGGCACTTTCCATGCGGTCGGGAACAGGTTTCTGCGGATAGAGCACGAGGCTGCCGGCATTGCGCAGAATTTTTCTATAATAGACACGGAGGATTCGGAGAAGCTTTTAAAGAGAGTTTTGGAGGAGAATTTTCACGGTTTTTTATCTAGCAAGGATAATCCGCGGCCCAAGCTCTTAAGGGAAATTATAAGCTATGCGCGCAATACGCGGCAGGGAATTGCAGGAGCGATGGCGGAGCGCTTCGATTGGATTGAAACGCCGGCGCGCAGCATACTAGACATTTCCAATGCCTATGCCGAACTTCGACGGCGCCTGAATTGCTGCGATTTCGACGACTTGCTTGAACTCTGGCTGGATACGCTCGAAAAAAATCCCGGCATTCTTGAAAAATACCGGCGTCGCTTCAGCAACATACTCGTAGACGAGTATCAGGATACGAATATGCTCCAGTCTGACATACTTGATTTGCTTGCGGACAGGGGGCAGATAAGCGCCGTTGGCGACGACGCTCAATGCATCTATTCATGGAGGGGCGCGGAGATAGGAAACATTCTCGAGTTTAGGGAGCGATATCCGGCGGTGTACGTCAGAAAAATAGAGCGGAATTACCGCAGCACTCGGCAAATTCTCGATTTCGCAAATGCGGTATTGGGACAGATGCCCTCCGACGAGGCATATCGCAAAACCCTCGTATCGGCGCGCGAAGGGGAAGAAAAGCCGATTGTTGTTCCCGTGCTCGATGCCCAGTCGCAGGCGCGCAAAGTGGTATCTCTCATAAGCAGCCTGGAACTTGGCGGCAGATATTCATACGGAGATATGGCAGTCTTATATCGGTCGCATTTTCAAGCCATGGATTTACAGCTGCAATTGCAAAGCGCGGGTATTCCGTTCATCATGACAAGCGGCGTTAAATTTTTCGAGCAGGCGCACATTAAAGATGTCATAGCACAAATAAGATTCGCCGCAAATCCGTCAGATTTCGTTTCTTTCATGCGCATTGCCAGATTTATGCCGAAAGTTGGCGATAAGACAGCCCGCAAGATATTCGATTGCATCAAGAAAATTTCGGACGATGCCGGGAAACCTGTTTACGCGGTTATTTCCGGTGAAAAAATTTTATCTAAAGTGCCTTCGGCGGCAAGGGAAGTTTGGAGGGAAATTTCGGCCGGCTTGGCTTCTTTGGGGAAAATGTTTTGTTCCGATATTGAATCCTCTCCGCGCACGGCCGCTGGTGGCTCCTCAAAATGCGAATCCTCCTTCAATGCGAATTCCGCCGAGGGGCAGGCCGATTTTTTCTCAGACCTCAAGCTCCAGGCATCTAATCCTCCAAATCCCCAAAGCGACGAAGCATTGTCTGCGGAGCGCCGCATAGCGGCTTGCCAATGCGATTCCAAATCCCTGGTCAAAATGGCGTGCGAGTCCTGGTATTTGAAGGCGATGAAAACTATTTACGAGGATTGGGATAGCCGGGCGGAGGATTTTGACGTTCTCTACGAATATGCCGGCAGATATAATTCGCCCGAGGAGTTTCTCGCGAATGCCACTCTTGAGGCGTCCGAACAAAGCGGCGATGAAGGAGGGAGCGGCAAAGATTCAAATTCGCATTTGAGCAAGGTCAAATTGATGACCGTTCATCAGGCCAAAGGGCTGGAATTTCCAGTGGTGTTTATAATCGGCGCGGCGGACGGATTATTCCCGAGCAAACGCAGTCTTGAAAGCGGCGATACCGACGAGGAGCTCCGGCTTTTCTATGTAGCCGCCACGCGCGCAAAGGATCTTCTGATAATAACCTATCCTAGAATTTCGCTTTCAAACGGTTCGTACGAATCCCATCAAGCCAGCCGTTTCCTCGAGGGAGTTGATCCGTCGCTATATAGAAATCTGGCAGATTAGTTTTTTGTAATATGCCTTATTTCTCGCGCTTAAGAAATGCCAAAACATTTGCCGCATGTCGGAAAACCGGAGAAATTCTTCGCTTTTCGAGAATGAGGGTAAAGGGAAGGCATAATAGAAATTATTTCGCTTCTGCTTCAACATGCAAAAAAAGCGGACTTATAAAAAGTCCGCCCAGAAGAAAAACATTGCAGAATATTCTAAACCGGCAAAACGCCTGCTGCCTGCTTTGCCTTGGCGATTGCGTAATCGCGGTTCATTTTTGCTATAAAATCGAGGGTGATGCCTTTGGGGCACACTGCTTGGCACTCTCCGTAATTCGAGCAGTTCCCGAATCCGAGCTCGTCCATTTTTTCTACCATGGCTATTGTGCGCCTGTCTTTTTCCGGCGCGCCCTGGGGCAGATAGTTTAAATGCGCGACTTTTGCGGAGGTGAAAAGCATTGCCGAAGCGTTTGGGCATGCCGCCACGCACGCTCCGCAGCCGATGCAAGCCGCCGCGTCCATCGCTTTGTCCGCTATGTTTTTAGGAATTAGTATCTCGTTGGCATCGCGCGCCGAGCCCGTGCGCGCGGTGATGTATCCGCCCGCCTGCTGAATGAGGTCGAGGGCGTCGCGCGAAACTATTAAATCCTTTTTTACCGGGAAGGCTCCGGCTCGCCAAGGTTCGACGACAATAGTATCGCCGTCCTTGAACTTGCGCATGTGCAGCTGGCAGACGGTAGTTTCGCGTTCCGGCCCGTGCGGAATGCCGTTTATAGTCATGGAGCACATGCCGCAGATCCCTTCGCGGCAGTCGTGGTCAAAGGCTATGGGCTCTTTATTTTCTGCGACCAGCTGCTCGTTCAGAATGTCGAACATTTCCAAAAACGAGCTGTCGGGGCTGATGTTATCGACCGTGTATGTGGCGAACTTTCCCTTGCTTTCGCCGTTTTTCTGGGTCCAGACTTTGAGATGTACTTTCATTTTATTTTTGAAATTCGGGGTTCTTTATTTGTATGAGCGCACAACGGGCTTGACTTCGTCATGCGTAATCGGCTCTTTGTGAAGAATTGGGGCTTTGCCGTCTCCGGCGTATTCCCAAACCGCGGCATAGGAGTATTCGGCGTCGTTGCGCTTTGCCTCTCCGTCGTCGGTTTGGTATTCCACTCTGAAGTGCGCTCCGCAGCTTTCTTTGCGCTCAAGGGCGTCCCTTACCATGACTTCCGCAAATTCGAGGAAGTCGGCTACGCGGCCGGCGCGCTCGAGCTCGTTGTTGATTGTGTCTTCTTCTCCAACAACCCTCACGTTTTTCCAGAAGTCCGCGCGGATTTGCGGTATTAGCTCGAGAGCCTTCTTGAGGCTTTCCTCCGAGCGCGCCATACCGCAGTATTCCCACATGACTTTGCCGAGTTCAAGATGGAATTGGCGCGGGCTCTTCGTTCCTTTTATGGACATGAGCTTCTCTATTTTTTCACGAACCTCCTTTTCAGCGGATTCAAATTCGGGTCTGTCCGTCGATATGTTCTGTGCGCCGACGCGCGCAAGATAATCTGGGAGAGTGTAGGGTATTACAAAATATCCGTCAGCCAACCCTTGCATGAGTGCGGAAGCTCCGAGACGGTTGGCTCCGTGGTCGGAGAAATTTGCTTCGCCTAGCACGAAAAGCCCGGGAATTGTGCTTTGCAAATTGTAGTCTACCCACAAGCCGCCCATCGTATAGTGCGATGCCGGATAAATCCTCATAGGCGTTTTATAGGCATTTTCGCCAGTGATGCGCTCGTACATGTCGAACAAGTTGCCGTATTTGTCTTTCACGACGTTTAATCCGTCCCGCTTTATCGCGTCGGCAAAGTCGAGATACACACCGCGGCGTTCGCCGTGGACTTTGGGGCCGACGCCTCTGCCGTCGTCGCACGCCTCTTTTGCCGCGCGCGACGAAATGTCGCGGGGAGCGAGGTTTCCGAAGCTCGGATATTTTCTTTCCAAATAGTAATCCCTATCCTCTTCGGGGATATCGTTGGGATTTTTTTCGCAGTCTGATGCCTTCTTTGGAACCCACACGCGGCCGTCGTTGCGGAGAGATTCGCTCATCAGAGTCAGCTTGCTTTGCTGGTCTCCGTGTTGGGGTATGCAGGTCGGGTGGATTTGCGTGAAGCAGGGGTTCGCAAACCCGGCGCCGCGCTTGTAGCAGCGGTAGGCCGCCGTGACGTTGCAGCCCTGCGCGTTTGTCGACAGATAGAATACGTTTCCGTATCCCCCCGTGCAGAGGAGAACGGCATCTGCCGCATAGCGCTCTATTGCGCCTGTGACGAGATTGCGCACTATGATGCCTTTTGCGTTTCCGTCAATTACGACCAAGTCGAGCATTTCGCGGCGGGTGTGCATTTTTACTTTGCCGGCAGCAATTTGCCTTTCAAGTGCCGAATACGCGCCGAGCAGAAGCTGCTGACCGGTTTGTCCGCGGGCGTAAAATGTTCTGCTAACCTGCGCTCCGCCGAAAGAGCGGTTCGCGAGCAGTCCGCCGTATTCGCGCGCAAACGGGACTCCCTGCGCCACGCACTGGTCTATGATGTTGACGCTAACTTCGGCGAGCCGGTACACGTTGGCTTCGCGCGAACGGAAGTCTCCTCCCTTAACAGTATCATAAAAAAGACGATAGATGCTGTCGCCGTCGTTCTGGTAATTCTTAGCCGCATTTATTCCGCCTTGCGCGGCGATGGAATGGGCCCTGCGGGGGCTGTCCTGATAGCAGAAACAGTCTATGTTGTATCCCTGTTCAGCAAGGCTGGCAGCCGCGCTGGCTCCCGCCAATCCGCTTCCAACAACTATGACGCGGAATTTGCGCCTGTTAGACGGATTTACTAATTTTGCGTGAAATTTAAAGTTCGACCACTTTTCCGATATCGGCCCTTCCGGGATTTTAGATTCCAAATTCATGATAAAAACCCTTCGTTGTTATTTCTTTTCCTGTATTGCAATGGAACATTTAGCTCCGCCGGACTTTTCATTTAAAAAAGCGTAGTCTATATAAATGGGATTTTTCCCGGCCGCTTTTTGCGCTTCAAATTGCTTTGAGACTTGGCATACAGGGAAAAGCTTGCAGGGCGTATATTTCGACAATAGAACACCCGCCGGATTTATTGAAAATCCCGCGGCGATTATTACACAATATGCGACAGCTATGGAGTTCAATATGTAGCGCCATTTCTCGTCGCGGAATCCGACGCTTTGGAACATGCTCGAAACCCCGTGGGACAGGTGGAAAGCTATCGCTATCATGGCAACTATATATGCTGCCGAAACCCAGGGATTCGAGAATCCGAGCAGCATCATCGCGTAGACGTCGTGAATGCTTTTGCCTTCATACATTCCGCTTGTGGCAACCCAGTCGAGGGTTTTAAATTCGGGGTTGAGATTGAGCACGGTGTAGTGCATAATGTGCAAAACCACGAACAATATTACGATTGATCCGGAATAAATCATTGTTCGCGCGGCTGCCGATGAGGCGAGCGACTTCTTTACCGCGTAAGTTTGCGGGCGCGCTTTCGAGTTTTCAAGCACGAGCATGTATGCCGTCAAGAAATGCACCGCGAAGCACAGCAGCAGCACCGCCCTGAATCCCCATAGGAACTCCCAAGGAAGCGTCTGCAAAAAATTTGCATATGCGTTAATTGCGTGGGGACCGCCTTCAAGCGTCTGCAGGTTGCCCAGCATGTGCACGAGAAGGAAGGAAGCCAGCACAAAGCCCGTTATCGCCATCGCAAACTTCTTTATCAGCGACGACAGCAAGGATTTTCTTAGTTTTCCCATGGTTTTTTAGACAAGTTTGTTTTGGTAAAAGATAAAGCCATAAACAATGCAAATCCCCCAAAAACTTTCAACAAATTTTTGCTCGTTTTTTATTCTTTGTTTGGGGGATATGCGCCTATTCTATCTGAAATTCAAATTTATGTTCCGGAGAGAGCTTCCATGCGAGATTTTCCGTGCTTGGAGAAGCTCCAAACAGCGGGGAGTATGTGCTTGTCGATACGGTCTTTCCGTCGGGTTTAAACTCGAGGATTCTCAGCCAGCCGTCTCCTCCGTTCCCGTACCAGCCGGTTATGGCTTGCGGATTGAACATCATTATGGGAAGGTTTTTGCCATCGGACTTTTTGGCGACATGGAAGGCGCACATTGTATTGGGATCTCCCGTATGTCCGCAAATGGCGAATTTTATGTTCGGGCATTGCGCCAGAAGCTTTTCAACAAGGTCGATCCCAGTATTTTTTGCGGCGGGATATTTATCGAGCTCCCTTATGCTGCCGTCTTTTTCAAGTATTGAATGGGTTATGACGAAAACTTTGTAGTCGGAGAATTGCTTTTCGTTGCAGAGTTTTTTTGCCCAATCGATAATTTCGTCGCGCGGGGCAAATTCAAGCGCTATGATGAGAATCTTACCCCAGTTTTTATCGTAGAATTCATATGCGGCATTTTCCAGGCTGTGGATGCCCAAGCCGTTGGGTGCGGTCCGGACGAGATGTTTGTTCCACTGCTTGTTGTTGCGCGATATATTGAATACCTGCGGAAACTTAGAGTTTCGATTTTCGGAGGCTTCAATGCCGTAATCGTGGTTGCCAGTGACTGCTATGTACGGAAAGAGCCCGTCAAGGCGTTCAAAGGCGCGTGAAACGGCCTCCCATTGCAAATCGCTTGGGGTATTTCCATTGTTATCGCGCTTTCTGCTTCCGGCATTTGAATCCAAGACGCCATTTTGCTCGACCAAATCCCCGGTGCACAATACGGTTTTTATATTTAAATTGTCTTTTTGGGCGGCTATCCAAGCGGTCATAAGCTCAAATATCGGCTGGTTGAAGTCGAATTTGGAGTAGCTTTGGGGATCCCCGAGCACTATAATGGAAAAAGAATCGGGATTTTCGAGTTTAGGCGGATTCTTTTGTCGGGAGTTAAGCATGTATGCCCTGTCTGAGACATATAAATTATCTTGGGCGGCGTGGGCGCAATAGCATGCTAAAATGCATAGCGCTGCTAATAAATATTTTGATTTCACTGCGAATTTCCTCCTTTATTTTTCAAGTTTTGCGCCAATATATGGGCGGAGAAATTAAATAAAAGACTTTTTTTTTTTTGAGGCTGTTCCATTATGTGCGGCATGAAACTTACATATACAAATAAGGTTGCCCTCGTAAGCGGAGCGGGCAGGGGTATCGGAAGGGCCATAGCACTTGAGCTTGCCGCCGCCGGTTGTAAAATCCTATGCACAAGTAAAAATCCTTCCTCGTGCGGGAAAGTTGCCGAAGAAATACGCTCGTCGGGCGGAGAGGCGGAGGCCTATCCTTTCGATGTATCAAATCCCGCCGAATGCAAGGACGCCTGCGTAAAAATGCTGAAAGACAACGAGTCCGTGGACATAATAGTCAACAACGCCGGCATTACGCGCGACAAGCTTCTCATGATGATGAGCGACGACGATTGGGAATCGGTGATATCCACCAACCTTTCGTCGTGTTTCTACATCACTCGAAACCTTTGCCGGGCGATGATGTTTAAAAGGTGGGGAAGAATTATAAATCTTTCCTCCGTATCCGGCTTGGCTGGAAATGTTGGACAGGCGAATTATGCGGCCGCAAAAGCGGGAATCATAGGTTTTACAAAGTCTCTTTCCAGAGAACTTGCGCCCAGGAACATAACCGTCAACGCGATAGCTCCGGGATACATATCTACCGACATGACTGCTGTATTGCCTGAGTCTATAAAGAAAGCGGTTCTTGATGCAGTTCCGCTCAAGCGCCAGGGCGAACCTCAAGAGATTGCTTCGCTTTGCGCTTTTCTGGCTTCGGACCAGGCCTCATATATCACGGGACAGGTTTTGTCTGTAAACGGCGGAATGTATATGTAGCCGCCATTTCGCGCCTCCCCATTACAGGGCTGGAGAGATTGGCTACAGCTTTGCAGTTGCATAGTTTAAAAAACTGAAACCGCAGGAGTTTTATCCCGCGGTTTCAGTTTTTTTGACGACTTTAATGAAGGGCTTTATTCTTCATCGAATTTTCTCTCAAATAGGGCGGAAATTTCGTCGAGCATGGCTTCGGCATCCTCTCCAGCCGCGGTAAATTTTACAGCGGAACCTTTGCCTGCTGCAAGCATCATTAAGCTCATTATGCTTTTCCCGTTGACTTGCTCACCGTCTTTTTCAACCCACACGTCCGTGTGGCGATATTTGTTGGATATGCGCACAATCATCGCAGCCGGACGGGCGTGTATGCCCATCTTGTTTTGTACGGTTAATGTGCGCGATATTTCTTGCTCTGCCATGATATTCATTTGCAGTAAAAAAAATGAAAGTAAGCATTGTGCCCGCTTTCATTTGTCCGTCAAGAACTTTTTTGGAGGCGAAGAACTTTTATTTTTTTACCATGCGATAGAAGCTTGAATGCTTACAACATGGGCGTGTCCGACAAAATTGCCGTTTACAGTGTATCCGCCTTCGCTGTGCCTAATTTCCGGGTCTTCGGTGAATATTATATAAGTATAGCCTAAATCCACCCTCATGTTTTCATAGGAATATCCCGCTCCGCACGAGAGCCAAATTCTGTCGGTGCACGGAATCCTCACCGTTCTATTGCTCGCCGAGCCGACTGGAGACTGGTCCCAAGCTATGCCCCAGCGGATTATTGCGTTGTTGTCAAACATCGGATAATAGTGGAATCCCAAGGCTACTCGAGAGGTATCGCGCCAGTTTTCAGGGGTATTGCTTTGAGGCTGGCCAGTGGCATCGTTTATAATAGTCAGCTTATCGAAGGAGCTCCAGCCCGTATAAGAATAATCCGCCATGACAGCGAGGCGCTCCAGTTTGCCCCAGAACCGCTGATATATGCCGACGTTGAATGTTTGGGGGAGGGTGATGTCGCAACTTATGGGGTTTACAACGGTATCAAACAGGTGGAAGTTGCCAGATATGTCGTGTTTGACCTGGCTGCGCCACGAGAAGGCGAAACGCCCGTTTTCATGATATTTTATGGTGAATCCCGCATTCATTCCTCCGGATAATCCCGATCCGGTAAGCTTTGCGATCGGATAGCCGAGGGCGGGCATATCTACGGCCTGGGTAAGTTCGGCGTGCATCCATTGCAAGGAGCCTCCAACCGATAGGGAAAGCCATTCTACCGGACTGTATGCTATGCTGGGATTGAGGTCGAAATTTACCAGGTCGGATCTTATCCCTTGAAATCTGCCGATCCAATCGTCGTCGTACCTTGTTTCCAGTCCGTAAGTCGAAGTTCCGCTGAATGTGAGCGCCATATCGTCGGTAAATTTATGGACGATCCAAAGATTCGGAATTACAGCGAGTTCGCCGGCATTGCCGCCGTCCGAACCTGAATTTCCGGCTGGGTTTGTAGACCCATTGTTTCTAAATTCAAAAGAAGGTATCACAAAATTAGAGCCTGCGTCCACGCGCGTTGCGCCGGCGGGCAGATTAGTGAATACCGCTGCGGACGGATTCCAGAATGCGGACGAGGCGTCCGAACTCGCGTTTGCGGTGGCGCCAGCCATGGCGGTCCCGATATTTGCGGCTCCCTGTTCCAAAACTTGGAATCCGGATCCGCATGCCACATATGCGCAAAACAACGCGCATAACGATACGCTTATCTTATTCTTCATAATAGGGTGAAGTTTTATGTTTATATCCTTTTATAATAAAAAAAGGCAAATACATGATGGGCGATTTTGCACTTCTTGAAAAGTCTTTTTTTCTTTTTTTTGCCGTTTTAGAATTCTCCGCGCGGAATGAAAAAATAAAAGCTTTACATTTCCGCTAAAAAATTTTTCCATTGTGCTTTAAACAAGGCAATCTTATGTCAGACGTAGAACAAAGGGTAAAGGACATCATCGTAAACCAGCTCAACGTAAATGAAGAGCAAATCACCCCCGAGGCCAGCTTTATTGACGACCTCGGAGCAGATTCGCTCGACACCGTTGAGCTCATAATGGCGTTCGAAGAAGAGTTCAAGGATCAGATGGGTGGAAGCGAAATTCCCGAATCCGATGCCGAGAAACTCACGACTGTCGGCAAGGTTATCGAGTATATCGAAGCCAAATCAAAGAAGGATTAGTTCCTTTATCCGACAGGTTATTCCCACCGACCCGTCCCGCTTAGCCGGTTTGTACGGGTCGTTTTGTTATCCGAATGCCGCATCTGCGGTAAAAATTAAGAACTCTATAATTAAAAAAATATGCCAAAACAAAAAATCGTGATTACCGGGCTCGGCGTAATTTCTCCTTTTGGAGACGGCATAGAGTCCTTTTGGGACGCTTTGAGCCATTCAAAAAATGGCGTGGGCAAGGTCAGTTTGTTCGACGCGTCCGATTTGAACTGTCAAGTCGCCGCGGAATGTAAAAATTTCGATGCATCGCTATATATGGATCCGAAGGAGGTTCGTCGGAGCGACAGGTACACCCATTTCGCGGTGGCGGCGGCAAAGCTGGCTGTCAAGGATGCCGGTATAGATCTCGAAAAAATCGACCGCGAGCGTTTCGGCGTGCTCATAGGTTCGGGCGTCGGCGGAATGGATACCATAGAAAACCAGGCGCGGGCGTTTATCGAACGCGGACCGCGCAGGGTTTCGCCATTTATGATCCCAAATCTTCTCGCCAACATGTCTTCCGGCGTTGTGGCCATAGATCTCGGTGCCAAAGGCGTAAATTTTAGCGTTGTTAGCGCATGCGCCACGGGAACGCACGCGATAGGCGAGGCTCTGTTGCATCTGCAAATGGGGCGCGAAGACATAATTCTCGCCGGCGGCAGCGAAGCAGCCGTCACCCCGCTCAGCTTTGCGGGTTTTTGCGCGATGAAGGCAATGGCGACCAATTTTAACGACGAGCCGTCGCGCGCCTCAAGGCCGTTTGACGCCGACAGGTGCGGTTTCGTCATGGGCGAAGGCGCCGGTGTCATCGTTCTTGAGCGATATGAACACGCCGTTAAGCGCGGTGCGAAAATCTATTGCGAGATATCCGGATACGGCGCCACTTGCGACGCATATCACATAACGAGTCCCGACATCGAAGGGCGCGGTTTGGCCCAGTGCCTTATTCGCACTATTGAGGATGCTGGAGTATCTATCGAGCAAGTCGACTATATTAACGCGCACGGGACTTCTACTCCATATAATGACAAGTTAGAAACCGCTGCAATACACAAGGTTTTCGGCGACTACGCGAAAAAACTCATGGTTAGCTCCACTAAGAGTATGACAGGCCATATGCTCGGCGCTTCTGGCGCCATGGAAGCCGCAGTTTGCGCAAAGACCATTGAAACCGGCGTTGTTCCGCCGACTATCAATTACGAGCATCCTGATCCTGAATGCGATCTCGACTATGTCCCGAATACGGCGAGGGAAGCCAATATCAATGTCGCAATAAGTACGAACCTCGGATTTGGAGGACACAACGGGGCGCTTTTGTTTAGAAAGATGTAAAAAAATTTGCCCTACGCTTGTTCCAAAAATAATTGAATTTTTGCTCAATTCGCCTTGATTTAATGCAAGGTGAATTTTTTTGTGTTTGGCGGCGTTGAAAATCCTAAAAATGCCCCAAGGCGAAATCTGGAAGTGCGCTGCAAATGAGTCGAAAGTCGCGGAGGCGGAACAATTTTTCAAGGAGGCGATTTATTTATGGTTTATATCTTTTAAGCTTCTGGAAAAATTAAAGCAGTCTATGTTGATTTATAAAAATGCTCCAATGGCTTGGAGAAAATAAATGCCGCCGAGCCGATAAAAATGCCGAGACTAAAAAAATAGCATTAGAATCCGAAACGCGGAAGTTTTCTAAGCTGAAGCTTTGGCCCCGCCATGGTATTTTCTTCGAGATAGCCTTTGAATGGAACGCATGAGAGAACTATCGCGCGTTTCATTAGTATGGCTCCGGGCTGAAGGACCGAATTGCAACCGGCTTCCGCTCCTTCTGCGACCATCGCTCCGAGTTTGCGCATATTAGAGTTTATGCGCCCCTCTGGAATATTTACGACCACGTTTGTGCGATCCAGACGCAAATTCGCGCATATTACTCCCGCTCCGAGGTGCGATTTCGTGCCGAGAACCGAATCGCCCACATAGTTATAGTGGGGAGTTTCCACTTTATCCATCAAAAGGCTATTTTTATACTCGCAAGAGTTTCCAAGCACGCAAGCTTCGCCGACTATCACATATCCCCTTACAAAACAGCCGACGCGCATTTCCGTATTTGCGCCAATCCAAGCGGGGCCGACAATGTGTGCGAAAGGAGGAAGCTTTACGCTTGGGTGTATATAGACGTCTCCTTTAATGGAAACACCTTCGGGAATGTCTTTTTTAGTTTCGAGTTTGGAGAAATCGACACTTTCAAGAGCGGCTCTTATGTTTTTGACCCACTCCCATGGGGACATTTCCGGCTTGAAAAATTCCGAAAATCGTTCGAGTGAAGTTGGAAGGTCAAAGAGTTCGCAAGCTTTCATCTTTTAAGTTTTTGTCTAATGGCTGTTTGATTTTAGAATACTTGGTTCATTTGCGCTTTTTTCAATCTTTTATTTATTCCGCGGTAAAAAGCATTTTTGGCAAAGCGGGGCTTTTAACGGCTGGTCGCTGCAAAAGTATTTAATCATATGGCAAAAAAAAACGGACACCGGTTAGAGGGTCCGCTTTGATGGGAAATGAGACTTTTGCTAATTCGCTTCTGCGAAAGATACCTGCTTTATCCCAGCCTTGGCGCAGGCGTCGAGGACTGATATTGATGCCTGGTGGGGCGAATCTGCGTCCGGATATATCGAGACTATGGTGGATATTCCGCTCCTGTCGGCGCTTTTCTTAAGCCTTGAGAGGGTAGAGGCGAGCTCCTGCAGCTCCACTGCCTCGGGGTGGTCCACTGGCGTACCGTTGAGGAATACGCTTCCGTCGGGCGCGATTTCGATTACCTGTTCGCTCGGCATCGCAACATTTTCCTGCGGAGCGCCTTCTGCCGGAATGGAAAATATTAGGTCAGCCTCCTGCTGTATGGGAAGGTACATGAAATAAATCAGCAAAAGGAAGACTACGTCTATCATGGACGTCATGTCGAAACGGTCTTCCGATTCGAGAACTGAATTGTCTTTGGCCATGTTATTTGCTGTCTTTCAAGGTTCCAAACAGAATATTATACACGCCGGCTTTTGCGCAACGCTGCATTAAATCGCTGACGTATTTGTGCGGAGTGTGCGCGTCGGCGCGAATGTATGCGCCTTTGAAACCCTTTACAGCGTTTCTTCTGGCGAGAGCGTCTTCTATTGCGTCGAGATCCGACTTGAACGCTCCGAGAAAATACGTTCCGTTTTCGGAGATTGATATAAATTGCCTGTCGCCCACGTCTTCTGGAACCTTGGCTTCCGGAGCTATGGGCATGGCAACTTGAATCAATTCGGCGTTGGCGTAACTTGTCACCGTCATAAAGAAGGTGATTAGCAGGAAGACGATGTCAATCATGGGGGTCAAGTTGAAGTCACCGTCGTTGTCTGCTGGTTTCCAAATTTTCATATCGGGCTAGCGGGAAATTTTTATTTGTTTTCCTTGTCGGCCGCTTCCACCACATCCGCGGGAGTTCCGCTGACGTCGGCTTCGATGGCGCTCAAGTCTTGCGGCCCGTATTTCATGGACATTTTCATCGTGTAGATGACGTCGCCTATTATGCGGCTGGAGCCGGAAATAATGGCGCCGTACTTGTTCTTGAAGAAGAAGAAGAAGAACATGGCGGGAATGCCGATGATCATTCCAGCAGCGGTGGTTATGAGCGCTTCGGAAATGTTGTCGGCGAGCTTGGAGGCGCTGCCGGCACCTTCGGCGGCTATCGTGTTGAACGCCTTGACCATGCCGGAGACCGTACCGTACAGACCCAACATCGGCGCCAGGGAGGCTATAACCGAGAGGTAGTTTATCAGTACATACGGATTTGCGAATTCCTCTACGGACGATTCTTCCATCGCGTTTGTGACGTCGTCGAGATCGATGGACTTTTCGTCAGCCCTTGACAGTCCACCGCCGAGTATATTCGTGATGGGCGAGGGGTGCTTTTCGCAATAGTCTATTGCCCCTTGAATATTCATTTGGTTTACGAACTCTATGACGCTCTTAACACCTTCGGGATTGAGGAACTTCTTTTTGCGTATGGCTATGAAATTATATATTATGAGCGTCGTTCCAAATACGGCGAAAAGGCCGAGGGGATACATTGTTATTCCGCCCGCGCGCCAAAGATCCCCGAGGGATTTTGACTGGATTTCTGGGGCTTTATCCTTTGCGGGAGCATCGGCCGCGGGGACGTCAGTTGACGATTCCTGGGCGTTGGATATCGCGGCGAAAGCGAAGGTTGAAAGCGCCGCAAGGGACAGTACTGCGAATATTTTTTTCATCTAATTTAATATTTTGGGTTCTGGTTTATCTGCAAAAAATAACACCGGCGGGAATTGTGAAAACCCGTCTTTTAAATAAAAGATATTGTCGTAGAGCACCGGCTTTTCAAGCTTTTATTTTTATTTTACTCGGATCTTTTGCACAGTTGGGCAAACTCGCGTATTTTAGAGAGCAGGGCGCCCAGGCCGTTGCGCCTGTTGGGAGAGAGTTGTGAGGCTATGCCGAGTTCGTCCATGAATGACGGATCGAGCGACAAAATCTCGTCCGGAGGAAGGCCTGAGCACAGCTTGCAGACGATTGCCGCCACTCCGCGGGTGACGAGAGAATCAGCATCGCTTCGGAAAGAGCATATATTTTTATCCTTGTCGAACGACGGAACCAGCCACAGGCTCGATACGCAGCCCTTTACTATAAATTCGTCTATTTTTAAGGATTTGTCGAGTGGTTCAAGAATTTTACTTTGTCCTATTATATACTCAAAGAGCTCTTGTGGATCGCTAAACCAACCGTATTCCTCGCGCAATTTTTGTTTTCTCTCTTCAAGATTCATATGTGTTCAAAATTTATAGGCCGAATATTTTTACGCCCGATTCCAAGGCGGATTTGCGCACTTTTTCCTTTTCGAGGATTATTACGCGGCCCGCTTCGAGAACGACGTTTTTTATGTTGGCCGCCGCCAGTTTGCGGATTGTCCGCTCGCCTATTACAGGCACGTCAAAGCGGTAGTCTTGGCGGGGCTTTACGGTTTTTGCGAAAATCATGTCTTTTGCTTCGAACGTCCCGGCGCGCTCTATCATCTTGTCCGTGCCCTCAAATGCTTCGACAGCTATCACTGTGCCCCGGGAGGTTACGCACGACTGCCCGATGTCCAGGCGCGCAATCTCGCGGGCGATATTCATCGCGTGCACAACGCTGTCCTCGCGCAGATTCCACGAGTTGCCGCAAAAAAAACCTTTGGGAGCTATGGAATCGTCGAGAAAACTTCTCGCGTCCAGCATTTCTACCCCGATTTTACCCATTTCCTTTGCTATGGCTCCGAATATAGTTTCCGCATTTCGGCGGGGAAGTTTGGCGAGGGTAAGGAGGGCCTTCAGGTCGGGCTTCATGCCTTTGAAAAGTTTTTTCGGCGTGATTTGCCCTGCCATGATGGCATAGCGCGCCCGGCTTTTTTCCAGATTCTTTAAAAGGCGCCCGAGCTGTCCGACATTTTGAAGGTGGCGGGAACTTTCGGGATACGACGAATACAATTCCGGCGAAGTTTCATCTTCAAAGGCGATTAGAACGCTTTTTATTCCCGCAGCGTCGAGTTTGGATTTCACAATATCCGGATAGGCGCCCTTGCCGGCGAGCAAGGCGACTGTCTCTTTCGGCGAAAAATCGCCGGGAAGAAATTGCGACAGTTTATTTGCGGTAGTCATATTTTCCGCGCCTTATGAGAAATTCTTTTGGAATTAAGCGCGAGGCTTCCATTTTGCCGTTCGCGTCGAATCTAAAATCGACAGTCTGAAGAGCCATCTTTGAGAGGGATAAATCCGGGGAATATTTGCTCGATAGCGTTATTGAAAGAGGTTCGATTTTTAGCGGATACATGTCGTGCGACTGGGCTTTTTCCACAATGCCGGTTTGCTTTTGCTGTATGAAGTCTCTCTTTCCGTCCATTCCAAAGAAAGCGGCGTGTCCCTCTATGAGGGAGGCGCCCATTGACGAGGTTTGGCAATTTAAGACAAAGGCGTTGCTGTGCGGTTCCAGGGTCCCGAAGGGGGTTTTTATCCTTAATATGCTCATCGGGCGCGGGATAAGGCTTGTAAAATAACATTTGCCGAAGTCAATTTTTAAATTGATGGACGAGCGCGTCGCCTCCCGTTCGTCAGTTAGAAAGCTCCTGAAAGGCCTGACTTGCTTGAAGTCCTCTATGCAGATGCTCGCTTTGCCCGGCACATAGAGAGCAGTCCTGTTCGAAAATACGATGGTGAGATATTGCCCTTCCTCGCATTCGATGGAGAGTCCATTTGCCGGAATTAGGTCTTCGCGCGAAACTTTTATTTCCTTGCCGTAGCGCTTGAATTGCGGGGAGTTGCGGGAAGTGTGGATATAGACCATGCCTTCGGACATTTTATCGGAATCTGCGGGAGGCAGGACGGCAAGGGCGTTGCTGCATATCCAGAGCGCCGAAAACAATAGGCCAGCGAGTGTTCTTTTCATATTATTATTTAACGACTATGTTGACGATTTTACCGGGAACGCAAATCTCCCTAACTATCGTCTTTGAATCTATGAAGGCTTTGACATTGCCGAGGCCTTTGGCCATGTCCAAAATTTCTTTGGGCGAAGCTCCCGCCTCGACCGACAATTCTCCGCGAAGCTTTCCATTCACCTGTACGCCCATCTTCAGGACATTGTCGACCAGATGCGTTTCGTCTGCTTCCGGCCATGGAGACTTGGAAATGCTTTCATTGTTGCCGAGCCTGTTCCATATCTCCTCGCAGATGTGCGGGGCGAAGGGCGCCAGAAGCTTGAGGAATTTTTCCGCCGACTGCTTCGACACCTTTTCCTGTTTTTGGAATAGGCTCATGAAAATCATCATTTGGGATATGGCGGTATTGAAACGCAAGTTTTCAATGTCGGAACCGACTTTTTTGATTGTTTCGTTGAGAAGTTTCAAAAGTTCCGCCGAGTCCGCAAATCCGTCGGAAATTTTTGGGGATATTTCTCCGTCCTGCCCGATATACTCGCGCCACACTTTTTTGAGAAATCTTGAAACTCCTTCGATGCCGTTTGTATTCCACGGCTTTTGATCCTCGAGAGGGCCGAGAAACATTTCATAGAGCCTGAGGGAATCTGCTCCGTAATTTGATATTATGTCGTCTGGGTTGACTACATTCCCGCGGCTTTTGCTCATTTTAAAGGAGCGCGCGTCCACGCTTATGCTTTTGTCGGACTTTAGCACGAATCCCGATCCGCTCTTTTCAACTTCAGCCTCCGAAAGGCTTACCGGCTGGGCTCCGTCGGCTTCCGAGAGCCCGACCCACTTGCCGTTTTTCTTGTAGCCTGTAAATTCGAGCTGGCCGAGTATTATGCCCTGGTGGAAAAGCTTTTTAAAGGGCTCGTCGTCTTTTACGATTCCGCAGTCGAAGAGGACCTTGTGCCAGAATCGGGCGTAGAGGAGATGCAAGACGGCGTGTTCTGCTCCGCCGATATAGAAATCCGGGGTGCCCCAGTAGCTTTCCGCCTCTTTCCCGATGGGGAGATCCGCATTGTGCGGATCGCAATAACGGAGATAGTACCAACACGAACCGGCCCATTGGGGCATAGTATTTGTTTCGCGGCGGGCGTCGAACCATTCGGGGCCGTTCGCCGAGGCATCAGAAGCGGATCTGATTTCTCCGCTGGCGGCGTTTATTTTGACGTTGAGCCATTGGTCCGCGTGCGCAAGCGGGCTTTCTCCAGTTCCCGAAGGCTTGTAATTCTCTACTTCCGGAAGGGTGAGGGGAAGCATGGAATCGGCAAGGGGAAGGGCATATAGAACTTCTTTGCCGGCAGAGTATTTGATCGGCTCCGAGGGCATATTTCCGCTCCATGCGGGGCTCTTTGAAGCCTCCTCGTAGGCTTTCTGGGATACCCATAGAATGGGGAAAGGTTCGCCCCAGTAGCGCTGCCTTGAGAAAAGCCAGTCGCGCAGCTTGTAGTTTACCGATCTTTTGGCTCGCCCGGTTTTGGCGAGCATTTCCGTGACTTTGAACTTGCCTTCAAGGCTCGGAGTTCCGTCCCATTCCCCCGAGTTCATCATCGTTCCTACGTCTGTAAAGGGCAGGGGTATTTCGCCGCCGCCGCCGGCTTTTTTGTCGATTACCCTTATTATGGGAAGATTGAATTTTACGGCAAAATCGTAGTCGCGCTCGTCGTGTGCGGGAACTGCCATAATAGCTCCGGTTCCGTAGCTCATCAGGACATAGTCGGCTATCCAAATCGGGATTTTTTCCCCGTTTACGGGATTAATCGCGTGGGCGCCGGTGAAAACGCCGGTTTTATCCTTTGCCAAATCTGTTCTGTCGAGGTCGCTCTTTGATGAAACGGATTTTACGTATGCTTCAACCTCTTTGCGCCGTTCGGGTGAGGTCAGCTTGGGAACGAGGGGATGCTCGGGAGCTATTACCATGTATGTGGCGCCGTATAAGGTGTCGGCGCGCGTCGTAAATACGCGCAATTTTTCGCCCTTGGCTTCAGAATCCGCTATTTCAAAATCAATTTCGCTGCCTTCGGAACGGCCTATCCAATTCTTTTGGAGGCGCTTGGTTGAATCCGGCCAGTCGAGCTTGTCGAGGCCTTCCAGAAGCCTGTCGGCATAGGCGGTTATTTTTAGAACCCACTGGCGCAATTTCCGGCGTTCCACCGGAAATTTTCCAACTTCGCTCTTGCCGTCCACAACTTCTTCGTTTGCCAAAACAGTGCCGAGTTGCGGGCACCACCATACGGGCTTTTCGTCGACATACGCCAAGCCCATTTTAAAGAGACGCAAAAAAATCCACTGCGTCCATTTGTAGTACATCGGGTCTGTGGTGTTTATTTCCCTGTCCCAGTCTATAGCAAACCCTATGCTTTTTATTTGCTTGCGGAAATTGTCTATATTCGCCGCGGTGGTCTTGGCGGGGTGCGTGCCGGTTTTTACCGCGTATTGTTCGGCGGGAAGCCCAAAGGCGTCCCACCCCATCGGATGCAATACGTTAAACCCGCGAGCCCTTTTATAGCGCGCAATTATGTCGGAGGCGGTGTAGCCTTCCGGGTGCCCTATGTGAAGTCCCGCGCCGGAAGGATATGGAAACATGTCTAATATATAGTACTTATTCTTCGAAGAGCTGTTTTCGGCGCGGAAAGTCTTTTCGGCGTCCCATCTTTTCTGCCAAAATTTTTCTATTTCGGCGTGATTGTAATCGGTGTTTCTTGCGGGCATGACGTCAATAAAAAATCAATGCCTCAGTCTCGCATAAAAAAGCGATGGCGTCAAAATATTTTTTTCTTTATTTCGCTTTGTGGTTTTGTCGCGGATCTGAACCGCCATGTTGGGATTTTTCAAGATCTCAAAGCAAGAGTGAAATTTTAACAGTCAGGAGAACAAATCCAAGTTGAATTGTCTATTAGATTAAAAGAAAAATTTAAATTTTCCATGCTGGCTCCCGGATATAAATGAAGCTCCGATCGAAAAATTCAACGAAAAGATAAAAAAACAAAAAAAAAATTTGACAAATAAGATAAATTTTTAAATAAAACACACTTGGAGGAAGTAATTATGTCCGGGGGGATTATAATGAATACTGTCCGACAATTTATCGTTTGCGCATGCGCGTTTTCGATAATATTGTCAGTTGACGCGTATGGGGCGCAGGCCGCAAAAAATGCGGCTAAATCGTCTCCAGTTGCGGTCGCGGCAAAAACTTCTACTAATGCCAAAGGAGCCGCCAAAGCGGCGAATAAGGCAACCCCGACAGCCGCGAAACAGCAATCCAAGGCTCTTACGCCCCCGCCTATGGTCGGAGTGCAGTCGGTCGCTGCACCCGACAAGGCAAAGAGCCTTGTTCCTGACAAATCGAAGCTGATAGCTTCAGCCAAGTCCTTCACTGAAGCTGTTTCCGAGCAAAATAAAGCCAAAAATCCCAAGGGCGCAAAGGCCGCTCCAAAGAAAAAGGTTGTAAAGGCCAGGAAACATGTCGTGGATGTGAAAGTTCTCGTCTGGGGTAGGACTCCGGAAGAGGCTGAAGCGCTCGCAATCGACGCGTCTCGCAAAATGGTAGGTTCTAAGGATAGGTATCTGGTCAAAGATACCGTGTTTCTTGTCGATAGTTCTAAAGTCATTTGCATGATGAGAATCAATTTTACGGACGAAATACCGGAAAATTGGTATCTTGAGACTGAAATGGTTACGGGATTCGGCAAGACGCGCGAAAAAGCTTATTCCGACGCGCTAATCAAGGCAATCGGAAAGACGAAGATCGTGCAAAATACGAGTGATTGGCTCAATACCCAAAGTTCCGTTAAGAATTCGACCGATATGGGCGTAATACCCTATGAATATACATTTGCTACTCTAAATAAAGAGCATTATTGCAAATTATATTTTAGGTATTTTATGCCACGATGAACAAGGTCTCTCTGAGACCCTAAATCATCATATTTTTATATTCTCAAGGGATCCTTACCAGGATCCCTTTCTTTTATTTTTACGGCCGATTATTTACATGTATAATAAAATGATTTTTAATAAAAAAATCATTTTCAATATTTATTTAAAAGCATTGGATTAAAT